>JAICJQ010000091.1 GCA_025928335.1 Gemmatimonadaceae bacterium
AGGCCGCGCGCGAGCTCGACTCGCTCGTCGCGCGCTATCCCCGCTCCGACGTCGTCGGCGCGGCGCGATACTGGAGTGGACGCGCCTGGAAAGCGGCGGGCGACGACCGGCTAGCGACGGAGCGTTGGCGTGGAGTGCTCAGCCAGCCATCGATCTCGTATTACACCGTCACAAGCGCCCAGCGACTCGGCGAGCGGGTTCCATCGCCCGCCCAGCCAACAGCCGGTAGCGCGACACGCTTGTCACGCGTCGCCGCGGTCGACAGTGCGGTGGCCCGCGTCAAACTGCTCCAGCGGCTCGGCATGGATGTCGAGGCGCGGTTCGAGATGGACGCGCTCGAAGAACGCGCGGGTTCGTCGACCGATCGTGCATTAGCCTCGGCGGACGCCTTCCTGGCATTGGATCAATCCTCGCGCGCGATTCGCGTCGCCCAGAAGCTTGCCGAATCTGGCCAGCGCGACGAGCGTGTGATGCGGATCGTGTATCCGGTGGTCGATCGCGACGAGCTTGCCCGGGCGGCCAAGGCCCAAGAACTCGAGCCGGCGCTCGTCGCCGCCATTATTCGGCAGGAATCCAGCTTCAATCCGCGCGCCGTCTCAGCCGCCGACGCTCGAGGGTTGATGCAGGTCCTTCCGTCGGTCGGTCAGGATGTCGCGCGGTCGCTCGACTTCCCGGTCTGGTATCCCGCGCTGCTGCTCGACGCCGACGCGAATCTCCAACTTGGCACCGCGCACCTCGCCACGTATCGGAAGCAATACGGCCCATTGCCGCGCGTTCTCGCCGCCTATAACGCCGGCGGCTCGCGCGTGGAACGCTGGTCAGCGCGGCCGGGCTCGGACGATCCGGAGATGTTCACGGAGCGAATCCCGTTTGTCGAGACGCGAGAGTACGTGAGGGTAGTGCAGAGGAATTTGGCGGTGTATCGCGCGTTATACGATTGGCGGTAAGTCTTGGGTGCACGCTCGCTGGCGCTCGCTGGGAGCACGGGCCGCGCAGCGCCTGTGCTCCCCGTCTTTCGAAGTCCCGTCACCATCCCGGCGAAAGCTGGAATCCCCAGACCGAGCTTTTCGTCGGACGCTGGAACGGGTGGGCGATGTAGGCTTCCATGATCGCGTAACCCATCAAGTTGAAGCGCATCGAGAGGCCGGCGCTGAAGACCGGGATGCGGTCGGCGCACGGATAAAGCGACTGCTGTTGCGTGAGCCCAAACGACGACGAATTGCCGCAATTCGGAATGCTGTTGGCTGACGTCGTGATTCTCCAGTCCGGATTCTGCGCGTTCGTGTACGAGACGCCGGCATCGAAGAAGGGCGAGACTTCCGTTGGCAGGAACGGGAAGTTCAGAAGGCCGAAGCCCTCGGTGCCGAACAGCGGAATTCGGAATTCAGTATTCAGAATGCCGATCTTGCTGCCGAAGAGGCGTTGGAACACCGGACAGCCCGTCGCCACGGCCTGCGCAGTCCCGCCGGTGACGACGCACTCGTCGCTCGTGAACGAGTTGTAGCCATAGCCGCGCATCCACGTTTCTTCGCCGAGATACAACGGCCACGTCGTATTGATGTCTTCCGCGCCGTTGCCGTAGCTGCCGAGTGACATCCCTCGGACTGCCAGGGTGAACGGCCGGAAGAAGAAGTATTTGCGGTAATCGAGAAGCGCCGTGTGATACGTGACCGAGCCCGAAGTCAGCGTGTATTGAATTCGGTAGCGTTCACCTTGCACTGGAGATGTGAAGGCCGCGAACGAATTGTCTCCGACAAAGGCCACCGTCGGTTCGGCGAACCAGACGGGCTTGTACTGGTTTGGCAGCGTGGTGTTCTGTTCATCGACGATCACATTCGCGCCGTTGAAGATCGTGCGCAGCAGCTGTGTGTCGAATCCGTATCGAGTGAGGTTGGCCGTAAACTCGAAGCGGCGCGTCGTCGAGAAGGGATACTGCGTGAACACCGCCGCCTGATCGATATAGATGCGTTGCAGCAACTGGTTGACGCTGTAGCCTCCACCTCCGGCCACCGTCGCGGTATCGAGAAACACCCCGCCCGTCAGATACGGGATGTGTTGGATCCCCGCGCCGTAATTCCACCGGTACTTCATGTTGTAGTACTGCAGCGCGCCGCCGATGTCTTTGACCGTGCCGTTGGCTTGGATCGCGGTGAAGATCTGTCGGTCGCTCAACTGATCGCCGAAGATCATCGACACGCCGCCCGCGACGCCGGTGCCGAATGGTCCGCCCGCGGTCACGCCGAGGCTCGGCTGGCCGATTGCGTCGAGTGAGAACGATGAGTGGTACGGCTGGACCTGGAATTCATTGCCCGAGGGCAATCCGCTCGTCGCATCGGCGAGGTAGCCCATCACCAAGCTGCGCGTGATCTGCGGCGGGGGAAGTTGCGCGCCTTCGGCCGTCGTGGCCGCGGCTGACGGAGTGATCGGCGTACCGGCCGTCTGCGACGGCTCGAGCCCGCGGATCTCGTTACCCTGATTGTAGAACGTGTTGAAGAGGAGACGGCCGGTCTGCCGCGAAACGGAGATTGCCGGCGATACCGTGGTGATGCCACTGACACCCGTCGAGACGTTCGTCACGCGGAAGACCTGGGCCGTGGCCAAGTTCAGCCGATAGATGTCGGCGAAACCGTCCTGGTCGGACACGAAGAACAGGTCTTTGCCGTCCGGCGAGAATTGCGGGTTGATGTGCTTGCCGTGCGCGAATGGCGAGAAAACGCTGATGCGCCCTGTCGCAATGTCGTATGTCGCCAGCTGCAGCGGCGAGAACTTGAGCGTGTTGAAGTCGGTCTGAGGCCCGCGGTCGGTCGAGAAGGCGATCGTCTTGCCGTCCGGCGACCACGTGGGCTGGATGTCGGCGTACTTGTCGTTCGTCAACTGCGTGATCTTCTCGGCCTTGAGGTCGAGGAGATACAGATCGCTGATGCCCCCGGCCTGACCGGAGAAGGCGAGCGAGTTGCCGTCCGGCGACCACGACACGTGACTCACCGCGCCGATGCCCGGCAGCTTGATGCGCCGTTCGACGTTCGTCGACTTCGTGTCGAGGATTGCGATCTCGTTTGCCCCTTCCGCGTACACGATGAACGCAAACTTGCTCGCGTCGGGCGACCAGTCGCCCGCCGAATTGATGAAGCTGATCGCGTCGAAGTGCGGATCGCTCGACGGACCCGCCAGCTTCTTGATCACCTTGCCGGTCCGCGCGTCGCCGAGGAACAAGTCGATGCTGAACAGATTACGGCTCGAGAAGAAAGCGAAGAGCTTCCCGTCCGGGCTGATCGTCGGGGCGAGGTTGTAATCGCCCGTTCGATCCATGCCGACGATCGTCGCGCCCGCGCTATCGGGATGGGTGCGTCCGGCGATCTGCGGCAGGTACATGGCGCGGTTGGCCGCCGCCCAGTCCTTCGACAGTGAGTCCTGGTTCTCACCAAGGACGCGCACGAGGGCGGCGTCCCAGCCGAGCCGCAACGCGGCGCGGTAGACCTCGACGATCGATCGGTCGCCCCAGCGTCCGCCGACGTACGCCCAGAGCGCCTGACCGTAGCGATACGGGAAGAAGCGCGGGTCCGTCGTCAGCTGTTTGATGGTGGGGAACTTGTTCCGCATGACAGCGTCGCGCATCCACATCGCCGTGAGCGGATCTTCGCGGCCGAGCGAGAAGTACTCGGCCATGCCTTCGATGAGCCAGAGGGGCAGAGCGTCGAGGCGCATCAAGCCGCCGCCCGGAGTACCCTCGGCGATGTTGTACTGGAAGACGTGCACGAGCTCGTGGCCGAGGACGTGATCGTTGTCCGCATAGATGCCGGTGAACGGCATGATGACGCGGGTTCGATTCGACTCGGTGACGCCGCCCGTTCCTTCCTCGAGCGACTCACCGACGACGTTCGTCTGCTCGAAGTCCGGGTGGTCGGCGTAGAAGACGAGCGACTTGCGGTCGAACGCGTGCCGGAAGGTGTCGGTGTGGCGGCTGTACCAGCGCTCCGCCATGCGGGCGGCGTCGCGTACAATCGTCGACTCGGGCGGGTAGAAGAAGTTATCGAAGTGCTCGGACTTGAGGATTTTCCAGTCGAACGTCTCGTACTGGACCTTGTTCCGTCCGAAGTATTCCTGAGCGCCGGCGCTGAGGGAGGTCGCAAGCACCAGAAGGGGCGTCGCGAAAAGCGCCTTGCGCAACCCGAGTCGAGCCATGAAAGCCCCGCGGACTAAGCCGCAACAAATTGTCGTTCCAACTGCTGCCAAACCCGAGCGACTCGAGGCTCAGCCTGGGAGAGCGCGGGCAAAGGACGTGCCCCCCAAAACAATCGGTCTACGCTACCCGTCGGCCGAGTCACGGTGCCGCTGTGGTCGCTCCCTTTGCCAAAGCTAAACACGTTGCAGCCCGACGACGTTCCCGGCTGCAATTTGGACACGTGAACAGGCGCATGCCCCGATGGACGATGTGCCTAGGCGACCGGTGTCCGGCGTGTTTTTGGCTTATCCAAAGCAATTTGGCCGCTCATCGCGATGGCCAGGTCGAGGGACCCGACGACGTGGTCGCCGCCGACCATCTCGACCAGTCCGCCACGCTGGATCGCCTGCCTCGGTTGTTCTTGGATCTCAGCCAGGATCACCGTGGTTCCGTCGCGCTGCGTTCGACGGACCAGATCACGCAGCACGTTCAACCCGGTGGAGTCGATAAACGGAACGCGTCGCATCCTCACCACGAGCACTCGCGGCTTTTTCGAGATAGCCGCCAAGGTGTCCTTGAACTGCTCAGCGGCCCCGAAAAAGAACGGGCCCGCCACGTCGTAAACCTCTACGCCGGGCGGAATCGACTCGCGCGGCAGGAGCTCGTCCGTCGCGTCCTCGTCCGAATCGTTGAGCTCCGTCAAAGAGCGGACTTCGGTCATCGCCGCCATACGCCGCACAAAAAGGAGCGACGCCAGTACCACGCCGACCCCGATACCGACGGTAAGGTCGACGAGTAGGGTGAGCGCGAATACCGCCACGAGCACGACGGCGTCGCTCCGCGGGCCCCGAAGCTCGGCGCGGACGACGCGCCATTCCATCATCCGGTACGCCACGACGAGGAGAATACCGGCGAGAGTGGCGAGCGGGATGATTTCGGCCCAAGCCCCAAACGCCAGTGTGATCAAAAGCACAGTCAGCGAGTGGATGATTCCGGCGATGGGTGTTCTGCCGCCGGCTTTGACGTTCGTGGCGGTGCGGGCGATGGCGCCTGTGGCCGGCATTCCGCCGAGAATCGGCGTCACGACGTTGGCGACGCCCTGCGCCACAAGCTCCATGTTCGGGCGATGGCGTCCACTGATCATGCCGTCAGCGACCACGGCCGACAGCAACGATTCGATCGCCCCAAGGCCGGCAATCGTGCAGGCTGGAAGCACCAGCTCGCGCAGTGTGCCGAAATCCACGTGAGGTAGCGTCGGCATCGGGAGCCCGCCCTGCAGGTGACCAAAGCGCTCTCCCACGGTGACCACGGGCAGGTGCAGCAATCGGACAGCGACGGTGGTGGCGATCAACGCCACAAAGGGCGCCGGGACGGTCCGGCTGATACGGGGCCACACCAATAGAATGGCGAGCGTTGCCGCGCATACCGCGGCGGCATACCCGTTGGCCGTACCGGCGTTGTGTGCGTACGCCACGATCCGTTCGATCGGGTGCGCCGGATACGCGGCTTTGGCGAGACCGAAGGCGGCATCGAGCTGCTGAACGAGGATCGTGAGGCCGATGGCGCTGGTGAAGCCAATCGTCACCGAATGGGGAATGAACTTGATGGCGTTCCCCATGCGGCTGACGCCGAGCACGATGAGCAGGATGCCGGCCATGGTGGTGGCGATGGTCAGCCCGTCCACGCCGTACTTCTGCACGATGCCGTAGACAATCACGACGAACGCGCCGGTCGGCCCGCCGATTTGAACGCGTGAGCCGCCGAGCACCGAGATCAGGAAGCCGGCGACGATCGTGGTATAAAGGCCACGCTGCGGCGTGAGGCCGCTCGCGATGGCGAAGGCGATGGCAAGAGGAATCGCCACGACGCCGACAATCAGCCCCGCGGTCAAATCCGAAACGAATTGCCTTCGATTGTAGTCCTTTAAAGTCGTCACCAGCTTCGGGACGAGCATCTTGATTCGGGGCGAGGAGTTCGAACGCGTGGAGCAACCAGCCGGCTACAAGACGACCCTCTTCGACCGACACGGCGCGGCGGCGGCGGATCTGGTACGCGCCTGGGCGTATGGGCTCATGGTATTCGGTATCACGATCGGCGCGATCAGCTTCACCATGGCGTCAGGCGGTGCCAGCGCGTCGTTGTGGCAATGGATCGAGGCCCTCGGCGTGAGCGCCGTACTCGGTGCGGTGACAGGATTTTCGGGACTGCTGGTCAGCAGGGCCGTAGGGCAAGGTTGGAAGCACGTCATGGTCGACGGCGCGACCACGCCTTACGAAGAACAATACTCGTTTGAGCAGTCACTCGTGATGCGCGGCCAAATCGATGACGCGCTAGCATCGTTCGAGGCAATCGTTCAGGGAAACCCTGACGCAGTAAAGCCTCGCGTTCGTGCGGCAGAGCTTTACTCGCGCGAAAGGGCCAACCATATCCGCGCCGCTCAGCTGCTCGCCGAGGTGCAGCGCATCCCACGCGCGGGAGTCGGCGATTTTGTCTACGCGACCCATCGGCTCGTTGATCTGTACGCGGGTCCACTCAACGAGCCGGGACGCGCGATGGTCGAGCTACGGCGGTTGATCGAGCGCATGCCAGGCACGCCTGCAGCGGAGCAAGCGCGCGAAGCGCTCGCGACCCTGAAGGCGAGACATCACCTCTCATCCTGAGCGAGCAACGCGAGCGAAGGACCTATTGTCCTTGACTGGATCCCAGCCCTGGAGAATAGGTCCTTCGCTTCACTCAAGATGACGACTCGTACCCCTTACGCCTTACGATCGAGGCACCCACTGAAGCTGGGGTTTCCGACCTGCTCGTCGCTGGTCACCGGCAGGTTCAAATCTGGCCCGAAGGTTCCTCCCTTGTAGTGCGTGCCGATCGGGAACGTGTCGGAGCCATCTGCCGCGCGGCCATAATCGCGAATCAGCCGGCGCAGATCACCGAGGCGGTGTCCGCGGCCGAATTGCCAGAACGCTTTCTCGCGAAACAGCAGTCGTACACGTCCATCCTGCGTTCCCGGGTCGGTGAGCGCGGCCATGACCGGAGTGGTCCATCCCGGATGCGTTCCCGATGCCGTTGGACTTGGAGCCGTGATCTGTAGCGGCGAAGCCCGCAACGCGTTGAGGATCGTCATCATCTGCGCCGCATTGCCCGCCTTCAGCGCCGCCTCCGCCTCGATCAGCCGGGCATCGAGTCCGTGGACGAGAGCGACCGCCGAGGTCTGACCCCATAAGCTGTCGACCTGGATCACGTAGGTATTCCCGTCCTGCGACTTGACGGTGTCCTTGCCGTTGCTCGCGATCTTGTAATGCGCCGGGACGCGCGGATCCTTCGCCGAGAGGAAGGGCGTGGCATTCTTCACGAGAATGCTTCGGTTGTTACCCTGGAGGCTGTCGCTCACGGTGTAGCGATTCGATCCCGCGGGCTGCGACCACAGAATGTTGTTTCCGCCGGTGAGCGACGCGGTGACGTCGTAGCGGAAAGTCGTCGGGATTCCGGCGACAGCCGCCGCCGCATCGGCAGCTTTGTCGAGACCGATGCCAAGGAGCGCGCGCGCCTTGCCTATTCGTGCCGCGCGATTGATCGTGACGCTCGCGTTGTCCGTCCCGTTGGCGATCGTGATCGCCGAGTCGAACGACGCGACGGCCACGGTGAATACTTCCTTGACCGTCAGCGGCGCGCCATAAACGATCTCCTGGCCAGTGCCGTCGGTGAGCGGGATGCCGTTGCAAAAGTCCGATGCCAACTGCAGCTCAGCAAAGCCGCGCGCGAAGTACATCTCGGCGACATCCGACACGGGTTGCGGGCGATACTTGTTCAACAACGCGATCGCCTGATTGGCCGACGTACGAACGCGGTACAGCGCGCGCAGCTCACCCTGGACGGTCGCGTTATCGAGCTTGGTTTGACGCTGGTCCGTCTCGTCATTCTGGACGAAGGTGGAGCTCGTCGCCCACTCGTCGACGAGCAGGCCACCGAACAGCCACGTGCTTTCATCGTCAGCTGTCGCGGCGCGCAGTCGCGCCAGGGCACCGTTGCGCACGGCGACGGCGCCGGCGGCCGATTCCACCGATGAGGGGTCGATGATGTCGGGGTCGACCGCTTCGAGCAATGGGGTCTTGGGATCGCATCCGACGAAGGCTGCTGCCGCGGCGAGCACGATGGTCGCTCTCACGCGGCCTTGCATGATTCGATGTCTCATGGGTCGCGGTCCGGTTAGAAGCCGAGGTTCAAACGAAGGATGAAATACGTGGGTTGCGAGAACGTCTGGAACTCCGACGGTGCGTCGCCCCCTTCGCCGACGCCGAAATCGCTTTCGGGATCCGTGCCTCGATAGTTCGTCCAGGTCTTGAGGTTACGCGCCGTGAAGACGAGCGACGCATTCTTGATCCGTGAGCGTAAATAGAGCATCTGGGGCAGCTGTAGCGTCGCCGACGCCTCGCGCCACTTCACGAACGCGCCAGGCTGTAAGTAGCCGTCGAGCGTCTTTGCCGCGTTGAAATTGGCCGCGACGACCATCGCCTGTTCCTCGAACGATGCGTTCGGGTTGAACATCCCGTTGCAGTTCGGACGGGTGCAGCGAATGCGTTCTGTCTGGTTGTACCACTTGTTGCCGCCACGCCAGTCGAAGAGGCTCTGCAGACGGAGGCGGTGATTGAGGAACTCGAGTCCGGGCGTGAAGGTCGTGAGGTAGCGCGGCTCGGCGTAGCCACGATAGTCACCGACGCCGGCGACAGAGTGCTTCGGCTTGCCGGTCACCGGATCGATCGTGTTGTCGTACAGGGTGTCGTACTTCACATCGATCTCGTTCGCGGTGAGAATCCCGTCGTGGTTGTCGTCGTGCCACCCGAGAATCGGAATCGCCCACAGGCTGCGAATCGGGTAGCCCTCGACGATCCAGTTCGTCGTGCCGATTTGCGGCGGCGTGTTACCAAGGCTCTTGACGACGTTCGAGTTGAGCGCGGTGGCGAAGTGGAAGTCCATCGCGAACTGTTTTCGGTCGATGATCTGCCCGCCGACGGTGAATTCCCAGCCGGTGTTCTGAATCGATCCGAGGTTCTGAAGGCGGCGCGTTGCGCCCGACCCGACCGACGGCGCGATGATCGCGTTGATCAGCGCGTCATGCGTCGTCCGGTTGTAGTACGTCATGTCGAACTGGATCCGGTTGTTGAACAACCGCGACTCGAACCCCGTTTCCAGTTCCGTCGACCGTTCCGGTTTGAGATCGGCGTTGCCCAGCGCGTTGTATGCCTCGTACGGTGCATCGGTATTCTTGATGCTCGCCGAGTTCGCCTGATAGGTGCGGAGGGCGTCGTTCGGTCCGGGCTGCACGCCCGAGGCACCGTACGCCCCGCGGAGACGAAAGCTGCTGATCTGGCTGAAGATGCTCCGGTGTGGGAAGAAGCTCTCGTCGGACATGACCCACGAAACGCTTGCCTTCGGATAGAACACGCGTTGGAAGTTTGTGCCGAACGCGCTGTTCTGGTCGGTGCGCACAGCGCCGCTGATGAACAGGCGGTCTCGCAGCGTGACCAGCTCCTCCCCGAAGATGCCCCAAGTTTTCTGCAGCGTCGTCGCTTCATTCACGCTTGGTGTGGCGCCGGAAGGCGACGTCACCGCGCCTGGCGGAAGTGTGGTACCGGTGACGCTATTGCGATCCTCCCGATAATTGCTGTACTGGGTGCCCAGCGTGGTTTTGAAACCGAGCCAGTTGTAACGCGATGGATTGTAATTGGCGGTCGCGCCGAGGTCCGCGGTGATGCTGTTGATGTTGTCGCGTCCGTTCCGAGCCTGACCGTCGCGATACGTCGTCGAGAGCGGCCAGCCCTCGCCGTTCATATGCAAGTTGTTGTCGACGCGATCGGCGAAGTCCGTCCCGACGTTGGCGCGCGTCTGCAGCCAGCTCGTGGGGCGCCAGTTCAAATTCGTGCTGAGGATTGCGCGGTTGGTGTTTTGTTGGAGCTTTTCCGCCCAGACCAATCCCGGCGTGCCGGCGCGATATCCGAGAAGAGAATCGGGCAACCCGCCGACCAGGCCATTGTTGCGATATCCCGGTCCGCCGAATGCCTGCGAGCCGATGCCAACGGTATTGTTCGACTCGTTGCTCGTGTAGCCTTCGTTCGTGATGTAGCCGAAGTTCACGAGTGCGTCGAGCTGGGGGGTGATCTGCGCGCTGATGTTCGCGCGGAAGGTGTTCAGCAGACGGGTGTTCGGACGAATCTGCCATGGGTGGATCGTGACGCCGAGCGAGTCCCAGCGATCGCGCTCGTATTGGTCGAGCTGGAACACGCCGATCTCGTTGTCGCGGCCGGCCGACATGAAGTAGCGAATCGCATCGCTGCCACCCGTCACTTGAAGACCGGCAGCCTTGCGGTACCCATAGCCGAGCGGCGTAACGCTCGGATCGGTGATCGGATTGTAGACCCGCAAGCTGTCCCACCCGAACGAACCGTCGGCCTTCACACAGTTACCGGCGGAAACGTCGATCAGTCGGCACTCGCCCGCCTTGATGAGCAGCGCGCCGGTTTTGCTGTGGCCGGCCAGGGTGTAGTTGTCGGAGTACCAGTTGCGATCGTCGAGGACGCCCCCCTCGCCGAACACATTCCATTTCGCGCTCCCCGCGCGGCCCTTCTTCGTCGTGATCACCACGACGCCGTTCGCCGCGTCGGTGCCGTAGAGCGTCGCCGCCGATGGACCCTTCACGATCTCGACGTTCTCGATCTCTTCCGGGTTGATGTCGCCCAGCCGGCTGAAGTTGCTACCACCGTTGCCGAACGCCGCCGAGCTGTTATTGGCATTCATGCGAATGCCGTCGATGACGTAGATCGGATCGTTGGACAAACTGATGCTGCTCACTCCGCGCACTCGAATGCGCTGCCCGGATCCGGTCTGCCCACCTTGTTCGACGAGGACTCCGGATACGCGTCCGTTCAGGACGTCGCCAAAGTTTCTGATCGGCGCCGTCTCGGTGATCTTGGCCACGGAGAGATTCTCGACAGCGTTTCCGACCTCGACGCGTCGCTGCTCGCCAGTCGCCGTCGTTACGACTTCCTCGAGTTGAACGACTGACTGCGACATCGTGAAGTCGAGGGTGGCGGTCTGACCCGAGAGCACGCGCACGGAGCGCTTGACCTCTTGGTAGCCGACGTGCAGGACGCGCAGGTCGGCGGTGCCTTCGGGGACACCGCGGATCAGATACTTCCCATCCGGGCCGGTGCTCGCGGACCGCGATGTGCCGAGGACGATGACGCGCGCTTCCTGCAGCGGCGCCCCGGCCTGGCCGGTGACGGTTCCCGAGATGTTGCCTTGTGCGTGGGCGACTGCGCCGGCGGTAACGAGTAGGACGAACGCGCCGACGACTAGGCCAAATGGCCTGTGCGATACCATGACTTCCCTCCGGGGGTGGCGGTGGGGCAGCAGGTCAGCAGGACGAGCGCAATACTTTATACGGTTTAACCGTCCTACCAATGTGCTTCGTCACGTTCCTGACGCAACCCGGACACCGGTCAAGACCGGTTCGTCCCTGGACCGACGCGGACTCAGTCGAGATCGACCCGACGGTTTCGCTTTCGCTCGGATTGGAGCTTTTTCGCTTTGATCCGACGCTCCTTCGCCGCCGCGGGCGGCTTTGTCTTGCGCCGCTTCTTGGGCACGTGAAGCGCATGGCGCACCAGCGCTGCGAGTCGCTCGTCCGCGGCGACGCGGTTCTGCTGCTGGCTTCGATGGTCGCTCGCGACGACCCGCACCATGCCCTCGGCGTCCAAACGCGGCGCGAGTTTCGCCCGAAGTCGTTCGCGCTGCTCGTCGCTGACGACTCGCGAATGGGACAAATCCCAGAGCAGCTCGATTCGCGTGGATGAGGTGTTCACATGTTGCCCACCTGGGCCACCCGATCGCGTCGCGCGGTAGGTCAACTCACTCCGCGGAATCGAGATATCAGGCGTGATGGGAAGCGAATCGGGATCGTGCATGCCGTCGTAACCGTGAGTGATCGGGATCGTCCATCGCTATAGCAGATTGCAACAAGTCGGCCCCACCGCGATCTGGGCAGTTTGCAAAGCTCGCCCCCCCCTCTCCCGCAAGCGTGCGACTCACCCCCCGATCGTCCGACGCGGCGTTGCGTGTCATTCTGGACCCGAGGCGCTTGCTTCGCTGGGTCCTGATCGGCCGCATTTGCCTGGCCAGCGCCATTTTCATTGCCGCCGTCTCGAATTGGACCTCGGTCGATTCGAGCAAGACGCTCGTCGCATCGCTCGCTTTCGCCATCTCGTTGATCGTCACCATCGGATCGGCGGGATACGGCGAAATCTATAGAAAGCGGTTCGGGCACGCGTTCGTGTACATGCAGGCGATCTTCGACCTGCTGCTCGTCACGGCGGTCGTCCATTTGACGAACGGCACGTCGTCCCCGTTCGCCGCGCTCTACATCCTCGTCATCGCGACCTCCTCGCTGCTCGTACCGGCTTCGGGCGGCTTGTTGATCGCCGCGCTCGGAATCGCGTTCTATTTCGCCGACGTCGTGGTGCTGCTGCGGTCGCCGCTGAGCGATCCCGGCGTGTGGATGCAGCTCTCGGTCATCACGCTCGTCACGCTCGGCATTCGGTATCTCAGCGCGCGGCTTCGCGAGAGCAGTGAAGGGAAGGCGATTCTCGTCGCCGCGCTCGAGGAAACGCGCCTCCAGGCAGACGACATTCTCCGCAACATTCGGAGCGGCGTCGTCACCGTCAACATCGAGGGCCGCCTGCTCTACGCCAACCCGACGGCTGAACAGCTGCTCGGCGTGGAGCTCATCACCCGGGTCGGCGAGCCCGTGATCGACTCGATTGGTACGGTCGCGCCCGAACTGGCGTTAGCGATCAAGAACGCCGCGGAAGCGCGGATTCGCACCACGCGCGGTGAAGGGATCGTTGCGACCGCAGCTCGTCGCTTTCCGATCGGCGTAACGACGACCTACACCGAACAGGAAGCCGACGGACGCCGCACGGCCACGGCGATCTTCCAGGACCTCTCCGACCAGAAGCGAATGGATGTGCTTCGCTTCCGCGCCGAACGCCTCGAGGGCATCGCCGAGTTGAGCGCGTCGTTGGCGCACGAGATCAAGAATCCGCTGGCGTCGATCCGCAGTGCCGTGGAGCAGATCTCGCGCATGCCGGCCGTCTCGGAGGATCAACGCACGCTCGGCGCCCTCGTGCTCCGCGAGTCTGACCGGCTCTCGCGCTTGCTCTCCGAATTTCTGGATTTCGCGCGCGTTCGCGTAGCGCGTACGAAGCCCGTCGATCTGGCGACGATCGCCCGCGGTGCGGCGAGCCTCGCGCATTCGCACCCCGACCGCGATCTGAGTGTCCGCGTCACGTGCATAGCGCCGGAAAGCGAAGTGATGCTCGATGGGGACGAGGACCTCCTGCATCGCGCGATCTTCAATCTCGCGCTGAACGCGCTGCAGGCGGCTCCGCCGGAAAGTGACGTGCGCATCGAGGTTGCGCCCGGCCGCATGGAAGCGATTCCCGCGGGGCTCAGCTTCGACGAAGAAGCGGTTTCCCTTCGCGTCACCGACGCCGGACCGGGAATCCCGGCCGAAGTGCGCGACCGAATGTTCGACCCGTTTTTCACCACCAAGGCGAACGGTACCGGGCTAGGGCTCGCCGTCGTGCATCGCGCGATCGAAGCGCATCGCGGCGTCGTCCTGGTCGATTCTGGTAAGCGTGGTACCCGGTTCACCGTCGTTCTGCCACGATCCCAGCGACCCGCCAGCGCAACGCCGGCGCGCGCGGCCGCTACACCGGAAAGGAGTTTTTCGTGATCGATGCGTCTGGTCTGAAACCGAGCGTTCTCATCGTCGACGACGAGTCGGGGATTCTCGATTCGCTCAATATCCTGCTGCGCAACGAGGGCTTCTCGCCCCGCCTCGCCCACGGCGGCAAGGAGGGGCTCGAGAAGATCAGCGAGATGAGCCCGGACATCGTCCTCACCGACATCCGCATGCCGAACGTGACGGGCGTGGAGATTCTCGCCGCGGCGCGCGAAGCAGATCCCGATGTGCCCGTAATCCTGATGACCGCCCAAGCAACGCTGCAGTCCGCGATGCAAGCGGTAAACGCGGGCGCCTTCTACTACATCCAGAAGCCGTTCCGTAATGACGAGTTGGTGGCGATCCTCCGCCGTGCCGCGGAGCATCGCAATCTTCGCGCGGAGAACAAGTCGCTCAAGCAGGCGATTCGCCGCGCCGAGCGCGCCGGGGGTCCGCGGCCGGTGGGCACGAGCAAGAGCTGGCTCGATGTCCTTCGCCTCGTCGAGACCGTCGCTCCTACCGATTCGACGGTTCTCATTCAAGGCGAATCGGGAACTGGTAAGGAAGTCATCGCGCGGTACATCCACGAGCTGTCGACGCGGACGGAAGGACCGTTTCTGTCGATCAACTGCGGTGCGCTTCCGGAAAGCCTCCTCGAGAGTGAATTGTTCGGCCATGTGAAGGGCTCGTTCACCGGCGCCGTGAAGGACAAAATTGGTCTGTTCGGTGCATCGTCGAAGGGAACCTTCTTCCTCGACGAAATCGGCGAAACGACACCGGCCACCCAGGTAAAGCTTCTTCGCGCGCTGCAGCACCGCGAGGTGATTCCGGTCGGCGCCACCGAGGCGATCCCCGTGGATACGCGCCTCGTGGCGGCGACGAATCGCGACCTCGACGAAGAGATTCGTGCCGGGAATTTCCGCAGCGATCTGTACTATCGGCTGAACGTCATCGCCATTCATCTGCCCCCCCTTCGGCAGCGCCAGGACGACATCCCGATTCTTGCCGAGCACTTCCTGCAGCGCATCGCGGGCCTGCGTGGCGAAGAACCGAAGCGACTCAGCGGCGCGGCGCGCGAGGCGCTGATCGACTACGCGTGGCCTGGAAACGTGCGCGAGCTCGAGAACGCGCTCGAGCGTTCGATCATTCTCACGGCAGGGCCGGAGATCGATGTGCCGGCTCTCCCCGAGCGCGTCACGCAGCGTCGAGCGGAGCCGCTCGTCTCGACGCGAACGCCGCCCAATCCGACGCTCGACGCCGTCGAGCGCGCATACATCATGTGGGTGCTCCAGACCGAGAACGGCAACAAGTCGCGCGCCGCGGAAGTGCTCGGCATCGATCCCTCGACCCTCTATCGCAAGCTCTCGCGCTACGGAGTGGCCGAGTGACCATTCCGGCGCCGACGCTTCGTCGGCGAACACCGCTCGATCCCGACCAGACGTTGTTGTCCGTGCTGATTCCCGTCTACAACGAGCGGGAGACGATCGATTTGATCGTCGAGCAGGTGCGCGCGACACCGATCCACAAAGAGATCATCTGCGTGGATGACCACTCGACCGACGGCACTCAGCAGGTTCTCGAGACGCTGCTCGCCCAGGGAAAAATCGATCTGCTCTTTCGCCAACCGGAGAATCGCGGCAAAGGGGCGGCCATCCGTCAGGCGCTATCGATGAGCCGTGGCGACATCGTCATCGTACAGGACGCGGATCTCGAATACGATCCCGACGATTGGCCGGTCGTGCTCGAGCCGATCATCGCGGGGCGCGCCGACGCGAGCTTCGGGTCGCGCTTCTTGGGCGGCCCCCATCGCGTGCTCTACTACTGGCACTCCGTTGGCAACCACTGGTTGACGACCTACAGCAACATGCTGACGAACCTCAACCTCACCGACATGGAAACGTGCTACAAGGCCATTCGAGGCGAGGTCGCGCGCGCGCTGCTGCCAAAGCTCACGGCGAATCGGTTCGGGTTCGAGCCGGAGATTACGGCGCGGCTGGCACGCGCCGACGCCCGAATCTTCGAAGTACCGATCAGCTATTCCGGCCGCACGTACGCAGAAGGAAAGAAAATCGGCTGGAAGGACGGCGTCGCCGCCTTCTGGCATATCACGAAGTTCAACCTCTTCGGCTGAATCGGCGTGACGCACGATCTCCGTCGGCCGTCCTGGCTCCCCGCGATATCGCTCGCGCTGCTCGCGATTGCCGCATCGGCCGCGGGCATCGCCAACGATTTCACCTACGACGACCGTCCCGTCATTCTCGGCAATCCGTTCATGCACGGCATGCACGGATGGTGGCGGGCATTCGCCACGTCGTACTGGCCGCAGGATTGGGGCGGTGACGGGTATCGGCCGCTCACCGTGCTGGCGTTCAAGCTCGAGTGGGCCCTGAGCGGTGGCAGTGCGATGGCCGTGCACGGCGTGAATATCCTGCTCTACGCGCTCTCGGCGGTGCTCGCCTTCTACCTGGCGCGACGCATTCTTCCGTCGTGGTGCGCCTGGGCGGTCGCCGCGCTATTCGCGGTGCATCCCGTACACGTGGAAGCCGTGGCGAACGGCGTCGGTCAGTCCGAGTTACTGGTTGCCGTGTTCATGCTCCCGGCCGTGACGCTCTATTTACGCGACCGAATGAGCGACGGTGGCGTGCTTGCACCGCGCACGATCGCCGCGATCCTGCTGCTCTACGCGGGGGCTTGCTTCTCCAAGGAACACGGCATCGTGCTTCCCGCGTTGTTGGTCGCTGCCGAGCTCACCGTCATTACGGGCACGGCTCCGGTCGGTGAGCGTATGCGACGGTTGCGTCCCGTCTATCTGGCGCTGGCGGCGATTGCGCTTGCGTTTCTCGCGGCGCGTTCGCGCGTGTTCGCGGGGCAGGGGATCGTCGGCTTCCAACCGTTCCAGCCGTTCGCGTCGCTCCACAGCTCCTCGACCG
>JAICJQ010000012.1 GCA_025928335.1 Gemmatimonadaceae bacterium
CTACATCATGGGCGGAATTCGCGTCGAGGGCGACACGCAGATGTCGACGGTGCCAGGACTGTTTGCGTGCGGCGAGTGCGCCGCGGGTCTGCACGGCGCGAATCGGCTCGGCGGCAACTCGTTGTCGGATCTCATCGTGTTCGGCAAGCGGGCGGGCGAACACGCCGCCGCGTTCGCCAAGTCGAACGGAAGTGTCTCGATCGACGCGCAGCAGGTGGACGCGGCGGCGCGTGGCGCGCTCGCGCCGTTCGAGCGCGATGGTGGCGAAGGTCCGTATCAAGTGCAGGAGTCATTGCAGGAGACGATGCAGGACAACGTCGGTATCGTGCGTGCGCAGCCGGAGATGGAGCACGCCTTGCAGGAAATCGGAAAGCTCAGGCAGCGTGCGGCGCGCGTCGGCGTGAAAGGCAATCGCGAGTACAATCCTGGCTGGCACACCGCGCTCGATTTGAACAATCTGCTCACCGTATCGGAAGCGATTGCTCGCAGCGCGATCGAACGAAAAGAAAGTCGCGGCGGTCATTTCCGCGATGACTATCCTGATAAGGACCCTGCGTACGCGACCTTCAACTTTCTCGTGCGAAAAGACGGCAAATCCGGAGAGATGCAGATCGCTCGCGAACCGATTCCGCCGATGCCCGCGCATCTCGCGGCGATCATCGAGGAGATGAAATAATGGCGACTGCTCCGGCGACCGACGTCAAAGGCCAAGACGCATACACCGCGGCGCAAGCGCAACAAGACGCGGCCGCGCACCATGCGACGCGTTCATTCAAGATCTGGCGCGGCGAAGCAGGGAAGGGTGAGTTCGTCGAGTACAAGCAAGACGTCGTCGAAGGAATGGTTGTGCTCGACGCGGTGCATGAGATCCAAGCGACGCAAGCCAACGACCTCGCCGTCCGCTGGAACTGCAAAGCAGGCAAATGCGGATCGTGCTCGGCCGAGATCAACGGCATGCCGAAGCTGATGTGCATGACGCGTCTTTCGGATCTCGACGCGTCGAAGCCGGTAACGATAGAACCGATGCGCGCTTTCCCGCACGTGCGCGACCTCGTGACGGACGTCTCGTGGAATTTCCGCGTCAAGAAGCAGATCAAGCAGTTCAAGCCGCGGAAGCCGGACTTCCCCGACGGGACCTGGAAGATGGACCAGGTCGACGTGGATCGAGTACAAGAATTCCGAAAGTGCATCGAATGCTTCCTGTGTCAGGACGTGTGTCACGTGCTGAGAGACCATCAGAAGCACGAAGAATTCATTGGTCCACGATTCCTCGTTTACGCCGCCGCTCTGGAGATGCATCCGCTCGACACGGAGGACCGTGTGCCCGAGCTGCGACAGGCGCACGGCATCGGGTACTGCAACATCACGAAGTGCTGCACGAAGGTATGCCCGGAGCACATCACGATCACCGACAACGCGATCATTCCACTCAAGGAACGCGTGGTCGATGAATTCTTCGATCCGCTCGGCAAGCTCGTGAAGATTTTCAGCCGGCGAAAGCGCGACTAGCTGGAATTGGGGGAAGGTGCGATGGAACTGAAGCCGATCACCCGCGAGGGGATTCCCGCCGCGCTGCAGAAGGCCGAGCGTTATCGTCTGCTCAACGATTCGTCGGCGGCGGAGAGTATCTGCCTCGACGTGCTCGAGATCGATCCGGACAATCAGGAAGCGATCGTATCACTTCTTCTCGCGATCACCGACCAATTCGGCGAGGAGATGGGGGAGGGCGTTCACCGGGCGCGCGAAGTCTTGCATCGCATCATCGACGAATATGAGCGGACGTACTACGCGGGGATCATCGCTGAGCGGCGGGCGCGGGCGCAATTGCATCGGGGCAGCCTTGGCGCGGCGGAAGTGGCGTCGGCGGGGTTTCGGGAGGCGATGAGCTGGTATGAGAAAGCCGAGCCGATGCGGCCGAAAGGGAATGACGAAGCGATCCTTCGCTGGAACACGTGCGCGCGAATGCTCGGGCGGCATGAGCGAGTCCACGTGCCGGGAGAGTACGAGCCGGCGTTGGACGACTAGAGGCGTCGGTAACTGCGGAACGTCGCTGGCGGGTGGTGGGTGGCTGGTGGTGGGTTGCGGGCTGTTCGGTGTGGTGGTGGAGCTCGACGGGTCGGTGCCCGATTTTCCCCGCTTATCCGGGCTCCTCGCCGTCACCGATTCTTCCCAGCATCCGCTTCCGCAGGTTGATCACTGTGCGGCGTCCGTCAACTCGCGGCTCGCAACAACTCACCGACCACCAGCGCCCGGCGGCTGCAACGATCGGTCGTCGCCAGCGACGTTCGCCGCCTTTCCCTAAAACGTGACTTGCTTTGGGGTGTACGGCGCCTCCAGCGACTCTATTTCTTCGGCGCTGAGCACCAGGTCAAGTGCGGCAATGGCATCGGAGAGGTGGTGCGGCTTGGTTGCGCCGACGATAGGGGCGGTCACATCGCGTTTCGACAAGAGCCACGCGAGCGCGATTTGCGCCATCGATACGCCGCGATCCCGCGCGATTCGCTCGACCACATCGACGATCTCCCAGTCGGCGTTCGCGTAGAGGCGATCGGAGTGCTGATCACTCGTTGAGCGCGTCGTCGGGCCTTTGGTCTGAGAGCGGGGGCGCGACAAGACGCCGCGCGCGATCGGCGACCATGGGATGACGCCGAGTCCCATCTCGTGGCAGAGCGGCACCATTTCGCGTTCTTCTTCGCGATAGAGCAGGTTGTACTGCGGCTGCATCGAAACGAAGCGCGCCCACCCGTTGCGCTCGGAGATGCTGAGAGCCTGCATCAGTTGCCAGGCGTACCCCGAGCTCGCGCCGAGATAGCGAACCTTGCCCTGCTGCACGAGCAATTCGAGCGCGGCGAGCGTCTCGTCGATTGGAGTCGACGCGTCGAAGCGGTGAATCTGATACAGGTCGATCGTCTCGACGCCCAGTCGCCGCAGACTCGCCTCACATGCCTGAACCACGTGCTTGCGCGACAATCCTCGCATGTTCGGCTTGTCGTTCAACGGCCAGAAGACCTTCGTCGCCAGAACGATCTCCTCGAGAACGCCCATCGAGCGCAACGCGCGGCCCGTGATTTCCTCGCTCACGCCGAGCGAATACATGTCGGCGGTGTCGAAGAAGTTGATCCCGGCGTCGAGTGCGGCGCGGAAAAATGGCTGCGCGGCCTGCTCGTCGAGTACCCACGGCCTCCATTTGGGATCGCCGTACGACATGCAGCCGAGGCAGATGCGTGAAACGGTGAGTCCGGTCGTGCCGAGAGTCGTGAATTGCATGGCGCGCGAGTTGAAGACGTTCGGCTGGTTGCCGCGAAGAAAGCTATCGCCTCCGAGGCAAGTCTCGTGCGTCACGATTCGCACTGCAGCAGAATGATCGCCGCGATAGACGCGGACACGGAGGTGGATTCGGTGGGATGGCGCGCGTTCAGCTCGCCGAACGCGGCGAGGCTCCGCAACCACGCCTCGTCGGAGAGTTCAGCGCCGACGAGCGTATCGAACACGCGCTCCGCCCCTTCCGGAAGCGGTGCCGTGGCAGCGGCGCGAGCGGCGGCGGCGAGTGGAGCGAGCAGCACCCGTCGATGGCGCGGCGTCCGGGACAACGCGTGAGCCACGCGGGCCAGCGCGACGCGCCGCGCACGAGACGATGCGGCGGCCGCAAAGTCGATGCTCGCCGACGCGCGTCGATGGGCGAGCCAGGAATCGATGGACTGGCAAGCCGTGTCTGTGCGTCCCTGATCGGGTCGAGCCTCCGGTCCCTCGATCGCCCGCACTGCTTCGAGCACTCGGAAAGGCGACGTGGAAATCTGCCCGCCAAGATTGGTGAGAAGGATCGAATGCGATTGGTCCTCGACGAGCGCGAGGAATCCATCGCGATCGCTTCGTGCCGCGGCGATAACGGGCCGACCGTTGTCGTGGAAGCCGCTTTTTAGACAGGTGAGCCAGGCTGCGAGGTGACGACGCAGCTCGCCTTCACTGTCGGCAAGACTGCGCTCCTCTCCCGGCGTCACCCGAAACGCCGGCAGAATGTGTCCCGCCACGCCAATGGTGCGGTTCGCGACACGCAGCTTCGCCGTCAATCTCTTTTCGAGTTGAAGGAGGCGCTCGGCCGGAGCCGGCGGCGCTACGGCGTAGACGGTCACGCTCTCATGCCGCGAGCCAAGTCGGCGTACGCGACCCACGCGCTGCTCGAGCCGCGCGGGGTTCCAGGGATAGTCGAGGTGAATGACCACCGACGCCTCTTGCAGATTCAATCCCTCGCTCAGCAGATCTGTCGTGAGGAGAAGCTGAATTTTCTCGGCGGTGGCCACCGTACGTGACGCGCCCGGCGTGAACTGTCGGAGTATGTCCCCGCGACTCACCGCCCCGCCGGCGACTCGGGCGCCCTTCGCGGTCAGCGCGGCAACGCCAGGACGGCGAGCCAAGCGCGTCCAGAGCGCGTTGACCGTTTCCTCATAATGACAGAACGCGATGCTCCGCTCCGCTCTGTGCGCATCGCAGACTTCGGCAAGCCATGCGGCCCGGCCGTCGTCCGGATTCGGAGCGAGCGCGAGTGCCTGAAGCAACTCACCGGTCGCGCGATGGTGTGTCTCCAACGCTTCGCGGAGCTCATCGAGATCGCACGCGTCCAAATCGCCATCGGCGACGACCAACGCGGGGAACGCGAGCTGCAACGCGTCGGACGCATAAGTCCACGCGGACAGCTCAGCGCGCGTCGGCCGCGCACCGGCGTCGATCGCGCTCAACATGGCGAGTGCACGCGCGCGCCGACGCTTGAGCGCGGCGACGAGCGCCGCGCGGCTCGACGACCAGTGGTGCAGGAGGCCCATGGTGAGCAACGCCGCCGGGAGCGATTCTCCTCGCGCGGGCACGGGCGGGGGAAGCTGCAGAAGCTGATCGATGCGATCGTCGACAGGCGTGGTCGTCACGCTCAATGGACCAATCAGCCGTGGGAGCTCAGCGAGCGGATCGGAGTGTCCTCGCACGACATGCACGGAGATCTGTTCGTCGCTGAGCTGATCGGCCTGACGGCCGAGAAAGAGCGCCAGCAGCGCAACAAGGTCGTCACGGCGGTTTTGAACCGGCGTGGCGGAGACGAGCAACACCTTGGCGTGGCGGCATAGCTCGGCGGCTACCGCGTATCGACGCGTCGTCGGCACTCGAAAGCGATGCGCCTCGTCGATGATCAAGACGTCTGGGCGCCGGGTCGCTTCAGCGCCTCGACTGAGTGCCTCGTGCGTCATCAGCGTCGCGGACATCCGGCAGGCTTCGAGCGCGTCGTGCCACATCGAGCGAAGCGACGCGGGCGCGAGAACCGCCACCTTGCCGCCGAGCGCGCCGGCGACGGCCAGTGCCGTGTACGTCTTACCGACGCCGACCGGTTCCGCGAGCAGCGCGCCGTTGGTGCGACGAATGATTTGCGCCAGCCGAGATGCCGCCGCTCGCTGATGGGCGCGCAGCACGACCGCGCCGAGCGTCGGCGGCACCGTGTCGGCGCCAAGAACCGAACGCGCGATTCTGTCTTGCACCACGCACAACGGAGCCATGAGCATTCTCACGTGGTGCTCCAGGCGACGAGTGGCGCGACGAGCGATCGACTCACACCGTACGCGCTGAGGCAAGCGTCGAGGAGCTCATGATTGCTCGGCGGCCGGCCCTGTCGGGCTGCAGCGCCGAGCGGGGCGAGAACGTCGCGCGCGTGCATCCAGTCCTGGGGTACGGGCAAGAGGGCCAACGTCCAGCCGAGGTAGCGTCGGTATCCGCCGCGTGCCGGTTCGGCGAGTGCGTTCAACCAGGCCTGTGCGAGTGGGCTGTTCAGCAACGCGGCGCCCGCGTCCGCATCCGGCAGGTTTCGGCAGCGGACGACGTAACAGCTGTTGAGCGGCACGCGTCGATCACCCGACTCCAAGACGCATGCCCGCGGTGCGCGGCCGACGTCCCCCCAGACGACGCGTGGGCGATCGTCGCGCGCGGCGTCGGTCCGGAAGAGCGTCCACCACCGATTGGTCGAGCGGCCGTCGCTGCGCGCGTTCAACGCGGGGCGCCACTTCGCCAACCACGACCGTGCGAACGGCGGGAGTTGTTCCAGCGGCGTGTCGCGGTGATCGTGCGTCCAGATGATGAAGTCGTCGTTCGGCGCCACGCGCCATTCTCGCAACTGGTCGCCGCGCACGAGTGGACGAAGGATCGCGGTCTCGATCATGAACGACGACCCATCGGATGCGACAACGCGAGACTCGTCGCCGCCGTGGCCGACGCGTTGCACGACGAAGGCGTCGTTGCAGCCACATTTCACGCCGAGCCGGGGCCGGCCGAGCGGACTCTCGGCGAGTACTTGGCCTGCATCGCGCAGCGCGTCGAAGGCGCGTCGCACGCTTCGCGGCAGCAGCAACCACGGAGCGCCTGGACTCTCGTCGTACGGGAGACGGGCGGGCGGGATCTTCGAGCAAACGCCACCGCCGTGCTCGCGATGAACGACGACGTCGATGTCGTCCGACGCCGCGTCGCTTCGCCGAAGCACGATGTATGATGGATAGACCGCCGCATCGAATGCGGCGGCGCCTTCGGAGTGGTCCTCGATGCGCGCAATGGATGTTCGACGCATGATCAGCCGTCGTACGCCGCCGCCGGCAAGCGACCGCCATAGTTTGGCGGGAAGCAGCAGCGCCGCGACGCCATTTCGAGCGAGCAAGTCGATCGATCGCTCGACGAAGAGCGCGGCGGTGTCTATTTGCGCCGAGAAGCCCGAACCCGCGCCGGCGATCGCGGCGCCCGGCTCCCACGCGGCGCGGCGTGCGACCTCGAAATCGCGACGGTAGCGCGCACGCTCACCGGCGCCGATGCGATGCACGCGGACCCACGGCGGATTCCCGACGACAACGTCGAAGCCGCCGCGCGCCACGACGTCGGCGAAATGCACGTCGAACGAAAACGCGAGGGCGCCACCGTTGATGACGCGGCGCCTCGATGTTCGCAGTTCGAGGGCGCGAGAGCGGAGCTCGCGCGACACGCGTCGCTCGTCGGACGTGGAGCGGTGTCGCTCGCCGAACAGGTCGCGTCCGCGTCGCGCGAGTACGAGGTCGCGCCGTCGAGCGCCGACGCTCAGTAGCTGCGCATCGAGAACCTCGATCGCCCGCTTGCGCTCGAGCCTCTCGATCCGGCGAGCTAGTGCGGTCTTTGTTGCACCACTCGCGCGCGCGTAGCGCACGCGAAGCCGAGCGAGCGCCGCCGCATCGCCAAGCGTCGGGAGGCCGTCGCGACTTGCGTCGCCGAGGGCATCGCCGACGCGGACGTTTCGATCCAAATTGGGGAGCGGCAGAATGGCCGCGATATCGTCGTCGGTGCCTTCGATGACGACCGACAGCCAGAGGCGGAGTCCGCACAGCCACGCGGCGATCGGGTTCACGTCGACGCCGAAGATCGATCGCGTGAGCACGTCGCGACGAATGCACGCGATATCGCGCTCGTCGCCGAGCGCGGCATGCATCGACGCGAGACGCTCGAGCATGTGCACGAGAAAAGCCCCCGAGCCGCACGCCGGGTCGAGGACGGTGAGTCGCGACAGCTCCACGCGAAGGTCGGCGCGTCGCTGCGGTGACATCGTCGTCAGGTCTGTGGCGAGCGAATCGCCAAGGCGAGTGGTGAGGGCGTGGGCCGACAGCTCTTCGACGAGCGAGAATGGAGTGAAGAAGGCTCCCGTCCGCCGACGCTCGCGGCTCACCATCAATGACTCGAACGCGCGGCCGAGCATCTCCGGATCCACCGCGGCCTCGCTCCAGTCGGCGGTTTCTTCCCTGGCAGTGAATCGAAACTGGCCGAAGACGTCGTAGATCAACGCGCCATACGCGTCATCCGAGAAAATGATCGACGGGTGTGCGCGTTCGAGCGGCGTTCTCGCGAACAAACCGCCGTTGAGAAAGGGGATTTTCCCGAACGCGCGGGCCGCGGCGGCGCGTCGTCGAACCGGTGTATTGAGGGTGCCGAAGAAAAGCGGTTGAAGGATTGTCTGGCGAAATCGACCACCAGCGTTCACGCCCTGCTCGAAGGCGTGAGCGAGGAAGGCGCGGTCGCCGCGCAGCCAACCCTTCGCCTCGAGGAACGCGAGAAAGAGAAGCCGGGATGTATCGAGAAGCGCGAGCTCGCCGCGCGCGGCGTCGCTTCCCATCGACGCCGACTCGGCAATGCCGTCCACGGCGCGTTCCAGCGCGCGGTAGAAACGGCTGGTGAGGGCTTCGCGCCCGAGCACCTCCACCCAACGGGCATGCGTGACGACGTCATGCGGGGCAAGGGAAGCGGCCAGCGTACGCAGCGTTTCGGCGTCGCTGTCAATGACGTGCGCGCAATTCGTGACGAGCGCCGAGATCCGGGGAGGACGACTGTTCCCGGGCCAGGCCGCGATCGCGACGTCACCGCGCGCCGGTTGCACGGCGGCGATGATCCACAGCACATGCGGCGTTCGCGTCGAGAGCCGCTGCGCGATCCGGACGAGATGTTCGCGGATGGGCGCTTCGTCGCGGAGGTGAACGAGTAGAGCACGGAGAGCGCCGGCTCCGGCGGCGACGCGCGCTTCTTGAGCGAAGTCGTCCAGACCCAAGGCTTTGACCGCCTCCAGATCGAGCGGCTGTGGCGCGCCGCTGCAACCCATTGCCGCGGCGATCGCGCCGAGTTCCTCGATGTCAGAGGCGTTTGCGAGGAGCTGCCCAGCGGCGCGAAGGGTCGACACGCGGCGATGCTAGCGCCGGTCGACGTGAACGCTGCGACCACTTCGTTGCAGCCACGCGCAATTCGCCTTGAATCGGCGTTACCGTGCGGCCGCCGCCTCCGTCACTGGCCGGTCCAGGCTTCCCGGGCGCCTATACCAATACGCGATACCGAGGAGGAACGCGCTGATGACGAGATAGGCGAGCACGCGCATGCCGACGACGAAAAAGCTCGTCGCGCCATACACCGCGGTGGCCGCTGCCAAGAGCGCGAGAGCAAGTCCGGTCTTTCGAACGCCGCCGGATTGACGCCGATGCCCCAGCGCGACGCCAAAAACGGCGCACGCGGCGAAGTACACGACGAGTAGCAGGGTGGACGTGCTTTTGCTGAACGCCATCGCCAACTCGAGAAAACCCCACCAGAACGACCAGGCCCAGGGCGCCACGATCACGATTGCTCGGCCGAGATCGTTCTCCCGACCGGAACGCACCGCGTCCATGGCCGACATGAGCAGGGGTCTGACGTACGATATCACAATGAGAGCAAGTGTGACGCAAAGCGCAGCGAGCGACGCTTCAGTCGCAAACGGAGGCGTCGTGTACGCCGGACGGCCCGTCAGCGCGAACGTCGTGATTCCCGCCGCCTGCACGATCAGGACAACGCATCCGGCCACCCAGGTCATACTCGGCCGCGCAGCATGCAACGCGAGGGCCGCGAGTCCCAGCGCGAGAATTCCTATCACCTCGACCGTCGGAGCCTCCGGGTGCAGCGCGTAGAGCGCCGCGACGGCGAGGATGAGCAGTGCGGCGATGGCGGCATCGCGAGTCGCGCTGAGTGGGCGCCGCCATGCGAAGAGCAGCAGCGCGGCGACTTCGATCGAATACGGTACCGCGATGGGAACGACTTCGCGCAATGCGTAGGTCGTTTGCAGCGCGAGCGCGAGTGGAAGAATCGCAGCGTCGATCCAATCGAGCATCGTGGTGCGCCGGCGGTTTGCTTCGAACACGCTGGACTGCTCGACGGTACTCACCCAGTCGAGGGTCACGAGCCAAGCGATGAGCACGATGAATAGCGCTCCACCGACCGACGGCCCGAGGGATTTTCCGACGGGCGCCGCGAATCCGGCGGCAACGGCGAGAACCCAAAGCCACCGCAGCGCGGCCCGCTGACGCGAGGCCATCGCAAAAGGCAGAACGCCGCCGAGCGCGGCGACGACGGGAAGGGCGAGCGCGAACAGGAAGCCGCTGAGCCCATGCGATCGCGAGACGGTCGCCGCGGTCGTGACGAGGAGCGTTGCGCCCGCGAAGAATACGCGCCAGGCAACGTTCCATGGCCGCGGACCGATGGCGTAACAGGCGGCAATCAGGACTGACGCCGCATAGACGACGAGTCCGTAGATGTTGCCCTTGCCACTACTCGTGACGAATGGTGCGATCGCCGCGCCGCCAAAGGCAACGCACCACAGGGGCTCATCGCTCTCGCGTCGCGCGAAGATGGCAAGCGCCCACGACACGGCGATTGCACCAGCGAAGGCCAACCATTCCGGAATGACGGCCAGCCCCGGCCCAGCCGCGTAGGCGCAGACGAGCACCACGACGAGCGCGAGGCCGAGCAGGCTCGATCCGAACGACCGCTCCCGTTGCCGCAGCCGGAATCCCCAGGCCCCAATACCCGCCGCGAACAACAACCCGACAACGATGCGTGCCGCCGGCGGGAGCGTGAGATACCCACGATTGACCGCCCAGCTGAGAAACGTCCCGACCGCGGCGGCAGCGGCCAACACCGCGATGCCCAACATTCCGTACCGGCCGAGCAGCCGCTCGATATCGAGCCCTTCGCCGAAGACGATCGCGCGACGCGGCGGCGACGGTCTGCTCCTCGGCGAGATGTCCGGCTTGTGGAGCGGCCTCACCGATGTCGGGCGTGTCGCAAGTGCCGCGAGTGTCGCGCGGATCGCCGCGATCTCTTCGGAAAGCGCGCCTACCGAACGCTCGAGGAGCTCGAGGCGACTCTCGATCGACGCGTTTTTCGGCTCGCCGTCTTCCGTCATGGCCCGTGGTCGGTTAGCTCGACAAATACGACCGCTGCTTCCACTCGACGCGCTGACCGCGCATGACACCGCGAAGCGCGATCACGAATAACATCACGAATCCCAGCGGATACAGGAACGCGTACGCCGCCGGCGCTCCCATATACCTGTAGAGCGCCGCCCAGAAGAGAATGCTCACGACGACGACGATTGCTGCCCAGACCAGCCATTGCGTTGCGAGAAGTCCAAGCAAGCCGCCGAGCAAGACAATCGGCGGAACGAGGCTCAGTACCGGCATGGCGAGGAGGACGACCGGATACGATGCTCGGCCAAGCGCCCCGCCAAGCGCCGCCATCCGCCCGCCGGCGTAGATGTTCTTGCCCCAGCCGGCGATGAGCTCGGGCAGCGACCTGTACATGTGCGTCGAAAGCTGATCGTTGGCCACGAAGAGGGCGATTCGCCGGCCCGCGGCGACGAACGTCTGTGCCATCGCCATGTCCTCCGCCACGCGGTCTCGCACCGCGGCGTGGCCGCCCATGGAATCGTAGCTGTCGCGCCGGACGAGGATGAACTGGCCGTTGGCGATTGCGTCGACGGGACGCTTCGCGTTGCTGACGTGCTCGGAGCCGCCGTAGCGAATCGAAAGTAGGGCGAACATCTGCGGCTGGATGATGCGTTCCCAGAAGCTGTGCATCTCCTGGTTGCCGGCGACGCTGAACAGCTCCGCGCGTCGCGCGCGCATCGCGTTCACCGCTCGCGGCAGCAGGTCGGCGCTGTGTCTCGTGTCCGCGTCCGTGAACAGGAGGAGTTCGCCGCTCGATTTACGCGCGCCGGTTGCGCACGCCCACTGTTTTCCGAACCAGCCGTCCGGCAACGCCGGCGCGTCGACGACGCGAAGGCGCGAGTCGTCGCCCGCTATGCGGCGAGCGATGTCACCAGTGCCATCGGTCGAGTGGTCGTCGACGACGATGACTTCGAAGTTCGGGTATGCCGCGTCGAGCACGGAGCGTACGCAACGCTCGATGTTGCGGCTTTCATTGCGCGCCGGAATGACGATCGAGACGCGCGGTGCGTCGGGTGGCGGCACGCTGGAAACATCGTCGAGGGACAGCGAATGTCTTGCGCGGAAAATCACTACGGCCGGCGGGACGACCCACGGCAGCGACCACAGGACGGGCGCGAGGTCCCGCATCACCCGGCGGGGGCCCCGTCGGCGACAGGCGTCCTGACCGTGCTCGATTGGCGTCCGACGATCGTGGCCGCTGCGAGCTGGCCGGTGACATTCGCCGTCGTGCGAAACATGTCGGGGATCGTGTCGACCCCAAAAAGAATCCCGATCCCTTCGATGGGAAGTCCGACGCTCGTCAACACCGGCACCATGGCGATGATCGAGCCGCCGGGAATTCCAGGAATGCTGAAGCTCGTGACGACGGAAGTAGCGACGACCGTGGCGATCTGCGCCGGGCCCATCGGCACGCCGTACAGCTTCGCGAGGAAAACGCAGCCGACGGTGAGGCCGAGCGTCGCGCCGACGCGAAAAAGGACCGTGGCGAGTGGAATGAAGAAACCGGTGATCTCCGCGGGCAACGAAAGCCTCGTCTTGGCCGTGTCGATGAGCGCGGGGAGCGCGGCGAGCGACGAACGTGACGAGAAGGCGACTGCCTGCGGCGGCAGCGCGGCGCGAGCGAAGGTGCGAATCGAGATTCCGCCGAACAACGCCGCCGCCGGATAGAGAACGAACGCGCAGAAAAGCGCGGCGTCGAGCGAGACGAGAATGACGTAGGTACCGAGCGCGCTGATTGCCGACGCGCCGAGTCGCACCACCAACGGCAGCGCGAGCGCGAACACCCCGTATGGAGCAACGACGAGCAGCCATCGCACGATGACGAGCATCGCGTCGGCGACCGCTCTGAAGAACGTGACGACTGGCTGGGCAGCGTCGCCGAGCGGCACGAGGGCGAGACCGAGCAGCAGAGCGAAGACGATCAATGGCAACATCGATCCGTCGACCGCCGCGCGTACGGCGTTGGCTGGAACGAGACTGACGAGCCACTGGGCGGGACTTTGGATCGCCGCCGCACCTGAGGTCACGGTGCTCGACGCCGACGCGACCGCTGCTCGCACGCTAGCCGCGGCGGTGGGATCGATGGTGAGGTGTGAGAAGACGGGGGGTGCCGTCACGGCGCCGACGATACCGGACGCCACGAGCAGGACGACGAAGATGACGAGTCCCCGTCCGCCCACCTTGCCGACGACCGCGCCGCTTCCCGACGACGCGATTCCCACGATCAGACTCGACACGACGAGCGGGACGACGGTCACCCGGATGGCGTTGACGAACAGGGTGCCGATCGGCTCAAAGACCGTAACGGCGGTCGATGCGGCACCCGCGTCAATCGAGCGGAGCGCGAGACCGGCCGCTGTTCCAGCGATCAGTGCGAGGAGGACACGCGTGGAGAGAGACACGCGAAGAACTTACCTCGCCGCGCCCCGTTGCGTTCACTCAGCAGGCGCCATTCGGTCCGCCGATCGCATCAAAACCGCGAAGGGTCAGACCCCATCTCTCGAAACGAGAAATAGGCTCTGACCCTTTGCAAATTTGAGATGGGGTCTGACCCCACTCGGATCGTTTTAGCGCGACGGGTTATTCGAGCCGCCGCTGCCACCGGAGCTGGAGCCGCCGGTCGAGCCCATGCCGCCGCTCGATCCGCCCGTTCCACCGGAAGCGCCACCGCTGCTTCTGCCGGACGTACCGCTCATGCCGCCCTTGTTGCCCGAGCTGCCGAGGCCTTCATCGCCCTGATTGCCGCGATCGGTGCGACCCGCAGTCGATCCACCCGTGCCGCCGGAGCTTCCACCGGTACCGCTGCCGCCGGTGCTGCCGCCGCTGCTCGACCCACCGAAGCCACCCGAGCCGCCCGTGCTGCTGGAGCCGCCGCCGGTCGACCCACTTCCGCTCGAACTGCTGCCACTCGAGCCGCTGCCGCTCGAGCCGCTGCCACTCGAGCCGGCGCCGTAGCCGCTCTGGTTGCTCGAACCGCTCGAACCGCTCGAACCGTGCGAGCCGCCCGACGAGCCCTGGCTACCAGACGATCCGCTCAGGCCGCTGCTGCCAGAGCTGCTCGACGAGCCGCTCATTCCGCTGCTGCCCGAACTGCTCGACGAGCCGCTCATCCCACCCTGATTGTTTTGGCGATCCGCCATGATTCTGCTCCTCCACAACGGTGAATTCATTGCCGGTCTCAAGAAAACATCCCGCCGGCTTGGCGCTGAATCACTCGCAGCATCGGTGCCATTTGTTTGACTTTGTGTCGATTGACGAGCATGACCGTACGTGCGTATGTGCGAGATGCATTTTCCGCCAACGCTCGCGCCCGGTGCGCGTGTCGCTCTGGTCGCGCCCGCTGGCCCGCTGCGCGACCAGGGAGATCTTGATCGGTCAATCGCTAATGTGTCGAGCTTCGGGTGGGTTGCCGTGCCGGGCGATCATGCCCTGGAGCGCGATGGATACCTCGCCGGTGCGGACGATCATCGCCTTGCCGACCTCAATCGCTTTCTTCGCGACGATTCCATCGACGCGATCTGGTGCATTCGTGGAGGCTACGGTGCAATGCGCCTGCTCGAAAGCATCGACTACCACGCGCTCGCACGCCGCCCGAAAGCAGTCATTGGCTACTCCGACATCACGGCGTTGCACGCGGCGGTCGGGCGTCGGTGCGCACTCGTTTCGTATCACGCTGCGACGGCACGCTCCGACCTCACGGAGTTGACCCGTCGCTCGCTCGCCGCGGTGCTCGCCGAGCCCTGGGAAACACTGACGATTGCCGACCCATCGATGACAGCCGTCACGCGAGGAGCGGCGCGCGGGCGATTGGCCGGAGGCAACCTCGCGCTCGTCGCCGCGCTCGCCGGGACACCGTACATGCCCGATCTCGACGGCGCGATCCTTCTGCTCGAGGACGTCGGTGAGGCCGTGTATCGAGTCGACCGCATGTTGACGCAGCTCTGGTTGAGTGGCGCGCTCCGCAACATCGCCGGTCTGGCTTTCGGACGCTTCACCGAGATCCCCGACGATCCGACGAACGCGCAGCGGCCGCTCGAGCGCGTTCTCGACGAATTCGCCGCGCGCTGCGGCGTGCCGTGCGTGTCGGGATTCCCGATGGGCCATGTCGACGACCAGTACGCCTACCCACTCGGGGCGATCGCGACGTTGAACGCCGACGAAGGACTTCTCGTGGTCGAGCGTTAGACTTCACCGACAACCAACCACACGATCGATGAAGACCGGCGAGCAGTTGATGGCGGAAGCAAAGACCCGAATCAGGGAGCTCAGTCCGCAGCAAATCCTCGAGAGGCAGCAGCGCGGCGAGGCAATCTTCTTCCTCGATGTGCGCGACTTGCACGAGGTCAACGCGGCGAAGATTCCTGGCGCGCTACACGTGTCGCGCGGTAATCTCGAGACGAAGATCGAAGCGCAGCTCCCGCGCGATGCACACGTCGTCGTGTACTGCGCGAACGGCAATCGCTCGGTGTTCGCTGCCGATCTGTTGCAGCAGATGGGTTATACGGACGTCGCCTCGATGTCGTCGGGCATTCGCGGTTGGGCGGACGCGGGTGGCGAGGTGGAATGAGTGACGGATTCGCTGGACACTCTGCTCGAACGACCTGATCTCATTCGACTGGCCGTTCGTCTCGCCGGCCATCCCGGGCGAACGATCGAGCTGGAAGGTGCGATGCGCTACGCCGCGATCGCGCTCGTGCTCCGACCGAACGACGAAGGCGATTCAGATCTTCTCATGATCAAGCGCGCCGAAGCGGAGCGCGATCCCTGGAGCGGCCACGTGGCGTGTCCCGGCGGCCGCATGGATCCGACGGATCGCGATCTCGAGCACACGGCGATTCGCGAGACGTGGGAAGAGACCGGCATCGACCTGTCGCGCGACGGCCGCATCCTCGGCACGCTCGACGACATCACGCCGCGCACTCCGACGCTGCCACCAATCGTGATTCGCCCGTTCGTCGCGGTCGTGCGGCCGGACGTCAGTCTCGTCGAGAGTTTGGAAGTCGCGGAAGCGTTCTGGGTGCCAATGGCGGCGATTCGAGAGACAGCGAGCTGGGGGAAAGGCCTCGTGCCGATTCGTGGCGTGGGAGAGCGGGAGGTCGACGTGTTCCGACACCGGCAGTACACGGTGTGGGGCCTGACGCATCGAGCCCTCACTCAATTCGTTGAGTTGTTGCGAGAATGAGGCGGACCTCTAACGACGCGGCGGCCTAGAGGCGCGCCGTTTGGCCGCCGCGCCGTTTGGCCGCCGCGCACTTCGACGTTCGTCTTTAGAAGCGGTACGCTTCTACCCCGAGTCTCACCGTACGAGGCAGGCCTTGCGTGACGACAAACGGACTGGCCGTCGTTCCCGCGCCCGCGAGATTCACCTGATACTTCACGTCCCCGATGTTCTCCACTGAGAGGAACGCGCGTAGGCCGCTGGTAATCTCGCGCTGAACGTTGGCGTCCACGACCGAGAACGGGTCCAGGCCGACGCCCTGCAACGTCGTCGTACGGCCTTCGTGACGCCACATCGCGGTGACCGAGCCGAGCATCGGCGACGTCCATGTCGCGCGGATCGTCTGCTTCGGCGACGGAACGCGATTGATGTGCGGCTTGTGGTCGTCGAGCGTGCCGGCAGGTAGACCGGATTGCTGACGCGCATCGTCGTAGTTGACGCCGGCGCTCACGAAGAGCGGCTGTATCGGACGAATCGCGAGATACGCCTCGCCACCCTGGCTGCGCGACTTGTTGACGTTGAGACGCGTCCTGCACGTCGCGATCGTACCGCACTCGGCTGGACGCGGTGGGACCGACGTGGTCGTGAGGTTCGTCGGCACGTTGAAGTTGTTGTACTCGGCCACGTACCACGTGCCCTTGGCCTGGATCCAGTCGAGCGGCTGCCAATCGAAGCCGACCTCGCGACCGAGGGCCGTCTCGGCGGAAAGGCCCGGATTGGGGATCGTGATCGTGTTCGAGCTCACCTGCTTGCGATACAGCTCGGCCAGGTTGGGCGCGCGGAAGGCTTTGTAGACGGCGCCATGCAGCGCAAAGGTCGAGTGCAGTTGGTAGCGCGCACCGAGCCGTGGTGAGAACGCGCCGGCGGATTTGTCGGCGTACGTGGCATCGCTGCGAACGTTCGCGGCGTTGGTCGTGAACGAGTGGCCGTTGTTGTTGTTCCACTGATCGACCCGAGCGCTCGCTTCGACGCTGAGGTTCGTGACCGGGGCCATGATCGCCTGCACGAACGCGCCACTCAACGCCTGGTCTCCGCCCGAGGACACATGCTGCGTGATTGAGCCGCACGCGGGATTCGTCGGACAGCCCGCCGTGCTGAAGTCGACTTCGTTGTAGTCACCCTGATAGCGGCGGAAATCCGCACCGACACTGAACGACTGGAGGTGCCAGGCATTGGCGCGCGTCCACTGCGCCGACGCTCCCCAGTCATGGCTTGGGATCTGAGCGGTGAGGCTCGAATCCTCCGCCGCGCGAGCAACGCCGGCGACGGTGCGCATGGTCGTCGAACGCTGGCTCTCGATCTGCCGGCCGTCCCACGCGCGGATGCCGAGCGAACCGCCGAGCAGCGCATTGTAGTTGAGGCCAAGATCGACGTCGCGCTGGTCGCGGTTCGCGAAGCTGAGCGGCGTGCCGGCGCCGCGGCTGTCTCCGAAGAGGTGACCGGTGAGGAACGCCGACCAGCTCGACGACGGGTCGTAGTTGAGCCGCACGTACGAATTCCGCTGGATGACGTTCGAGACCACGTCGGCGGGGCCGGCGGGCTGATATTTGATGGTGCTGCTGGGATCGATCACGCTCGAGTCGCGAATGATCCGATAGCCACCCTTCTCCTGATAGTCGCCGGTGATGCTCGCCGTCAGCGCGCCGATCAGTGGAACGCCGGCGGCGACGTAGGCGTGACGCGCGTCGCGGCTACCGCCGTCCACCTGGAGGTCGAGCGACCCCGGCGCCATCGGACGCGAGAAGAACGAGATCAAGCCGCCCATCGCGCCGTTTCCATACAGGCTCGATGTGCCGCCCTCCACGACTTCGACTCGGTCGAGCATCGACTTCGGTACGCGGCCCCAATCGATCCACTCACCCCAGGCATCGTTGATCGGAATGCCATCGAAGAGCACCCCGGTTCGGCCTTCGTCGACGCCGCGGATCGACACGATCTGCGCCGTCCCGCCGACCAGACTACTCGTGCGCGGGAGCTCGACGGCGGGAATCTCGCGGAGCATGTCCTGAGCTTCGCGCGCCGGACTTTGCTGGACCTGTTCGGGCGAGAGCACGTTGACCGTCGACGCGACCTTGCTCGCTTCCATCGGCGTTCGCGTCGCGGAGACAATCATGCTGCTGAGGAGGAGCGAGCCTTCCTTGAGCGAAATCTCGAGCGATGTCGGACGGCCCGCCGCGACGGCGACCGAGCTCGTGTCCGGCTTGCGGCCGATCGCGGTGGTAATCACGCGGTAGGTACCCACGGGCACATTGCGCAGAACATAGGCGCCGCGCTGGTCCGTGATCGCCACGCGTTCGGGGGCGGCGATCGACACGCGCGCGCCGATCACCGGATTGTGGTTCTCGCTCGCGCTGACGGTGCCGCGGATGTCGGAACCCGTCTGCGCGAGCGCGATGCTCGCGCTCGTGGACAGCAGGGAGAAGGCCATTCGCGCGGCGTTGAGCCGTGGTCGCATCGGGAATCGCAGGTTGGAAGGTTCCGGCCGAATCATGAATTTTTCATGAACAGCGAAGTGTATCCAGCGGCCCCGGCGCCAGCAAGACGTTGCAGCCACTGCCGCGACCGCCGGACCTACGCCAGACTTAGCGTCCGATGAGCGTCCCGCCGCCTGCCTCCGAATTCATCGCGCCAAACATTTCTTCCCCCGGCTCGCTTCGATCGGTCGACGTCCGAGTCGAGGGCCTGTCAAAGCGATATGGCGCTTTTTGGGCACTTCGCGACGCATCCTTCGGCATTCGCGCGGGTGAGATCCTCGGCCTGATCGGGCCCAACGGATCGGGTAAGACGACGCTTTTCCGCTGCGTCGCGGGCGTCGCGCCTGCCACGTCGGGTGCCGTGCGACACGGCGAAGAGTCCATCGAGCCAAAGCATCGCAAACATTTCCTCTACTTCATTCCCGACGGTATTCGTCCCTGGCCGGATCAAACGGTCGATTGGGTGTTGAGATTCACAGCCGGACTGTATGGCGCGACCGCGAACGCGAGAGACGAGACCGTCGCGTCGCTCGGGCTCTCCTCGTTGCTCGGTGCTCGGCTCCGCGAGCTTTCAAAAGGAGAACACCGGCGCGTCATGCTCGCTGCCGGTCTGCTCACGCCGCAACCGTTGCTCATGCTCGACGAGCCGTTCGACGGTCTCGACCTGCGCCAGACGCGCGACGTCATGAGCGTGCTCACGGCGCACGCACGATCCGGACGCACCCTCTTTCTCTCGATCCATCAACTCGGCGACGCCGCGCGAATCTGCGATCGCCTGGTGCTGCTCAGCGATGGCCGCGTCGCCGGCGAGGGGACGCTCGATGAGCTCCGTGCCCGCGCCAACCTCGGTCCGTCGCATTCGCTCGAGGACGTATTCCTCGCCCTGACATGAGTCGTCACCGCACGCGATGGCTGCTCGAGAAAGAGCTACGTGAGCTCGCGGCCTCGCGTTCGTATTGGCTGCTGCTTCTGGTGCTCGGCGCATTGGTCGGACACCAGTTCATGACGGCGACCGGGATTTATGCCGAGGCGAGCGGCGCCGGCGGCGGGCCCGCCGCTCTGAGCCAGGGACTGAGCCCGCTCGAAGGGATAGTCGTTCCGACACTCGGGGCGTACGACATCGCGGCCACGGTGCTCTTTCCTTTCGTCGTCATCCGTCTCATCGCCAACGAGAAGCAGACGGGCGCCCTCGCGCTGACCCTGCAGTCTCCGCTTCCGTTCGCGGCGACGATGACGGCGAAGCTCGTCGCTTTGCTTGCTGCCTGGCTGGTTGCGGGTTTGGCCGGCGCCGTTGCCCTGATTACGTGGCGTGGAGCGGGCGGCCACCTGTACGGCCCGGAAACCGCGACGGTCGTGTTGGGGCACCTCCTGCGCGGCTTGCTGACGATCGGTGTCGGAGCGGCAGCCGCGGCGTTCGCGACGAGTGCCGCGAGCGCGGCGATCGTCGCGCTCACCGTGACACTCGGGACATGGGCCCTCGATTACGTCGCCGCGGCGCGCGGGGGCGTGGTCGCTTCCGTCGCCGCGTATACGCCATCGGCGGCGCTCCGCGTCTTCGAGCATGGTGAGCTCCGAATGGCCACCGTCCTCATTCTCGCCACGTTGGGAATTGGCGGAGTGATCGCGGCAACGGCCTGGCTGCGTGAGGGCGAGCCGGTCGCGCGGCGCGTTCGGGACGTCACGATCGTGTTGGTCGTCGTCGTGGCGCTTTGCATGGCGTTCGCGCGAGTTCACCAAAGTCGCGACGTGAGCGAAGATCGGAGGAATTCCTGTCCGCGAGGCGACGAGGCCGCGCTGCGCGCGATCAACACGCCGTTGCACGTGACGGTGTATCTGGCGGCCGAGGATCCGCGCCTGGTCGACCTGGAGCGCGGCGTGCTGGCGAAGCTGCGGCGCACGATGAAGGAAGTCGACGTCACCTATGCCGCGCGCGGAAGAAGCGGTCTCTTCGAGCGTCCGGATCAACATTACGGCGAGATCTGGTACCGACTCGGTGATCGCGAAGAGATGACGCGCTCGACGACGGATGAGATCGTCCTCGAGACGATCTACCGGCTTGCGGGTCGCGCTGCTCCGCCGGCCGAGAATGAGACGCCGTATCCGGGGTACCCGCTCACCGCGCGGATGAGCGCCGTTCCGTGGCTCTTCTTCGTCGCATGGCCACTCGCCGTCGTCGTCGCGTGGTGGGCGATGCGGCGGCGTCCCGTCTCGCGTCGTCGGACTGAATGATGGGCGCGAGCGACCGCGCCGCTGTCGGTCTTCGGCGCCGCCCGGTAAGTTGTCGCGCAACATGCGCGTGCTGATCGTCGAAGATGATCGCCAGCTCCGGGCGTCGATGACGCGCGGATTACACGAGGCGTCTCATGTCGTCGAGCAGGCGCCGACGGGAGAGCAAGCGATTGCGCTCGCCAAGTCCAGCGTGTTCGACGTGATGATCCTCGACGTCCGGCTGCCGGGGGTCGATGGTTTGGCCGTGTGTCGGGCAGTTCGAGCGGCGGGAAATCGCGTGCCGATCTTGATGCTCACGGCGCTCGACGACGTCGAGCAGCGCATCGCCGGACTCGACGCGGGCGCGGACGACTACCTGACCAAGCCGTTCGATTTCGGCGAGTTGATGGCGCGCCTCCGTGCACTTGGCCGACGCCGCCTCGACAGCGTTCCCGAAACGCTCAGCGTCGGCGACCTCACGGTCGACACGGCGCGGCGCAGCGCTCGCCGCGGCGGTCGAACCATCGAGCTGACAGCGAAGGAGTTCGCGCTGCTCGTCTATCTCGCGCGCAACGCGGGCCGTGTCGTCAGCCGGGGCGAGCTGCTCCAGCACGTGTGGGATGACCCACACAATTCGTATTCGAACATCATCGACGTGTACGCCGGCCGGTTGCGCCGCAAGATCGACGATGACCCGAATGAGCCCTCGCTGTTCAAGACGGTTCGAGGAATGGGGTTCATGCTCGAGCCGCCGGCCACGACGGAGCCGCGCGCGGCCCGGCAGCGACCCGCGCGGGGCCGCAGGTAGATCGGCCGCGTGCTGCGCTGGCCATCGACGCTCCGTTGGCGGCTGACGCTCTGGTACACCGCCTTGCTCGCGGTGCCGTTGGTCGGTCTCGCGTTCGGATTCTACGCGCTTTTTGCCCGCACACTCTCTCACCGAACAGATCGATTCATCGACGACGCGCTCACGGCGTTTTCGCGCGAGATGGTGGCCGAGCGCCGGGCCGCGCTGAGCGCGGAGGACGCGATTCGGAGCACCGTGGAAGAGGTGCGCTTTCGCGACCTGCAGATTGCCGTCAGGGACAGCACGCGGCGGCTCGTCGCCATGACGCCGCCTTTGGCAAGCGGCGGCGGATCCGTACGAATCGTCAGCCGTTCGGTCGCGCTCGCCAGCGACACGTTCGAGGTGACGGGCACGTATTCGACCGCCGACATCGACGACATTCTGAAACGGATTCGTGACGTCCTCGCCGTCGTCATCCCGCTTCTCGTTGTCGTTGCGGCCGGGGGCGGCTACTTCATGGCGGCGAAAAGCCTCTCGCCGGTGTCGGCGATGTCCGAGCGCGCGGCGGAGATTACCGCGACGAATCTGCGGGAGCGGTTGCCGGTGTCCGGCGGCGAGGAGTTGGCCGGGCTGGCGCGCGTCGTGAACGATCTGCTGGCGCGTTTGGAGGATTCTTTCGCTCGGCAGCGTCGCTTCATGGCCGACGCGTCGCACGAGCTCCGCACGCCGACCGCCGTTCTCCGGACCGAGGCCGACGTCATACTCGCCAAGGACCATCGCGCAGAAGAGGAGTACCGCGCGTCGCTGACGGTAATTCGCGATGCGGCGAGTCGCTTGGCGCGCATCGTCGACGATCTCTTCGCACTGGCGCGTGTAGACGCCGAGAACGTCGCGACGCGACGCGAGCGCGTGTACGTCGAGGAGTTGGTCGACGATGCCATGCGCATGGTGCGCCCGCTCGGCGACGCTCGCCGAGTTCGCGTAAACCTGCAGGAAGCAGTCGAGGCACCGGTGGACGCGGACGCGGATCTGCTGGGACGTCTGCTGATCAACCTGCTCGACAACGCGATCAAGCACTCGCCGGAAGGCGGTGTCGTCGAGGTGCGGATGCAGCGACGCGATCGATTCGTGGACGTCGGCGTTATCGACCAGGGACGCGGAATTCCTGAGGAAGACCGCGAGCGAATTTTCCAACGGTTCGTTCGGCTCTCCGACGACAACGGCAACGGAACTGAGGAGCCCGGCGCGCGGCCCTCGGGTATCGGTCTCGGCCTGGCGATCGCCCGTCGCATTGCTGAAGCGCATGGGGGCTCGCTGGTTGTCTTCGAGTCGGTTCCCGGTCGGACGGAGTTCCGGCTGACCCTGCCAATCACCTAGTTTTCTCGGTAGATTCGCGGTTCATGAAAAATTCATGAGCCGGACTGTTTCGCTCACGTTGGAGCTCAGCGTCATGCGCATTTCGATCGCTTTCGTCGGCGCGGCAAGCATCGCGACGACATTTCCGCTCTCACTCGACGCTCAACGGGCGAAGCCCGCGCCCGAGAAGACGACGCACGTGTCGCTGGCCAGCGAAACGGCCGGCCGAGAGCCGAAGGCATTCGCGCCACTCGTCGGCAGCTGGGTGATCACCAAGGACGCCGGCAACAATGTGTTGTTCATCGATGGACGCGTGTGGAAGCGCGGCCAACCGGCCGGCGGCCTGGCCGACAAAGCCCGTGAGCTGTACGGCGCGCGCAACGAAGATTTCATCGAGAGCATCAAGGCGTTCGCGTACTATCCGATCGCCGTCTACAAGGGCCTCGACAACTTCGAGAACGGCGAGATTGCGGTCCGCTTTCAGATGATCGGCGGCACGCTGGATCGATGCGCGGGCATTCTCTTCGACGTCAAACCAAACGGGGACTATCTCACCGTCCGCTACAACGGCACGGAAGACAACGTCGTGTTGTGGACCTTCAACAACGGCGTGCGAAAGTTCGTGAATCGAGCGACGACGCCCACGCCGCTCGAGCTCGGAACGTGGCACACGCTCAAGATCAGCGTCCACGGCACGCAGCTCAAATCGTGGCTCGACGATCAGCCGATGCACGACTACACGTTAGCGCACCCGGTGTCGGGCAAGATCGGCGTCTGGTCCAAGACCGACAGCATGATCGAGTTCGCCGACTTCACCGTCACGCCGACGAGCAAATGACGATGCGCCTCCGATTCCTTCCGACGTGCGCCGCTCTCGTCGTGCTGCCCGCGGCCGCGACGAACGCGCAGGCCAAGAAGACGACCCGCAATCCGACACCGCGCGCCAAACTCGCCGCCGAGTGCACTTGGAAGCCGACCGATGGCTGGGTCAAACGGCAAGCGGAGTTCTTCGACGAATCGAAACATGATTGGACGAACGACTCGCTTCGCACGGCGTTGCTCGCCGCTGCCGGCCTCACCGCGCCGCTCAAAGCGCCGGTGAACTTCGGCGTGCACGTGGAGGGACGCGATTCCACCCCGCCGGCCGGCGCGGCGGCGATGGTCGCGGCGCTGACCAAGCTCGCGGCGACGCGCGGCTCGACCTGGCCAACCAAAAGCGTCGTCGGCGCCGCGGGGACACACGCCGTCTCCATGCTCGTCTCACTCGACACCGGCCTGGCGAGGGCGGCGCTCCACCGAATGATGGAAGCCGGGCCGGCGGAATCGCCGGCCGTGGACGTTGCGACGCTCGAGGACCGGCTGCGACTGGTCTGGGGACGAAAGCAGATCTACGGCACGCAGTTTCGCCGCGGCCCCGACGGCAAGGTCGAGCTGGCGCCGATGGAAGATTCATCGCACGCCGACCTTCGTCGCGAGGATGCGGGTCTCCCGCCATTCAAGCTCGGGCTGTGCATGGCGGGAGCGGGGAAGAGCTGATCAGGCGGATCGCTTGCGCTCCTCCATGATGCCCATCGAGTTGCCCTCGGAGTCATCGAACGCGGTGAGCCACAGATCGTGGTCCGGCATTTGGGCGATGACATGCGGCGCTTCGATGAATTTCACGCCCTTGGCGGTGAGCTCGCGGCAGACGCCGTCGATGTCGCTCACGAAGTAGTACAACATCGAGCCGGGATGGTCGTCCTGGGGGCGCTCGGCGGCCGTGAGCATGAGCCGCACCCCTCCGCAATCGAAAAACGACAGCCTGGGGCCGGCGTCGAACAGGTGGCGCAGACCGAGCACGTCGCGGTAGAACGCCGAGGCGCGCGCGACATCCTTGCAGGTGACGGCGATTTGGCCGATGCGGGACTGGCTGAGGTTTGGCATGGGTTTGTTTAGTTAGGTTAGCTAACTATATTATTCATCATGCCCAGAAAATCCGCAAGCCCCACGCGTACGCCGCCCGATACGACACCGGATCTGGCCGACCGGCTGCATTCGGCTGCCATTCATCTCTTGCGTCGCCTCCGCCGGCAGGACGACGCGTCGGGTCTCGCCGCGCCACAGCTCTCGGCGCTCTCCGTCATCGTCTTCGGCGGGCCGATCACGCTCGGCGACCTGGCGCAGGCGGAGCAGGTCAGGCCACCGACGATCACGCGGCTCGTCGCGGCGCTCGAGGCGGACGGTCTGGTCGAGCGTGTCACGGCGTCCGACGACCGGCGCGTCGTGCACGTGCGGGCCACCTCGCGCGGCGCCCGGTTGCTTCAGGAAGGCCGCCGCCGACGAGTCGCGTCGCTTGCGACGGCGCTTCGCGCGCTCCCGGCCGCCGAGCGGGCCGCGATTGCCCGCGCGCTTCCGGCGATCGAAAAGGTGGTTCGCGGAGAATAGGGCCGGGCGTGCTTGCGTCGCGTCCGGCCGTGTCCTATAATTTAGGTGAGGCTAATTTATTGTTCTTGTTGACCTAATACGGTACCGTGGCCAGTCCTAAGATCTTCCGGCATTCCACGCCTGACGCCGAGCAGCCGTCCCAAGAGGGCGGCTGGCGGCAGACGCGCGTCGCGCCCAGTCTGCAGGAGGTCTATCGAACGGTCCCGGTCGCGAGCGGAAGCTTCTTTCGCAAGCTCCTCGCCTTCGCCGGACCCGGGTACCTCGTCGCCGTCGGATATATGGATCCCGGCAACTGGGCGACCGACCTCGCCGGCGGATCGCGCTTCGGATACACGCTGCTCAGCGTGGTGCTGTTGTCGAACATCATGGCGGTGCTGCTGCAGGGGCTGGCGACCAAGCTCGGCATCGTGACCGGCCGGGATCTCGCGCAAGCGTGCCGCGATCACTTCTCGAAGCCGGTCGCCGTTCTCCTTTGGCTCCTTTGCGAGATCGCGATCGCCGCGTGCGATCTGGCCGAGGTCATCGGATCGGCGATCGCGCTGAACCTGCTCTTTCATATCCCGATTGCGGTCGGTGTGCTCATCACCGGTTTCGACGTCCTGCTGCTTCTCGCGCTGCAACATCGCGGCGTGCGCGTGCTCGAGGCGCTCGTCATCACGCTGATCGCGACCGTTGGCTTGTGCTTCCTGTTCGAGATCATCCTCGCGCGGCCCGACGTGCCCGCCCTGTTGAGGGGCTTCGTGCCGAGCCGGGGGCTCGTCACCGATGGCGAGATGCTCTACCTCGCGATCGGCATCCTCGGCGCCACGGTGATGCCGCACAACCTGTATTTGCACTCGTCGCTCGTGCAAACTCGGCGCTATGAGGAGACCGCCGAAGGCAAGCGCGAAGCCGTCCGCTTCGCGTTCATCGATTCGACGATCGCGCTCAGCTTCGCCTTTTTCATCAATGCGGCGATTCTGATCATTGCCGCCGCGACGTTCCATACGTCCGGCCACGCCGAGGTCGCCGAGATCCAGGACGCGCACAAGCTGCTCACGCCGCTGCTCGGCGCGGGCGCGAGCACGGCGTTCGCCCTCGCCCTGCTCGCGTCGGGGCAGAACTCGACGCTCACCGGTACGTTGGCCGGACAGATCGTGATGGAGGGCTTCCTCAACATCAGGATCCGCCCGTGGCTCCGACGTTTGATCACGCGCGCGATCGCCATTGTGCCGGCGGCCATCGTCGCCATGTTGTACGGCGAGAGCGGGACCGCAAAGCTTCTCATCCTGAGCCAGGTGATCTTGAGTTTGCAACTCTCCTTCGCCGTCGTCCCGCTCGTCGCGTTCACGTCGAGTCGCGCCAAGATGGGGCGGTTCGTCAATCCGCGTTGGTTGCAGGTCGTGGCATGGACGACGGCCATCGTCATCGCCGCGCTCAACGGCTGGCTGTTGCTGCAAACGTTCCGCGGCTGGCTCGCCTGATGTACAAGCGCATCCTCGTGCCGCTCGAGCATTCCGAGTACGACGTGGCCATCATCCAGCACGTGCGCGAGCTCGCCAAATTGACCGGCGCGTCGGTGGTGTTGATTCACGTTGCCGACGGCTTCGCCGCGCGGAATGTCCACCAGCTCAACCTTCGCGAGTCGGAAGAGATGCGCGTCGATCGCCAGTATCTGGACGAGACCTGCGCATCGCTCACGTCCGCCGGCATCCGCACGGAATCGCTGCTCGCCGCCGGGGATCCCTCGAAGGAGATCACCGATGCCGCGGCGCGCGAAGGGTGCGATCTGATCGCTATGTCGACGCACGGCCACCGATTCATCAAGGACATGATCTACGGCAGCGTGGCGAACGAGGTGCGACATCTCTCGCGTGTTCCCGTGCTGCTCGTTCGCGGCGAGCGCCGCCCGACGCCGCGCGAAAACCCTCCCACCGTATGACCTCTCCGAAGTCACAGCCGCTGACCGCGCCGGTAGAGGATTACCTCAAGGTCATCTTCGAGCTCGAGGGCGGCGCGGGCGCGGCGAGCACGAATGAGATCGCCGCCGAGCTTGGTATCGCACCGGCGTCAGTCAGCGGCATGGTGCGCCGACTCGCTGAGCAAGGTCTCATCGCCCATCAGCCGTACCGCGGCGTCCGGTTGACGAGTGCCGGGCGTCGCGCCGCACTGCGGACGATTCGCCGACATCGTGTCATCGAAGCCTATCTCACCACCGCGCTGCGCTATCCGTGGGACCGCGTCCACGAAGAGGCCGAGCGACTCGAGCACGCTGCGTCTGACGAGCTGATCGATCGAATGGCCGAGGCGATCGGTGAGCCGGCGACTGATCCGCACGGAGCGCCCATCCCTGCCCGCGACGGAACGTTGAGCGAACGCGAGCTCTCTGTCCTCGACGACGTCGAAGTCGGCGCGCGCGTGAGCATTCAGCGCGTTGGAGACCGCGATGCCGGGCAGCTTCGCTATCTGGCGGAGATCGGCATCATTCCCGGCCGACGGGTGGAAGTGCTGGCCCGCGAGCCATTTGGTGGGCCAATCTCCCTCCGGGTCGGCAAAGCGGTGCGCTCGATCGGCCCGGCGCTCGCGAAACAGATCCTCGTCGCGGCGGTGTAAATCGACGTCGCTCCGCGGAACACTCCTTGCCCCGCCCGACTCCGAACGCGCATCACCTCGGAGGCAGGATGGCGGTGCAACGCATGCCGGTGGATCCGGACGCGGGAATTCCGGATCTCATCTCTCGGCTCGGTGACGACTCCAAGCGTTTGGTGACGGACGAGGTGCAGCTTGCGAAGCTCGAGTTGCGCGAGGGTTTCTCCCGCGCCGGCAAGGGCACGCTCCGGCTCGGGATCGCTTTCGGCGTCGGCGTGGTCGCGATGGTGGCGTTCACGCTCCTCGTCGCAACGTTGATCGGGCGGTTGGTGGCGGGCCACATGTGGGTCGGAGCATTGATCACCGGTGCGGTCGAACTGGCTGTCGCGGTGTGGCTGATCAAACGCGGCCTCTCGGCGTTGAAGGAGCCGTCCTACACGCTCGAACAGACGAGACAGGTCGTTTTGCATCGCTAGTCATCCTGAGGGCCGCAGGCCCGAGGGATCTACTGTCCCTAACTTTTGGCCAGTCGACGGACGACAGTAGATCCCTCGCTCGCGGTGCTCGCTCAGGATGACAGCCGCACTCTTTGCGCTCCTTTTCATACAGGCAATCGATTCCACCCCCCCGCGTCCCGCGCCGCGGAGCATTGCGGTCGACGAGCGCCTTGCCGCCGACGCGGGGCTCGAGCTCGGCGACAGGGTTGTCGTGGCGAGCGCGCCCGGCGGGGCCGGCGATACGGTCATTGTCGCGGCGATCACGCGCGGTCGCGCCGATCCGTCCGAGGTCGCTCGCGCTGACTACCGCGTTCGTATGCACCTCGACGAGCTGCAGAGGCTCACGGGCTATGGCGATCGCGTCGACAGGTTCGCGGTCGGGACAACCTCCGCGAGCGCCACCGATTCGGCGCTACGAGCGATCAACAGCGCCGCGTTCGGCTTTCGCGCGCACCGGTCGCGTGACATCGCCGTCGAGACGTCGCGCACCTTCCTCGTCGTGAGCCGGTTCCACCGGGCGATCGGCGTGATCACGATCGTGGCGAGCGCGATCTTCCTGCTCTGCATCATGCTCCTCAAGGTGGACGAGCGGCGCCGCGACATCGCGGCGCTCCGCCTATTAGGAATCTCCAAACGGTCGATCATTCGATCGGTGATGATCGAGGCGACGCTCGTCGCGGTGCTGGGCAGCGCGATGGGCGTCGCGCTTGGCTGGCTCGCCTCGTCGATCATCAACTGGCATTACCGCGGCGTCTATCGAACGCCGCTCGCCTTTGCCGTCGTGACGCCGGGCATCGTGGAGCTTGCGGTGGCACTGTCGCTCGTCCTCGGACTCGGCGCCGGTCTTGCCGCCGGCCGCCGCCTTGTGCGACAGCCACCGCTCGACCTGCTCACCGGCCGGCACGAATCGCGGCGGACCGCGCGAGCAGCGGCCTGATGCTGTTTCGGCTCGTCTGGGCAAGTCTGGTTCGACATCGGGCCCGAACGCTCCTTGCCGTGCTCGGCGTCGCGGTGTCAGCGGCGATGCTGCTCGACATGGTGATGTTGTCGAGCGGGATGCGCGCCTCGTTCAAGAACCTCTTGCTGTCGCGCGGCTTTCAAATCCGTCTCTCGCCCAAGGGCACGCTGCCCTTCGACACCGACGCGACGATCGGTGATGCAGCAGAGATCTCCGCGAGGCTGCGCACAATCCCCGACGTCATCACCGTCAGCCCGGTGCTCGGCGGACAGGTATACGCGAGCGCCGGAGGACGCACTGCGACGGCGGTCGCCCTCGGCGTCGATCCGGCGGTTGAGGGCGACTACGAGATCGTCACCGGACGCTCACCGAGCACGGCGAACGAGTTTGTGGCGAGCGACGACTTCTTTCACGCGACGGGTGCAAGGCTCGGCGACTCGGTTTCGGTCGCCGCGGGCTTCGATCCGCAACTCCGCGCCGTGACCGGGCAGCGCACGCTGACGCTTGTCGGGCGCGCCCATTTCATCTACATGCCCGCCGGTCAGAATTCCGTCGCGTTGCCGCTGCCGACGCTCCAGGCGATGCGCGGCGAGTCGGCGCATGACCGGGTGTCGCTGTTCATGGTTCGCGCCTCATCGAACGACCGCGTCGACAAGGTTCTCGCGGACATCGAGCGCACGGTGCCGCGCGTCACCGCCGTCTCGATCGAGACCGCGATGCAGCAGGTGGATGAACGGCTCAGCTACTTTCGGCAGCTCGCCGTCATCCTCGGCGCCGTGAGCCTCGGGGTTGGATTTCTGCTCGTGACGACGCTCGTCACCGTCTCGGTGAACGAGCGGTTGGGAGAGATCATCGTCATGCGGGCAATCGGGGTCGCGCGCGAACGAGTCGTGCTGCAGGTGCTGCTCGAGAGCAGCGCGATCATGCTCGTCGGCGCGCTCGCCGGATTGGGTCTCGGACTCGTCACGGCGCGGTATCTCAATTCGATCCTCGCATCGTTCCCCGGGCTTCCGGCGGCGATCGACTTCTTTCTCTTCGAGCCGCGCGATGCGTGGGTCGCCCTCGGACTACTTGCCGTGGCGGGCGTCCTCGCCGGGATCTATCCGTCGTGGCGAGGCGCGTCGCTTCCGATCGCCGTCACGTTGCGCGAGGAGGCCGTCGCATGACGCGACTGCTCGTCGCGCGCGACGTGAAGCGTGACTACCACATGGGTGGCGGCGGAGGGCTCGTCCACGCAGTGCGAGGGGTCTCGCTCGACGTGGATGATGGCGACTATTTGGCGGTCGTGGGCCCCTCCGGCTGCGGAAAGTCGACGCTGCTCAATCTCATTGGCGGAATCGACCGTCCGAGCAGCGGGAGCATCGAGATTTCCGGGGAGCGCGTGGACACGATGCGCGACGCCGACGCCACTCGATTTCGGCTGCTGCGCGTCGGGTTCGTCTTTCAGCGGTTCTACCTGATGCCCGCGCTGACGGCGCTCGAAAATGTCGAGCTGCCGCTCGCCGAAGCGAAGGTCGCGCGAAAGGAGCGCGTCGCGCGCGCTCGCGAGCTGTTGGCGTACGTTGGGCTCGCCGCGCGACTGGATCACCGGCCGACGCAGTTGTCCGGAGGGGAGCAACAGCGGGTGGCGATCGCGCGCGCCTTGGCGAATCGGCCGCGACTCCTTCTCGCCGACGAGCCCACCGGAGAGCTCGACGCGCACACCGGTGCCGAGATGATCTCGTTGCTTGGGCAGGTGAACGGCGACGGCACAACGATCGTCGTCGTGACGCACGACGAAGACCTCGCACGGGCCGCGAAACGCGTCGTCCACATGCGAGACGGCGTCGTCGTCGACGACCGAAGGCAGGACGGCTCATGATCGGCCTGCTCGCGCTTCGGAACCTCGTGCTTCGGCCGTGGCGGTCGCTCTTTCTGCTGTTCGGCTACGGGCTCGGTGTGGCCGTCATGATCGTGCTGCTCGCGATCGGCGAGGCGCTGCTCGTGCAGGCGCGTGACGAAAAGCTCGTCGGCGGCGGAGCGATCACTGTGCTGCCGGAAGGCATCGACGTCGAGGTGATGAAAACCGGCGGTCTGGGTGGTCTCTTCTTCTCGATCGACCATGCCCGGTTCATTTACCGGCAGCTGCTCGCCGCGCCCCGCCTCTCGTCGAGTGTCGCCGACGTCGCGCCGCAGATCGAGGGAAAGCTCCTCTACCTCCGCACGGCAAATGGACGCGAGACGCCGGTGCTCGCGGGCGGCGAGATCCCGTCGCGAACGGCGGCACTTGGCGCGATGCCGCCAATCGGCGCCGGCGCTTGGGGCGACGATACGCTCGATCGTGTTTGGCGCGATCCGTCGCCCGCCGAGCTTCGGCATGCGATCGATCACTTTCACTTGCCGCCACCGTCGGCGCGCGATGATCCGTCCTGGGCCGAGTGGCACTATTTCAACGTGTTGTCCGCCGACCGGACGCAATGGGCATTCATATCGCTCATCGTCGGCGGCGCGCTACCAAACGGCGAGTGGGGCGGACAGGTTCTGGTCACGCTCCACGCGCAGGGCGGCGCGTCGCGACGATTTGTCGCCACGGTGCCGTCGCGAGCGGTTCGCTTCTCGACGACCCGCGCCGACGTGTCGGTCGGCGAGTCGAATGTGACTGTCCTGCCCGACGGCCGCTATCGGGTGCACGCACGAGCGGTCGAAGAAGGAGGTGGTGCGCCGGTCGATGTCGATCTCGTCGTCGCGCCGGCCGATGCCGCGTATTTCCCTGGATCGGCGCTCGCGGGCGGAGAGGTCGTCTCGGGATACGTGGTTCCTGGATTGCGCGCCAACGCCTCGGGCACGATCTGCGTCGCCGGGAAGTGCGAGCGATACGACGGCGTGCAGAGCTACCATGACCACAATTGGGGCGTGTGGCGAGGCGTGACGTGGGAGTGGGGTGCCGCTCGCGCCGGCGCGTACACGCTGCTCTACGGTCGCGTTCAGCCGAGCGACAGCGCGGTCGCGTCCCAGCCGTTGTTCGTCTACGTGGTGGACTCGCTCGGTTTTCTCGGGCTCTTTCGTCCATCGTCCATTCAGTACGATGACGGTCGTATCGTGCGGGTGAATGGGAAGACCGTCGCCGTTCCGTCGAAGGGGACGATGGTCGATGTGCGCGGGTCGGACACGCTACGCGTCGAGCTGACGATCGAGGATGCGACGGCGACGGACACGCGCCGTCCGGGAGTGGAGCGCGGCGAGACACTCGGCAATCGCGCGCTCGCGCGGCCGTACTTCGTTCAGATGAAAGGCCTCATGCGTCTTTCCGGGCGCGTCGCCGGCCATCCGGTGAGCGGCGAAGGCGCCGGCTTCTTCGAGACCTACCGCTGACGGAGCGCTAGGCTCGCCGGTCGTCCAGCTCGTTCGCCGTGCGCGCGCTCTGTTCCGCCACGGCGCGGCGGGCGCGTTCGTCGAGCTTCGATCGTCCGCGACGAAACCCCTCCGCGGCGTATTCACGAACGCTGATCCAGGTCCCGTTCTTCTCGCTGTACTCCGACCAACCGCGCTCGAGCTCCGGTTCGACTTCCGTGAATTCCCGCTCGAGAAAGTTCGGATTGTGGCTGGCGATCTGGCCGAGGTAGTAGGCGGGGCGAACGTCGTCGTAGGCGCGGTCGGCGGCGCGATTCGGAACGTTGTCGTAGTGCTCGCGGAAGTAGGCCTCGTCTTCGTGCGACAGCGAGCTCACCGCCTCGACGATGGCACGACCCGCCCACCATCCGCCGATCGCGCCCGCGATTCCGCCGATCAATGCGCCGACCGGACCGGCAGCCGATCCGATACCGGCTCCGAGGAGCACCCCCGAAAGTCCGCCGGCGGTCTCGCCGATCTGGTCGGCGACGCTCGGGTTCCCGTGATGACTGCCAAGCGCCGCGTCCTTCGCCCGCTCGAGCTTCCCGTCGATGGAATCGCCGAGATTCTTCGACCGCCGATCGTCGCGCATGCCTTCTCCGGGTGGGTTGCCGATAGCGGGCGCAAGAACGAGACCGCGTACCGGCCCGCAAACTCTTGACGTCCCGCAACCTTGCGTGCCGATTCCATTTATGCCGGCACGAATTCGAATAGGCACGCAGGGATGGAACTACGAGGCGTGGGTCGGGCCGTTCTATCCCGATGGCACGCGCCCGGCCGACTACCTGACAATCTATGCGCGAGGGTTCGACACCGTCGAAGTGGACTCGACGTTCTACGCGATCCCCGTTGCCAAAACGGTCCGCGGATGGGCGCAGCGCACTCCGGACGACTTCGTTTTCGCCCTCAAGCTGCCGCAGGAGATCACCCACGAGCGACGCCTCCGCAACGTGGACGACCTCGCCGCCGAATTTTTTGACCGGATTCGAGAGTTGGGGCCAAAGCTGGGCCCGGTGCTGATTCAGCTGGGTCCGGATTTTGGTCCTACGGAGCTGCCCGCGGTCGCGCAATTCCTACCGAAGTTGCCGCGCGACATTCGCTTCGCGATCGAGTTCCGCCAGCGCGGCTGGATCCATGACGGCGTGCTCGCGCTCCTTGCCGAACACCACGTCGCGCTGACGCTGAGCGACGGTCGTTGGATCCCGCGCAAGCAAATGATGCAACTCGCCACCAGGCCGACCTCGGACTTTCTGTACATCAGATGGATGGGCGCCGACCAGAGCATCGTCGACTATTCGAGAATTCAAATCGACCGTAGCCGAGAGCTCGAGTCGTGGACCGGCGTGTTATGGCCGTACGCCGAACAGGGGCGGGAAGTATTCGGATACGTGAACAACCATTTCGCCGGCCATTCGCCCGAATCGGCGCGCGAGCTTCAACGCCTGTTGGGCCAGCAAGTTGTCGAGCCGGAGAATCTTGGGGAGCAGATCAGCCTGTTCTAAGCTGGCCGCAGTTCCGAGCCGGAGGGCTCGCTCCGCCCCCCACCGCAGCCCCTTCAAAGCAGTTCATCCTGTTAGTGTCCCGTTCAATCCGGTTTTTAACCCGTGTCCAGTTGCCCGTACCGACGACGGGCTCAAATCGCCGGCGTTAGCGTCGGACGGCCCTCGCAATAAATTCCAGATATGGCAATCGCCGTCCATCCGCGCACCACAATCCGAACAGCCGAACGGAGTGTGGAGCGGACGTCTACGCTCTGGCACGCCTACACCGTGCTATTCGGCGCGACGTGCGTGATGGTCGGCGTGTACTGGGACATCTCGTGGCACATGTCCATCGGCCGCGACACATTCTGGACGCCGGCCCATTTGCTCATTCAAGCTGGTGGGCTCATTGCCGGCCTGAGCTCCGGGTACGTCGCGCTGCACACGACCTTCCGCGGCAGCGACGCCGAGCGGGCGTCGACCGTGAGCTTTTGGGGATTTCGGGCCCCGTTGGGCGCGTGGATTTGCATCTGGGGCTGCGGCGCGATGCTCGCGTCGGCGCCGTTCGACAACTGGTGGCACAACGCCTACGGTCTCGACGTGCGAATCATTAGTCCGCCGCACGCCGTGCTCGCGATTGGGATCTTCTCGATCTGTGTCGGCGCAATGCTGCTCACGCTCGCCCAGCAGAACCGGGCGGGTGACGCGCTTCGACGGCGCTTGGCGTGGGTCCTCGCGGGAGCCGGCGGGCTGTTCATCATGAACTTTGCGCTCTTCCTCACGGAGTACAGTGAGCGCCGGATGATGCACAGCGCGTTCTTCTATCAGGTGGCCGCCGCCGTCTTTCCCTTCGCCCTTACGGCGATGTCGCGCGCCATCAAACTGCGCTGGCCGGCGACCGCGGCGGCGGCGGCGTACACGGCCGTGATGTTGCTGCTGATGTGGATCATCCAGCTGTTTCCGGCGACGCCGAAATTGGGACCGATCTATCAGCACATCACGCACATGGTGACGCTGTCCTTCCCGCTGCTGCTGATCGTACCGGCGATCTGCGTTGATTTCGTGTTGCGCCAAGTCGGCGACCGTTGGGGCACTTATCGGCTCGCGCCGGTAGTCGGCGTCGTGTTCGTTCTCGCATTTGTCGCCGTGCAATGGCCGTTCGCGACCTTCCTCGTCACGAATCCCATGGCGCGGGGGCCGCTGTTCAACGCCGACAACTTCGTTTACTGGATGAGCCCGACCTACGAGGCCCTCACCTATCGCTTCGACCCGCCGCCGGCGAACGCGCTGCCGTTCGCGGTCCAACTGTTGTTCGCCGTTGCTATCGCCAGCGTTTCCGCCGGCTTGGGCCTCGTGCGCGGACGGTGGATGACACGAGTCCAGCGATGAGGCGCTTCCGCGCCGTGCTGCTCGCGGTCGGCTTGGCCGCGGTCGCCACGGCGCACATCGGCAGCCCCGATGTTCTGTTCGACGGTGCCGCCGGTGCCTATCCCGTGCGAGTCGTCGTCCGGCCGCCAAACGTCGTGCCGGGTCTTGCCGAAGTCGTTGTTCGAACGACGGCGACCGACGTTCAAAGAATCGTCATCCAACCGGTCTTCTGGCGAACTGGGGTCGCCGGTGCACCACGTGGCGACGAGATGTCGCGCGTCGCTGGACAAAGCGGAACGTTCACCGGCCAGCTTTGGCTGATGGCGCGGGGATCGTCGAGCGTTTACGTCACCGTCCACGGGGGGCGCGGTGAGGGGCAGGTCATCGTGCCCGTCAATTCCTTCGCGACCGGCCGCCTCGATCTGTCGCCCGGCTTGACCGCGATGCTGGTCGTCCTCGGGCTGCTGCTTGTCGCCGGACTCGTCACGATCGTGCGCGCCGCGGTGGGCGAGAGTCTCGTGCCTCCGGGAGCAACCCTGGAGCCGGCGAAGCGACGGCGGGCGAATGTCATCGCCGTCGCGGCGGTCCCGGTCCTCGCGGTCATTCTCTTCGGCGGTGCGAAATGGTGGAACGCGGTCGACGCGGACTATCGAAGGTCCCTGTTCCGCGCGCCCGCGGTCGACCCATCCCTCGACGCCGACGGACGGACGCTGCGCCTCGCCATCCACGACACCAGTCAGTTTCGCGCGATCTTCAGCCCGGTCGCGCCGGACCACGGGAAGATGATGCACCTCTTCCTCGTGCGCTCTCCGTCGATGGACGCGTTCGCGCATTTGCACCCCGTGCAGCTCGACTCGCTGGTTTTTCAGACGAACGTGCCCGATCTGCCGGCCGGCGACTACCGGCTTTTCGGCGACATCATGCTGGAGAACGGGACGAGCCTCACCGTGTCGAACGTCGTTCGGTTCGGCCAGGCGAGTCATTCCGCGCCCTCGGATAGCGACGATGCGTGGACGGCCAGCGTGGCCGCCGTCCCCGCGCGTGCAAACGCAGTCGCACCGATGGGCCATGGGTATCGATTGGCGTGGACGGGCGGCGATGGCGCGCTGCCTTCGAACACGCCACTCGATCTGCGCTTCATCGTCGTCGACTCGGCCGGCAATCCGGCGCGACTCGAGCCATATCTCGGGATGGCGGCGCATGCCGTCGTCCTGCGTGACGATGGATCGGTCTTCATCCATCTTCATCCGATGGGGACGGTGGCGACAACCGCCCAGCAGATCTACAAGGCGCGCGATCGCGGAGACACCACGACGGGAGGGCGGCTGCGACCGGACGTGTTTTCCGACTCTTCGATGACGTCGATGTCGTTCAATGGCGCGCTGACCTTTCCGTATGAGTTTCCGAAGTCTGGCCGCTACCGGATATGGGTCCAGGCAAAGCCGACGCACGAGGTCCTCACCGGCGCGTTCGACGTCGAGGTGCGGTGAATCCGACCCGCCTTCGCATTTTCGTGCTGTTTGCCGTGGCCAGCGCCGCGGTGTTCGTGCGTCTCGGAGTTTGGCAGCTACATCGCCGCGGTGAGCGTCGCGCGCAGAACGCCGTCATCGTGGCGCGGCAGCAAGACACCGAACGGGACGTGCGCGGCCTGTCTCTCACCGACACGACGGCGCTGCGCTTCCGACGCGTGCGCGTTCTCGGAGTCCCCGACTACGATCATGAGCTGATTCTCGCCGCCCGCTCGCACAACGGCGCGCCGGGCGTGAATCTGCTGACGCCAGTACGCGTCGCCGGCCGGGACACGGCGGTGCTCGTCAACCGTGGCTGGGTGTATGCGCCTGACGGCGCGACGATCGACGAAAAGAGATTCCGCGAGAGCGACACGGCGTTCGTCGGATACGCCGAGGACTATCCGTCAGCGACGGGTGGCTCGTATGCCAGCAAGCCAAGCGTGCTCGCGCGACTCGGAGCGGACGTAGCCGCCCGTGCGCTGCCGTATCCGATTGCGCGCTTCTACGTCGTTGCGCTGGGCGATTCGGCCGGCGCGGCGGACCGGCCTGCCAGGCTCACCGTTCCGCCGCTCGACGAAGGCCCGCACCTGAGCTACGCAATCCAGTGGTTCGCGTTCGCGGCAATCGCCCTCGCCGGCGCGGCGTTCGTCGTCAAGCAGGCACGTGATGCGCCGCGTGGGCCGACGGTTGGTCGCGGCGCTTCCGCCGGATCCGGCGCATCAGGCTGATGGTCGAGTCGCCGAGCGCGGCGATGACGATGATGGCGAGCGGTTGGGTGACCACGATCGTCGAACCGATGACGAGGAGGGTCAGGATAGTCAGCGTCGAGAGCGGGCAATGCGCGAGTAGCCACTCGGCCAAATCATCGGCCATCAGCGCATATTCGGCCACGCGGGATGGGCGCGGAGGATGCATACTTGAGGATGGATGGGGTAGGAAACCACAGGATCGGGCGGCGTCGCCGTATCCCTAAGCTGTGGACGGACAACCCTTGGAGTGAGTAATCCATGTCACAGCAAACTTCCGGATTGGCCACGGAGAAGGAGGCCCGCGATGTCGCCGAGGCGGCGCGCGAGAGCGAGTGGTCAGGTCCGAGCTTCGTTCGCGAGCTGTTCCTGGGGCGCTTCCGCCTCGATTTGATCCATCCGCACCCCGAAGAAGATCCGGCAGAGGTCGAGCGCGCCAAGCCCTTCTTCGATCGCCTCGAGGCATTTCTACGCCGGATCGATTCCGACATGATCGACCGGACGGGTGAAATCCCCGAGGAATACGTGCAGGAGCTGCGCGACATGGGTGCCTTCGGTATCAAGATTCCGAAGGAGTACGGTGGCCTCGGGTTGTCGTATTCGAGTTATGTGAAGGCGATGGCGATGGTGACGTCGAAAGACGGATCGCTGACCGCGCTTCTCTCGGCCCATCAATCGATTGGGCTGCCGCAGCCACTCAAACTCTTTGGGAGCGAAGAGCAGAAGGCAAAATTCTTTCCACGTCTGGCGAAGGGCGCGATCAGCGCGTTTGCGCTCACCGAAGTCGACGCCGGTTCCGATCCGGCGAACATGCACTCGCACGCCGAGCCTTCGGCGGACGGATCGCACTTCATCCTGAATGGCGAGAAACTTTGGTGCACGAACGGGACGCGCGCCGATCTGTTCGTGGTGATGGCGCGGACCCCGGACGTCGTTGTGAACGGAAAGTCGCGAAAGCAGATCACGGCGTTCATCGTCGAAGCGTCCTGGCCCGGAGTCGAGGTCGTGCATCGCTGCCGGTTCATGGGGCTCAAGGCGATCGAGAACGGCGTGATTCGCTTCACGAATGTGAAGATTCCGAGCGAGAACGTGCTCTGGGGAACGGGTAAGGGACTCAAGATCGCGCTCATCACGCTCAACACTGGGCGTCTCACGCTGCCGGCAAGCGCCGCGGGCGGAAGCAAGGCGTTGCTGCTCGCCTCACGAACCTGGGCGCAGGAGCGGGTGCAGTGGGGCGCACCCATCGGCAAGCACGAGGCGGTCGCGAAGAAAGTCGGAATGATGGCGGCGAACACCTTCGCGATGGAGGCAATCTCGGGCCTCACCGTGGCGATGGCCGAGCGCGGGAATTATGACATTCGACTCGAGGCGGCGATCGCCAAGATGTACAACACGGAGCATGGTTGGCACATCGTGGACGACGCGCTGCAGATCCGCGGCGGTCGGGGCTACGAGACCGCCGACTCGCTCCGCGCCCGCGGCGAACGGCCGATTCCGATCGAGCGCGCGATGCGCGACGCGCGCATCAATCTGATCTTCGAGGGATCATCGGAGATCATGAGATTGTTCATCGCGCGCGAGGCCGTGGACCATCATTTCAAGACGGCATTCGCTTTGGTGGACAAGGAGTCCAGCACGTCGGACAAAGTCGCGGCGTTCGGTCGCGTGATGAAGTTCTATCCGGCGTGGTATCCGAAGCGCTGGATCGGACGCGGTCAGGTGCCCGGTGCGTTCGGCGACTTCGGCGAGCTCGCGGGCCACATGCGCTACGCCGAGCGGCACACGCGAAAGCTCGGTCGCGCGATCTTCCACGCGATGGTGCGATTCGGCCCCAAGCTCGAGCGTCGGCAACTCGTTCTCTTCCGCGCCGTGGACATCGGCGCTGAGCTGTTCGCGATGACCGCCGCGTGCGTGCGCGCGACGTGGCTGGCGAAGTCAGGCAACCGGCACGCCGTCGCCCTCGCCGACCTGTTCTGCCGCGCCGCGCGCGAGCGCGTCGATCGATTGTTCGACGAGTTTTATGGGAAGTACGACGCCGCGCTATATCGCGTCGCGCAGGAGGTCATGAAGGGCGAATACGCGTGGCTCGAGACGGGGATCATCAGTCCCCTCGAGCCGACGGGCGAACCGCGTTTAGACTGGCCTCGATCGGCGATACCTGACGCCGCCGACTAGCTGCTTTCTCGCACGATCAAGCGAGTCCGCATCGAAGGAACGACCTACGGAGCTTACCGCTGGCCTGACAGCTTCGTCGATTTCGGGCGGCAACCCGCGCAACGAACTTTTCTCACGTCTGAGACCTCGCTCCTGACGTCTCGATCCTGGACTCGCTGTCAGCGTCGAGACGTCAGGTGGCCGGATCGAGCTCTCGTCCGCATCCTGAAATCTCGACGCTGATAACGAGTCCAGGTGCCAGACGTCAGGTGC
>JAICJQ010000027.1 GCA_025928335.1 Gemmatimonadaceae bacterium
CGGGGGTCGGCTGGACGACCGGCGCCTGCATCGGAGGCGGCGGTGAAACGGGGCGCGGAACTTCCGCCCGCGGCTCAGGGCGTCGCGGGGACCGTGTTCTGGGCTGCGGTACGGGAGCGGTCTCCTTTGCCGGCGCCGGCTTGGGGGTCGGCGCTACCGCGGTATCCTGGAACGTCGGCTGCGCGGTCGGCTGCTGCGATGCGAGCGCCAAGTCGCGCGTGAGAGCAGAATCTGCCGCGGCTTTGGATTGCGCGCCGCGATCGCCGCATGCGGCGACGTATACCATCAGCGTTGCGAGGGTAACCCAACTCCCCAGCACCCGGTATTTCGTCATCGTTCGTTCTCCGAGAGCAAACTTGCCACTCCGCCCCAACGCGGCGAAGTGTAGACGTGACATTGTACCCCGTCGTTAGGCGGGGGTTCTGTCCGCTACCGCCTGTATCTAGACGGACACGCTCGTCGCGGGATACTCTGACTGGCCGGGAGCAGGAACCCGTAGCGGCAAATAAACGGAGAACGTGCTCCCCTCGCCGTACGAGCTCTGCACGGTCACGGTACCGCCCAGCCGCTCCAGGAGTTTTCGCGTGATGCTGAGCCCGAGGCCGGTACCGGGGAATTCACGGGTTCGCGACTGGTCGACCTGGCGGAAATCTTCCCAAATCGCCTGCAGATCCGATTGCCGGATGCCGATTCCCGTGTCCACGACGTCGATGCGGACGCCACCCGGAGCGCACTCGGCGTGAACCGACACACCGCCCCTGTTCGTGAATTTCACGGCATTCGACAGCAGGTTGAGCATTACCTGCTTGATCTTGGTCCGATCCGAATAAATCACCGGACACTCGGACGAAACATCGATCGCGAAGTCGAGTTGCTTTTTGCGCACCATCGGCTCGATCTGCTGCGTGACTTCGGTCGTGACTTCTCGCAGCGACACGTCCTCGAGGTGCAGCGGCATCTTGCCCGCCTCGATCTTGGCGAGATCGAGGATGTCGTTGATCAGCGCCAGCAGATGCTCGGCCGCGGCGCGTCCGCGTAGTAGCGCGTCGCTCTGACGCGGATTTACCTCGCCAAGTACGCCGTCGAGCATCAACGCGGAATAACCAATCAGTGCATTGATCGGCGTCCGCAACTCGTGCGACATGCTCGCCAGGAATTCCGACTTGAGCTTGTTCGCGCGCTCCACTTCCTGCGACTGCCACTGCAGTCGCGCGTTTTGTTCGGCCAGGTCGGCGGTCGCTTCACGAATGCGTTGTTCGAGCTCGCTGTTAAACCGCTTGAGCGCCTCGTACAGCCGTTCGTTCTCGACTTGCTTGGTGAGGTCGTGCAGTACGGAGACGATCGCGATCGGTTCGCCGCGCTCGTTTTTTACCTTGCCTGACACCACCTCCACCGGCAGCTCGATCCCGCTTCGCGGGTACATGAGCGTCATCCGCTCGCGGCGGGAGTCGTCGTCGAGAAGCGCGAATTCGGAGATGAACGACGTGAACTTCGTGTCGTTCCCTCGAACCGCCGCGAGCTGCGCGCGACTACGCGCTTCGGCCTCGCTGTGGAAGAGTTGCTCCGCCTGATCGTTCATCAGGATGATGTTGGAGCGCTCGTCGGTGACGAGAATCGGATCGGCGACGTTCTCCAAGACCAAGTTCAAGCGGTCACGCTCGCCGCGAACGCTGATTTCCGCCTGCCGAACGCGTTGAACCTGGCGCTCGAGCTCGTTGGCAGCGCGCCGCAGATCGGTGACGTCCCGCAACACCGAGAGCACGGCGTCTTCGGGCCCGACGCGCTCGCCCAGTGGGTGCGAGAGCACCTCGAACAGCAGGTCGTTGCCTTCGTCCGGATCGACGAGGTTCAACTCGCGAGGGCCGCCCTGCGCGCCTCCCATCATCGCCGCCTTCGACAGGAACGACGTGAAGAGCAAGTTGTTCAGCTCGATCGCGCGACGACGACCGGCCGAGTCGTCGTCGCGAACATGAAGCAAACGATCGGCGCGGTGATTCTGCGCGATGATGTCGTTCGCCGCATTCGTGATGACCACGGGGTCGGGGAGCGAATCTACCATCAGCGTGAGCCGCTCCCGCTGCTGCGACAACTTGTCGGTGTTGTCTCGCGCGTCCTCCAGCGCCGATAGGCGACCCATGAGTGGGCTCGCCAACCCGAGGATCTCAGCTGCCTCGTCGACGATTGTCGGGTCGTCCGGGTTCTCGAGCAGGACAACGCCAGCCGGAGCCACGCCGAGTCGCCGCTCCGGCGTGGGAAGCACGCTGATCGTGCGCGACGACACCAGTTCCGTGGCGCGCTCGGGCGACATCGCGCCCGGCGCACCGCGGTACCGCGGTTGCGACATCGGCAGAGCAATCCAACGGTCGAAGCCGGTCAACGCACGTTGACCGAGCGGACTCGTTCCCTGCATCCGGACGAGTGCGAGCGCGCTGATTACCAACGGACTGGACAAGTCACTAAGTGGAATGGCGAGCTCGCCGGGGTCGACGTCGAGGCCGACCGCTGCCACGAGTTCAGCGTTCTCGTGGCTGGAATCCAAGCGCAGCATCGCCGCGCGCCGTGCGCCGGCGATGTCGGCGAGCTGCGCCAAAAGGAATGACGCGGCGGCGCGGAAGTCCGGCGCCTCGGCCAAAGCCGAGAGGAGACCAGCGATCGATCGGTCTCCAAGCACTGCCATACTACGTTACCCCACCGTTTTAACCGTTACGAAGCTCGAGCTGACGCCGCAGCTCGGCATTCTCTCGCTGCATGCGCTCGAGCTCGTCTCCCGCGCCGACTTCCCGCGGCCTCGAAACAGGCGCCGTGATGCCGACCGCTTCCGAGTACTTCAAATATGTGTCGATGGACGCGACTACGACGCGCGCTTCAACGGTCACCAAGTCGATGCCGACGAGGGACACTCGGACCCAGGCATCGATCACGATACCCTTGTCCAGTACGCGATCGAGAACGTCGATCAATGAACTGCCGCTAGGCGTGCGTTCGACAGCCATGTTCTTCCGTCCTGTGGGGCTAGGGTCCGGTTTCTACTTTGCGCGCGCTTCTGCGTGCATCACTTGCGAGACGACTTGGACACCGATTCGCTCGCCGACCCCGCCGATTGGGCGAGTCGGGTAAGCTGTTCTTCGATCCGCGTAAGACGTGCATCGAGCTCGACATTTGCCGCAGCGGCAGACGCAGTCGACATCGTGAGTCTCGGATCGTTGCGCCACCAATTCAGCCCGATCTGCTCGGCCTTGTCGATCGAGCAGACGAGTAGACGAACCTGAATCGTCAGGAGCTCGACGTTCGCCAGGTTGATCTTGATGTCACCAGCGATGACGAGGCCCTTGTCCAGCACGCGATCGAGGATGTCGACCAGGCCGTGCGTCCGCGTCGGATTTACGAGCTCGGGCATCTGTAGTTGGTGAGTGGCAGTCTCGGCTACCTCAGCCTTCCCAGCGGCCCGAGGTCGATGTTGAGGTCCTCATCGGTCAAACCGAAGACCTCCTTCAACTCGTCCATCCGATGGTTCAGCTTGAGCAATGCGAGACCCAGGCGCTCCACCTCCTGATCGTTCAGCGTACCACCGTCCATTCGCCGAATCGCTTGGTGCTCCAAGATTTCGCGTAGCAGTTCTATCACTGTCAGGACGAGTCGCGCAAGACCTTGCTCGACTCGTTCCGGGTCAGCGTTGATTCGCTCCGGCAGCGATCTCGCGATGGCGTGGAGCGCCGTCACCGTCTGATCTTCTGCCTGCTGACCGGAGTGCCTCAGCTCGCCACCGTCCGCCATGCCTCAGTCCGCCAGTTTCATGCCGTGCAGTCCGGTGTCGCTATTTCCGAGCGCGCAGAAGCTATACGGGGCTCGAGGGCCGATGACGAGGAATCGAAGCTCTGTTGTGCTCGCTACCGAAAAGGCTGCGGCCTTGTAATTCGCGACATCTGGCCGCGGAACGAGATGCGAAATGGTTCGCAGGGGAAGCCGAGTTACCTGGTCGTGAACGGCGCGACGCCGCACGAAGTCCTTCGTGGCGTCGGTGAGCCTTTTGTCGAGTGAGTCGAGGGAGCGACGAACCGACCCGGTCGCCGCCTCGCGCGCTCGGAGGGATTCCATGTACTCGCGGCCCGCGCCGGAGCGCTCTGAATCGATCATCGCCGGAATCCCCGGCTCCAGATCGCGTATCATGCGACGCGTGGATGGCGTGAGGATCAACGTCATCTCGACGAATCCCTGCATGTCGGCGAGAAGCGTCGTCACCGAATCGGAATAGCTTTCCAGCGCTCCGCGACAGGCCTCGTCGCTGACGAACTCTTGGCCGAAGCGCGCGGGTACCGGAGTCGCGCCGGTTTCGAGCGCCGCCTCGACGACGGCGTCGTGGGCGCGGACACCATCGATCGACACCGGCATGCCTCGCTCGGCGTCGCTGATCCAGGCGACCAAACCGCCCATCGCCATCGAACGCACGCGGGCCCCGTCGATTCCGCGAAGATCGGACGGCGGGTCGCCATGTCGCTCGGTGGGTAGCACGCAGTACAAATGTGTCGTCACGTCGATGGTCCCTGTCCCGCGGAAAGCTGGTTCAATGTTCGATCGACATTTCGTTGCACGGCCGTCTCCACCGATGACAGCAACAGCCGGAGATCGAGAACGAGCAGATCGATGTCGGCGATGGAGATCGTCACCGTGCCGCTGATCACGACGCCCTTGTCGAGCACGTGATGCAGCAAGTCGCCGAGCACCAGCTGCTCGGTATCGATCTCGTCGTCGTCAGGAGCTGGCGCCATCGTCGGCGGTCGAAGTCTGAGCGAAGTGGTACGGTGGCCAAGGTCCGGTAAAGTCGAAGCGGAAGCCGCGCTGATCGCGCCGTTCGATGATCGACGTGAGTGTTCTCTGAAACTCCTCGAGCGCCGACGACGCGACGAGAAATGAGGCATTGAGGACCATGGTCCCGCTCCCCGCGGTCCGGTCAGCGGCCCGCGGAATCGGCGATCGCACCGACTCGAGCGCGCTGCGACCGAGCTGCTCCACGATCCCGTCCACGAGCTCCTGCGTTACCGTTCGGACCTCGCCGCGCTTTTCCCCATCGAGCTTTCGCTCGAGGAGGTAGCGTTGCCCTGGTGAGGCGCTCTCCGCCTGCGCCGCCAGCTCGCGCAGGCGCGGACTCATTTCCGGAATCACATCGAGCAATTCGGCGTCCACGCGATACACCCGAAGCGAGTACTCGCGTCCCTGCCTCACTTTTGCCAGCGCCGACGAGAGTTGCGCGGTTCGCTCGTCGAGCATCGCACAAACGGCGTCGCGGCCGGAAAAGAGGGAAAACATCGGGAGCGGGACTACGGCGCCACGGTCACTCGCCCACGTGAGCACCCGATCGTGCGCCATGGCGCGTGGGCTCAGCCAGTCGACCTCTCCGGAGCTTTCCTCGACACGGTTTGGCGCGTATGCCGCGCCATCGAGGACGGAGACGAGCGCGGCCAACTCACCACGCCGTTCGATGGCGACGTGCGTGTCGTCGAGTCCCTCGGGGAGCGTGAGAGACGCGCTAGCAAATTCGCCGGGAACGATCCCGTACACGTACCAGATCGAGTCGAGCGTCGACGGCATTATGACTCAGCGGATCGGTTCATCTCGTACCACGAACGAGCCCATGCGCGCAACGCATCCACGCCAATCGGCGACGGGCTCGCGTTATCGGCGCAAAACTGTCGACGCGCATACGACTCAGGAAGAGGGGGAGCCGTATTCGTGACGCGATTCCATACAACTCCGATCACGCCGATGCCGAGCGAGTCGACCGCCGCGGTAAGACGGGCGGTCTCGGCGCGGACGACGGGTTCGTCGAGGGCGACGATCAAGACTCCCGCGCGACCAGCGTCGTGAAGCAGCGCGTCGAGCGCCCGAGTTCGTTTCGCGAAGGCGAGGAGCTCTTCCGCCGCCGAGCCGAGTCCCACGGCTTCGCGATACTTGAGCATCAAGCGCATCAAGCGATGCGTCCAGTCGAGCGCGAGCGCCGGCATCTCGAGGAGCCGGAGGAGATGCCCCGTCGGCGCCGGGTCCACGATCACGCGCGTGAACCGACGCTCGAAGAGGGCGTCGCCGAGCAGTGAGAGGGCAAATAGCTCGTCGATGCCGGGAGGTGCGAGCGAGAGAAGGTTTCGCATGATCCGGCGGTCGCGGTCCGCGTCGACACCGCGTCGCACGATGGCGTTGAACATCGCGTCGATCCGATCCTGATACTCGTCGCGAAGTCGCGCGAAGGCGGCGCTCGCGTCCATCTGTCGCGCGACCAATCCCGGAACGCCCTCGACGGGCCGCTCGCGATCTCCCCATGCCGCACCGGACTGCCCGAATGCATCGGCAATCGATGGAGCCGGGTCGGTGGAAACCAACAGCACGTCGTCGCGACCTTCATCGGCCGCCGCGATCGCGAGGGCGCAGGCAACCGTGCTCTTGCCTACACCACCCTTTCCGCCAACGACGGTCAGTGGGCGAACGAGCTCGGCGACCGCGGTGTCTTGAAACGCCGGCGCGGCCGCGAGCGGTGCTCGAGCGTTCGACGACCGTCGAGTGGCCCCACGAGAAATCGGCCCTAGTCGTGAGATGGTGTCCGCCACGGCGTCTACGCCACGCGGCGGCTCGCGCCGCGGAATAAAGTAGGTTGGCAGCGATTCTCCGACGGCGATTCGCGCCGCGGTCGGTTCAGCCGCGTTGACGATCAGTGCCGCGATGCGAATCTGAAGCGCAGACAGATCCCGGACGTACCGAACTGTCTCGGCAACGACGAGCGGCTCCTCGCGGACGACGACGACCGCGGCGAGCGCCGCGGGGTCGGCCAGCGTCATACGGAGTCGGTCGATCCGCGATCGCATGTCATCGATGAACTCGTCGGCACGGTCGCGTCGGTATCGATGGGTAAGCGCGCGCACCATGAAGCGGTGCTTGTCCTGCATCTCGTCGAGCATCGCGAGGAGGGCACGGAACGTGTCGGGGAGCGCGAGCAGGCGCAGCGTGTGCCCCGTCGGGGCCGTATCGACCACGATGCGTCGATGGCGGCTCGAGGGATCGGCCAGGATATGGGCGACCGCGAGAAGCGAGAAGATCTCGTCGGCGCCCGGGAGCGCGGCATCAACCAGCCCATCGACGTCGGCGCGGTCGAGATACGTCCCACGATCGATGATCTCGGCGATGACATCGCGCCATCGGTCGAGGAAATTGTGACGAAGCTCGCCCGCGGCCAACTGTCGTGCATCCAAACCGGGCACGGACTCCACCGGCATGGCCTCGGTGCCGATGGGAATGCCCATCACTTCCGCAAGCGCCGCCGCCGGATCGGTCGACAGGAGCAGCACCGGCTCGCCCCGTCGCGCGAAGGCGACCGCGAGCCCGGCGGCGCACGTGGTTTTTCCGACGCCGCCTTTTCCGACAATCAGTGACGTTCGCGGGAGCTGCTCGATGAGAGAATCGAGCGAGCTCACTCCTCTTCGTTGTTCTTGGCGACGCGAACGGGGCCGCCGCTCGTCGCCTTTCCGAGCCGCTCACGCCACGCTCGCACGTCGCGCAGCTGCGCCATCAGCGCCGCCTCGCGCTCGACGTATTGGTCGTCCGTGATATCGCCAAGCTCGAGCTGCATTTGCAGCTCCATCAACGCCTGCTTCACGGGCGCGTCGTCGGTAAGCTCTTCTTCGACGACGCTCTGGACCTTCCCCAGCGACCAACGGATCCCGGCGACGGGACCGCTGATCGGAAAGAAGAGAAGCTTGCCGAGAAGGCCCACGGCTTGTCTCCGCTCAGGCGAACGCGCGCTTGCGCGTCGCGTTCGGCCAAAGCTCCGTCTGTGGTAGCTCGCCCTCGAGCTCCGTGCGCACCCGGGCCGCGATCTCGTCCACCGCGTGCGGATCGGCCACGAGGTCGTAGTCGCGAACGTCGAGCGACAGGACGGCGCACTGCGTGAACCCGGCGATCCAACGCTCGTAGCGATCGTGGAGCGCGGTCCAATAGTCGAGCGACGTTTCCTTTTCTTTCGGTCGGCCGCGCATCGCGATGCGCGCGGCAATCACGTCGAGCGGACCATGCAGGTAAATGAGCAGGCGCGGCGGCCGTGCCGCGGGCGAATACAGCAACTCGGCGTAGAGACGTCGATAGAGCGTCCACTCGTCCGATGTCATGTAGCCCTGCTCGAACAGTCCACGCGCGAAGATCTCTGCGTCTTCGTACCATGTTCGATCGAGCACCCAGCTGCCGCCGAGCCCGCGCATTCGTCGCATGCCGGCGAAGCGCGTCGCAAGAAAATGCAGCTGCAATTGCAACGCGTACGCGCGCATCTCTTCGGGCCCGCCGTAGAAACTCTCCAGCCACGGATTGTCCGCGTCGACGCTCTCGAGCGCGAGCTGCAACCCGAAGCGCGAGGCGAGCGCGCGCGAAAGAGTAGTCTTTCCCGTCCCGACCATGCCGGCAACGCCAATCAACATGGACGCAAGCTATTTCGTGAGCGAACTGACAGCTAGACAGCGAGATGACCTTCGCTATCAAACCGTTCGCTCACCGTTCACGTCAAGCGATGGTGATCGTGCCCGCCGCCGTGTCGATCGTGACGTCTAACTGTCTCAATGCTGTGATCGGACCACTCGAGACATTGGGGCCATGAATCACCGACCCATCCTTCGCGTACAGCGACCCGTGACAGGGACACTCGAGTTGGTTACTGCGCACTTCGACATCGCACTGCTCGTGAGTGCAAATGCGCGATAAGCCGAGGAAGCTGTTCGCGCCCGTGCGCATCACCGCGCGCTCGCGGTCGAGCTCCACGAGCACACCGACCGTGGCGAGCTCCGGATGACTGGCGAGCGAGATCGTCAGCGGTGGACCTGGGGGCACGTTCGGATCCCCACCCCCAGTGGTATTACGGAGTGGTGGACCGATTTGGCCATCGCCGCACGCCTCCAGCGCGGCCAATGCCGCCGCGGCGAGGGCGGAACGGGCGAAAAACTCACGTCGATTCAGGCAGTCCTGACAGGACATGGCGAGTCTTTGGTGACGGTTCACACCGTGACGACGGCCGCCTTCCACTCCGTTTCGTCGTCGTCTTCCTGGTACAGCTTATCCAGGTTGACCATCAGATTGTTCCCGTCTTTGCGAACGGCGAACCGATCCAGCCCGCGCGTGGCACGGCCACTGTCCTTCACATAGAGCCCGTCGGGCTGAAAGCGCGAGTGGTGCTTGGGGCACTCGAACTGCCCGTCTTTGTCGAACCATTTGATCGCCGTATTCTGGTGCGGACAGGCAAGCGAGAACGCGTACACCATTCCCTGCCAGCGGGTCACGATGACGCCGTTCTCCTTGTCGATCTGGCTCCCGTCCTTCGCGGGAATGGGATACGGTTTGTCGTCTCGTGAGCCACCAATCGACGTTATCGCCTCCAGCGGCGCCGCCGCGGCGCGAGCCGGAGACGCGCCGAGGGCGACGAGAATGCCCACCGCGATCGCGCCCGCGTCGCGCAGAAACTCTCGGCGCGGGACCAGCGCACAACCATCGCACCCATCGTTTTCGTTCACGTTTGCTGCATATGTGCCGCGTGACATCAGGTTGATCAGCTCAGGTTTACAAGGGCTACGCCGAGCGCCGTGATGATGAACCACAGCGCGAGGCTGGAGATGGAGCCGCGACGCAAAGAGGCCCAGGCCGGCGAGGCCGGCGCGGGATCTTTGCCGAGCGCACTCTCGGCGCGGAGCATCAACAGGCCATTTAGCAGAAGCAGTGCGACGAGCCCCATCTTCGTCCAGAAGATCCACGATCCGAAGAAGGTCTCGATGTCCGCGGTGAGCATCGCCAGGCCGCTGATCACGACGACCACCAATCCCGTGATCACCCAGCGGTGGACCGCGGCGAGCTCGCGCAGCTGCTGCCCACGATCCGCAACGACGCCGCGGACTGTTCGCAGCGAGCCGCGATCTGCCGAAATCGCGAGGCCGCCCGCGAGTAACGTGCCGCCGATGTGAAGGAACTGCACGACGGTTTCGGCGCCCTTGGAGTGACTGTAGTACTTGTTCCAGGGCTCGAACAATTGCACGATCGAACCAGGAAGAATCATCGAGAGGCTTAGCGATTCCAGAGTTTCATGGCGGTACCACTGATCACGGTCAAACCCATTGCGGATAGCGCGACCGTTCGATGCAACCGCCGTTTACTCGCGTCAGTCTCAGCCTCGTTCGAGAGTTTGGCTCCCGCGTATGTGAACGCAGCATCGGCCGCAACCATCGAAAACGCATGGACCGTACGCAGCACACGTCCCTGCGCCAGCATCCGCGAGTCCCACCAGTTCCACAACCCGGTCACCGTATTTACGGTGAACATCCCCGCAAGCGCTGTAGCGCCTGCTCGATGGACGGTTTTGGCCCACGTCGGAGCGGCCCGGCTCTCGTCGTAGAGCTTCTTCCCGGCGATCCATTGTGCCGCGAACACCGGAATCGTGCTGTAGGCGGTATACCGATGAATTGTCAGGCGTCGGGAGTACCAGTCGCTCACTTCGATGACCCTGGGGCGAGCCCGCGGGGTATCGGTCGGGATCGCGGGACGGGCACGCAGGGGATTCACCGTATCAAGCGCCGCCGCGAATGCCCGGGGCTGCTCGACGGACGCGATCGCCGGCGCCGGTCCACCGGTCGCCAAGCAGCACATCAGGCCGAATACCGTCATGTCCATGCAGGAATCACGTCAGGGTCCGTGTTCTCGACAAGCCAGAACTGTCTCACCCTCATCAACCCGTCCGGGGAGGTCCCGCGTTCCCGAAAACGGCGTGTCTGCCCTATACCTTTCGTGGCATGACGAACGCAACCACCCCGGCGCATCCGGGCGCGCGAGCCGCGCCGTCCGACGACTGGCTGGAACTGGTGGATCAGGTGTTACTCGGACTCGATCACGCGCTGAACAATCGCCTTGGTGCGTTACGCGCATTCGCCGAGCTACTTCGCGACGACGTCTGGCGGACGACGAGCGCGGCGACGGATAGCATCCACAAGGAAGTGGCGCGCCTGGAGGAGACGACAAGCGTCGTTCGCCTGCTGGCCCGGCCAAGACAGGCGCTGGCGACGGGGTTGATCCTCGAGGACGTCCTCACCGACGTCCTGCGCATCCAGGCGATGCTGTATGACGTGCGGCGCACGCCGATCGAGCTCCCGCCTGCCGCGCCAGTGGAGCCGGTCTGGAGCGAACGGTCTGCGCTGATCCGACTGCTCTCTCTCGCTCTCTACGGCCTACGACGCCGGGCTTGTGCGGCGGGCGTCGACGGCAGCCTCCATTTGATGACGGAACCGGATGGGAAGGCGGTTCGAATCGTGATCGCCTCGCCGACCGCGATCGACGAATCGGCGGTCAGCCAATACATGGCGTCGCTTGCCTCGTTCATTGGCGCCGATTGTCACGTGAGCGACGGCCGGCTCCAGGTGCGCCTAGCGACCCTCAAGTCGCACCGCGAACCACCGACTGCCGGGTAGCCGAGTCGCGAGCCGGCTCTACGACACCAGCGCGCCGCCGACGATCTCGCGCAGGCGGGACAGTGCCTTGGACCGGACCTGCGAGATGCGGGAGTCGGTCACGCCAAGGATCCTGGCGATCTCGTGGATCTTGAGACCTTCGAAATAGTAAAGTCCTAATACCGTCCGTTCCTGCTCGCGAAGGTCGAGGATAGCCTTGTGCAGAAGCGCGATCTCTTCCTCGCGCCCGAGTTGCTCGTCGACGGCTTGCGAGGGTTCCGTGTGCAAAAGGTCGAGGACCGAGGCGGGGGACGTGTCACCGCGCGCTCGAGTCGGTCGATCGAGCGGAAGCCGCACGGCGCTCTCGACGTCGGACTGCCACTTCCAGAACGTCTCCAGCGGCACACCCAATTGTGCCGCCAGCTCCTCGTCGTCCGGCGCTCGGCAGAGCTTCGCGGCTAATGTCTGACGCGCCGTTTCGATCTCGCGCGTCTTGCGGCGGACGGAACGGGGCACGTGATCTTGCCGCCGGAGCTCATCGAGAATGGCGCCGCGGATACGAGGGACGGCAAAGGTGCTGAAGGCGAGGCCTCGACGCGGGTCGAACGCACCCATCGCCGACATCAGGCCCAGGATGCCGGCGCTCACCAACTCGTCGTGGTCCACTTTGTCGCCCAGCCGACGCCCGAGCTGACGTGCGACGTGGTGCACGAGGCTCAGGTTCTCGGTAAGCAGCGCATCACGGGCGGTCGAATCTCCCGCGACAAACGCGTCCCACAACGATGTATGTCGTGAATCCGGCACTTCGGCTCCGCATCGGCGAGGTAGGGAGGCGCCGGGCACACCTCCGGCCTGCGGTGCTAAAGGCAGGTGACAGACCAGTCGAACGCCGATGGGTCGGAGCGGGCGACACGGAGCAGCGGATCGCTATTAAAGCGTTACCCCGCTACGTCTTGGAGAGATGCCGAGGCACGATTCACGGCAATGCCCAGAGCGCAGGCTCTCGGAAATTTCTGCCGCATCGGCAAACCATGCCGAGCCAGTGACCCCGGAAAAACTTGCCGCTGGGGTTTTTAGGGCTTCGTGAAGATCGATTTCGGGATCATGACATGGACGCCGTACGGGCCGTCCACCAGCTGGGTCATGTTCACATCGCCGGCGACGCTGATCAGCTGGTACGCATCCTCGCGGGACATCCCTTTGAGGTCGACCAGCATTTGGATGCCTTGGCGTATGGCGAGCTTGGTGGCGTTCATGAGCGACGAATCAATGCCCATCGCGATGTAGTGCGTCGGGGTTTCGGCACGCGGCCAGTCGAGGTGCTCCCCCTTCCGGACGACAACCTGCAACCGCCCGATCAGCGACGTTTCGATCGCCGTGATATCGACTTCACCGTTGCCCTGGCCGGCGTGGCCGTCGCCCACTTCGAGCAAAGCGCCTTTCGTCCAGACGGGGATGTAGAGCGTCGATCCCGCGATCAGCTCGCGGTTGTCGAGATTGCCGGCGTGAATTCCCGGCGGCGCGCTGTTCACGGCGCCCATTGACGCCGGCGGGGCGACGCCGACGCTGCCGAAGAACGGGTGCAACGGGATCGTCACGGCGTCACTGAACTTTCCGAGCATCCGAACCGTGTCCAGCTCGATGATCTTGGAATGCGACGACGTGAAGTCCTCCTTGAGGAATCCGCTGCGCGGGCCGAACGAGTTACACCCGTAGTTGATCGCCGGGCGAATGTCCTTGAAACGAACCTCGAGCACATCGCCGGAATCCGCGCCCTCGACGTAGATAGGACCGGTCAGGATGTGTCCCCCCGGTCCGTGTTTCATCTTGTCTCGCGCGGCGTAAATTTCTTTCGCCAGCTGCTCGATACGCGTCGTGTCGAGGCCGGCGTTCTTGAGCGACTGTGGACTGCACGTCGAGAGCGCGCGCAGCACGATCTCATCGCCCGAGGCCACGCGCAGCACGGGCCGACCCGCGGCATCGTACCATCCCCATGCTACCGTCGTCGGCGTTGGGAGAAGCGTATAGGTGCGACCAGTGGCCGGCGCGGGCCACGACATCGCCCCGTTGCGCGCCGGCGCATTTCCAGCGGCACCAACGGAAGGCGGGGTGTGACACCCAAGTGCCGACACCCCGCCGAGAATCGCCAGTGCAACAGTCGTTCGCATCATTCGCCGCCGCCTCCTCCGCCATCCCCGTTGGAGTGGGGACGCGAGCCGTTCAACTTGTTTCGCAAGGTCCTGACGCTGATGCCCAGGAGGTCAGCGGCACGCGTACGATTGCCGCGAGAGACCTCGAGTGCGCGTTCGATGAGCTTGGCCTCGGCCTCGTCGACGTTCAGCGTGGTGAGGAGAACGCCGTTGTCTCCGGACGTCCCACCGACCGGCGCGTGCTTGCCGTTGCCATTCCCATTCGCCGGATAATAATCGGCGAGTGAGGGCTGCTCCCGCCAGGCACCCGTCAGGCTGAATCTGCGGGCGTCGAAGGCGTGTGCCGGAATGATCGGCTCGCCGCTCAGGATGACCGCGCGCTCCACCGCGTGCTGCAGCTCGCGCACGTTGCCGGGCCAATCGTAGCCCTGGAGGAGCTCGAGCGCCTGCGGCGATATGCCCGTGATGGGCTTGCCGATCTCGCCGGCATATTGTGTAGCGAACCGGTGCGCCAGAAGAGGAATGTCCTCGCGTCGCTCGCGCAACGGTGGAAGTCGGATCGGGATCACGCTCAAGCGATAGAACAGGTCCTGGCGGAAATGTCCGGCCGCGGCGTGCGTCGTGAGATCGCGGTTGGTGGTGGCGATGATGCGTACGTCCACCTTGATCGGAGTCGATCCGCCGACGCGCTCGAACTCCTGCTCCTGAAGCACGCGGAGCAGCTTCGCCTGGAGGTCGAGGCGCATCTCGGAGATCTCGTCGAGCAGAAGCGTTCCGCCGTCAGCCCGCTCGAAGGCCCCTTCGACGCGTTTGATCGCGCCGGTGAAGGCGCCCTTCTCGTGGCCGAACAGCGCGCTCTCGACCAGCCCCTCGGGGAGCGCGGCACAATTCAGCTGGATGAATGGACCGTCGCGGCGCTCGCTCTGCGCATGGATCGTACGGGCGAACAATTCCTTGCCCGTTCCGGATTCGCCTTCGAGGAGGACGGTCGCGCGCGTCGGGGCGGCGGTGGCGACGGTTTGCAGCACGCGTCGGACGGCGGCGCTTTCGCCGATCACCTGCCGTTCGTTGCGGAACTGCATGACTTCGCGCCGCAGTCGTTCATTCTCCCGCCGAAGCCGCACAACTTCCAAGGCCTGGTTGACCGACAGCTCGAGCTGCTCGGGCTGAACTGGCTTGGTGATGTAGTCGACCGCGCCGGCTTTGATCGCCGCGACCGCATGCTCGATGCTGGCGTATCCCGTCAGCATGATGAGCGGCGTGTCATAGCCCTGCTGGCGGAGCAGCCCGAGGAACTCGAGGCCGCTCAACCCGGGCATGCGATAATCGGAAATGATCAGGTCGATGCCGCCGACCGCCAGCGCCTGTAGTGCCTGCGGGACGTTGTGGGCGGGGATAGCCTCATGGCCTACGCGCTCCAGCGTATCCTGGAGAATTAGGCCGACCGCAGGCTCATCGTCGAGACAGAGAATCCTTGCCATGGCTTTATTAGGGCGCCGGCTCAAGCTGGAAAGGCAGGAGCCGATACTCTTCGGAGGACGCGCGGAGCGTGGCTGGGGCAACCCTCGGGGCGAGGCACGCGCCGGCTCCTCGCAAGATGGGGGATGGCAAAATGCATGAACCGCTGTCGGACAAAATAATGCGCAGTCAGCGCGAACCTGCGGTCGAGCGCGACCAGGATAAACCCGTGGAGCGGGAGGTTCGACTCGACGCCGCGCAGTCGCACGACGCGGAGATTCGCGAGCGCATCGCGGGCGGATTTTACCATACGCCGGCCGTCGCGGACGTCGTTGCCCGACAAATTCTGAAGAGGGGAGACCTGTAACCCGGCGAGAGAGCTTTAGCTTGAGTGTTCTAGAGAACAGCTCAGGCCATGATTCTCGTCTCCGGCGCAAGCGGGTTGATCGGCTCAGCGCTCGCTCGAGCGCTGCGTTCCCAGAATGTCGAGGTGAAGCGGCTGGTCCGGCGTCGTGCGTCGCACCCGGACGAGGTCTCCTGGTACCCGGATCGCGCCGAGATCGACCCGCGCGCGATGGACGGCGTCACCGCGGTCGTAAATCTCGCCGGCGAGAATCTCTCGCAGCGGTGGACGTCGAGCGCTCGGCAGCGAATCCGCGATAGCAGGATTCAGTCGACAACGCTGCTGGCGCGCGCTGTTGTCGGGTCGGACCCTCGGCCGCGTGTCCTTGTGAACGCGTCGGCGATGGGGATCTACGGCACCCACCGCGACGATCCGCTCGACGAGACTGCCGCGCTGGGCGACGACTTCCTGGCGACGGTCTGCAAAGAATGGGAAGCGGCGACGAAACCAGCGGCGGATGCCGGCGTTCGCGTCGCGCTCTCGCGAACGGGCCTCGTGCTCGCGCGTGAAGGCGGGGTGCTCGCCAAGCTGTTGCTGCCCTTTCGACTCGGCTTGGGTGGAACGCTTGGCAGGGGTCGCCAATGGATGAGCTGGGTCGCGCTCACCGACGTCGTTCGCGCTCTGCGGTTCATGATCGACAACGAGTCGATCAGCGGGCCGGTGAATGTCGTCGGACCAAATCCGGTGACGAACGCCGAGTTCACGGACACGCTTGGGCGTGTGCTCGGCCGGCCGACGTTTACGACTGTTCCCGCGTTCGCGCTCAAGCTGGCGCTCGGGCAGATGGCGGAGGACACGGCGCTGGCGAGCCAGCGTGTGGTGCCGCGGCGCCTCACCGAGGCTGGCTTCGAATTCGCTTTTCCGAATTTGGAGAGCGCATTGCGGTCCGAGTTGTCATCCTGAGCCCTCGGTTGTCATCCTGAGCCCTCGGTTGTCATCCTGAGCCCTCGGTTGTCATCCTGAGCGAAGCGAAGGATCTACTCGCCGTGACTAGTAACTAGCCAAGGACAGTAGGTCCTTCGTCGCTGCGCTCCTCAGGATGACAGCCGCTACGCGATCGCGGCGCTCAAACGATCGCTGAACACTCGACTCGCGGTGAGACGGGTACCGTCGCGCATGATCACGATGTACTCACCGTGGAACCACGGCTCGAGCTCCTTGATCCGATCGATGTTGACGATCGCCGAGCGATGGATGCGGACGAAGGTCTTGGGATCGAGGCGCGACTCCATGTTCTTCATGCTCTCACGGAGCAGGTGCGCGTCGTTCTTCGTGTGAATCTTGACATAGTTGCCGGAGGCTTCGACCCAGTCGATCTCCTCCGTTCGCACGAAGAACACCCGGCCGCCCGACTTCACGATGAGCCGCTCGGAGTACTTTCGCTCCTCGTGGAGCTCCTCGAGCAGGGAGACGAGACGCGGATCGAGTCCGCTGGCGCGATCGTGATTGAGGTGCCCGCGGGCGCGGTCGAGCGCCTTCTCGAAGCGCGTTTGATCGAACGGCTTGAGCAGGAAGTCGAGCGCGTGAATCTCGAAGGCGCGAAGCGCGTGGGCATCGTGGGCGGTGACGAAAACCACCGCCGGCATCGCGCTCTTATCGACGTTGTCGATCACTTCGAACCCGTCCATCCCGGGCATCTGAACGTCGAGGAACACGAGATCGGGACGCGCACGGTCGATCGCTTCGACAGCGCTCGGGCCGTCGGTGCACACACCCACGATCTCGACGTCCGGCTGCCCGGAGAGGAGCGTATGGATGCGATCGCGCGCGAGCTCCTCGTCGTCGACGATCAATGTCCGAATTTTCTTTTGGTCAGTCATCAGTCTGCCGCCATCCGCTCGGTGTGGGTGAAGGGAATGACTACCGTGACATGGACGCCTTCGTTGGGAGCGCCACGCATGGTAAACACATAGTTGTCGCCGTACAGGTGAGAGAGACGCGACCGGGTGCTGGCGAGGCCCACGCCTTCCTTGTGCCCCGTACGCAGGCCTCGGCCGTCGTCGACGACGTCGCAGCGTAGCATGTCGTCGTCGCGCCGGATGGAGATCGTGATCGAACCTTGCCCCAGATCGCCGAACCCGTGACGGAACGAGTTTTCTACCAGCGGCTGGAAAAACAGGTTGGGCACGCGGGCGTCGCGAGTCTCGGGGTCGATGTCGATCGACACGCGAAGCCTGTCGCCGAACCGGAGCTGCATGATCTCGACGTAACGCTGCAGGAAGTCGAGCTCCGACTGAAGGGGAACCTCCTGCGCGCCGATGTTCTGCAGCGACATCCGCAGCAAGTCGCTCAGTGCGGCCACCATCGAATCGGCGCGGCGCACATCTTTGTGCATCAGCGCCGAGATGGAATGCAGCGTGTTGAAGAGGAAGTGGGGCTGTAGCTGCATGCGCAACATCTGAAGTTGCGCTTGCGCGAGGCTCGCCTCGAGCTGGGATGCGCGGAGTGCTCGGTCCTTTGAGACCCGGTAGTAGATCACGGCGTGATTCACCGTGACCAGCGCGCAGTAGACGATCGCGTCGAAAACGGTCCAGGAGAGCAGCGATCTGCCGAGGACGCGCGGGAGGCTCGGCAGGTCCATCCCTGGCGCGAGGAGCATCGTGGCGAGCGAGAAGAGCGTTACGTGGACGAGCACGAACGCGATCATCGCCACCATGTGGACGGCGAGGTTCCGATTGACCTCTCGACCGCGGAGCGGGAAGCGCTGCGCGAAGCGCATGACGAGGGGCGCGAGGAGCGCACCCGCGTAAGTAAAAATCAGTTCGGCGGGAAGAACGCTGCGGAGTGATACCGGCTCGCCGACCCAACGGCTGTAGAGGTACCGCTCGAGCGAGTAGAGCAAAGCGATCCCCGTGGCCGCGATGAACAGGACCGCGGCAAAGCCGACCCGACGCTCCCGGATCAACGCCTGGTCGACGTCGCGCGTGAGGCCGTAAATGCTGTATTCGCTAGTCTGGGCGAGCGCTTCGAGCGACCTGGGCAGGCCGCTGACGGCACGAAATGCTGGTGCTGGGCTCGCTTCTCTCCGTGCCGGTCGGGCGGTCATCCTATAAGGGCCCCGCAGTGGTTTTGGTGCGTACGTCTACTACCGACGTCGCGGGCCAAGGGTTTCGTCCCGGCGCACGTCCTTTAGACACCAAAACACTGAGAACTGTTTTGGTGGGCGTGTAGGATTTTTGTAAGAGCTGAGCGGTTGGGCGATCGGGCGACTAAGGGAACTGCGGCGGCCGCTTCTTGTGGAAGTCCGTCGCCGTCTGGAAGGCATGGGCGACGGCGAGGAGTTTCTCGTCCTGATAGATCGGACCCATGATGTACATCGACGTCGGGAGTGGTACGACGGGCGCCGGCGGAGCGGCTGGTGCGGCGGTGCGAGTGCTGTCGCCACGGCCGCCGCCGGCGCCGCGGCCGCCCCCGCCGGCACCCCGGCCTTGGAAAGGTTGCGGGATGGCGAAGCCAGTCGGGACGACGATCGATGGCGTACCGACCACATTCGTGACGGACGTGTTCTCCTGCGGCGTGAAGATCACGTCGTATTTCTCGAACAGGTTCCACCATTGCTGGCAGAGCAGGGTGCGAGCGCGATTGGCGTTCACGTAATCGGTCGCCGGATAGAACTGGGCGGCACGGAAGTAATCCGGCCAGGTGCTCGGGAATTCCGTCCGACCGCGCATCATCACGTCGAGTTGGCTGACGAGGGTCGGCTGCTGGAAGGCGGCGCCCGCCTCAGCGTGCAAGATCAGATCGTCGAGATATCCGCCGTTCGGCGTCGGGTCCTCGACCTCCACGACCTTGGCGCCGAGCGATTCGAGAACTTTAAGGAAATTGAGCGCTTCGGCGTTGGGCACGGTGTTGCCTTCGGCATCGCGCCGCTCGAACAGGTTGCGCTGACCGCTCATCTTGAAGTAGCCGACGCGCAGTTGCGACGGTTTGAGGGCGGCGTTCCAGTTGAACGGATACTCCTTGACCGAGTAGTCGTATCCGTCGGGCCCCTGGATGGCAGCGAAGACGAGTGCCGCGTCCTCGGCGCTGCGACAGATCGGACCGAGCTTGTCGGTCGTCCACGAGAGGGCCATCGCGCCAGTCCGAGGGACACGGCCGAAGGTCGGACGGAATCCGCTCACGCCGCAGGTGCGCGACGGAGAGGTGATCGAGCCATTCGTCTCCGAACCGATCGAAAAACCGACGCATCCCGATGCTGTGGTGGACGCTGGGCCGGCCGACGAGCCGCTCGATCCGGTCGCCGGATTCCAGGGATTGCGCGTCCGCTCGCCGAACCAGACGTCGCCTTGGGCCAGGGCGCCGAGTGTCAGTTTAGCGAGAAGGACCGCACCAGCATCGTCGAGGCGCTTGACGACGGTGGCGTCATAGTCGAGCACTTGATCCTTGTAGGGCAGCGCGCCCCAGGTGGTCGGATACCCTTTCACAGCGAGGAGGTCTTTCGCGCCCCAGGGAATTCCGTGCAGCGGGCCGCGATAGTGGCCTCGTGCGATCTCGGCGTCCAGAACGCGGGCCTGCTTTCGCGCGCGCTCTTCGGTGAGCGTGATGACGAAGTGCAGCTGCGAGTCGTAGCGCTTGAGCCGAGCGAGATACATGTCGGTGAGCTCCGACGGCTTCACCTTGCGCGCGTGCACCATCTCCGAGAGGACCGTCACCGGCTGGTACGCCAACTCGTCGAGGCTGCCGGGGCGCGCCATGACCGCGGCGCGGCTGCGTTGCATTGGTGCCTTCGTCTTGGGCGCCAGCTTCTTTCCGGGTGGCACTGGTTCGAAGACGATCGCCGGGAAGACGCTCATGTCGAGCGGCTCCTTGTGCAACGATGCCGCTTCCCCCTTGAGCTGTCGCAGCCCCTGCGCGATGGCGGTGCGTTGCTCGTCGGTGAACGAGAGTCCGGAGATCGATTCGGCTCCGGCGATCATCTCTTTTGAGATCTCTGAAGCCTGCTGCTGCGTCGCCTGCCCCCAGAGGACGCCGGGCAGCAGCGTGCTCCCGAGACCAATGCTGCTGAAGTACGCCATGAAGGCGCGGCGATCGACGGTCGTCGTGGTTTCGGACATTATCGGGGGGGTTGTCATCCTGAGTGAGGGCAGCGAACGAAGGACCTACTTGTCTTGGCTCGTAACTAGTCAAGGACTGTAGGGCCTTCGCTTCGCTCAGGATGACAGCCGACGGTCGTGGCCGCAAGCGGTTCTGACAACCGCCGTCGGGCCTGCCAGCCTATCTCGGCCAGCCATATGGGCTTGCGACCCCCTGAAACAACCCGGTCGTCACTCGCGTTGTCTGTCATCGAAGCATATGAGCGAAATCATTCTCGAGGGTGTCCTCTTCGTCGCGCTGGTCGCGGCAGTGGGCACCCTTCTCTACTTGGTGGTTCTCTACTTCACACCGGTCGGTGTTCGGCTCCGCCAGACGCGGAACCGGAGGCGAATCGATCGCGCGGCCGACCTGGTGTGCCCCATTCATGGCCCGCGCGCCGCTTCGGATCTGGTACGCCTCACCAGCGGGGAAACGCTGTGCCCCGATTGCTACAAGGAGATTGCGCATGGGTAGCTCAATTGGCGACCGCTTGTCGTCTATAGGGTTCGTTCCGACACCGGATGACGGGTTGGGCCGGAAGATCCGGCGCGTGGTTGGGCTGATCGTTGGCCTCATCGTCGTGCTCGTGCTGCTCCCGACGACCGTCACCTACGTGAACCCTGGCTACGTCGGCATCGTGATTCACCGCGCCGGCGGTGGCGTGGACAGAGTACCGCTCGGTCCGGGGCTGCACATGAGAAATCCTTTAACCACCGGCATCGAGGAGTATCCGGTGTTCATGCAAACGTTGGTGCTCACGAAAGCGTCGACCGAAGGCTCGGCGCTGAACGACGAGATCAACGTGAACAGCAAGGAAGGCCAGCCCATATCGCTCGACGTGTCGATGAGCTTCGAGCTGGACCCGGACAAGACGCCGAATTTATACAGCACCTTCCGGCGCGACATCCAGGCAATCCAGCACGGCTACGTGAAGCAGTCGATTCGTCAGGCGCTGCAGGAAGTGATCGGCAACGAGGAGATCGCCGCGGTCATCGGTCCGAAAAAGGCCGAAGCGGTCAACCAGACGCAGATGCTGTTGTCGCAACGACTGGCGCAATACGGGATCGTCGTGAAGCAGTTCACGATCAACGAACTGCGCGCGCCGCCGGCGGTCATCGAAGCGATCAACCAAAAGAACGTGATGCAGCAGCAGGCGCTCACGTCACAGAACGAGCTTCAGAAGAACACGTTCCAGGCCCAGGGTGATTCGATCAAGGCGATGGGCCACGCCAAAGCGATCCTCGCCGAGGCGGAAGCACAAGCCAAGGCGAATGAGCTCCTGTCGCGGAGCGTCACGGCGAATCTCGTGCAGTACGAGATGGCGAAGCGATGGGATGGGAAGATGCCGCAGGTTGCCGGAGGCGCTATGCCTCTGCTCCAGCTTGGAAAGCCGTAGTCGAGCGGAGAGCAGGATCGCTTCGTCCGCGTGAGCCGGAGAAAGGGGCGCCGAGAGGCGCCCCTTCGCATTCCGGCTGCTTCGCGTGATCCGGAGGTCATCTACGCGCAGAAGGAGACGATGCTCGCGCCGTAACGGAACCTCAAACGCCTTGCAGCAGCAATCGAACATCGAAGCTGCCTACGCTCAGTCCCTAGCCTCGACCTCGACTACTTGAGGGCCGTCTCGACCGCGCCGCGCACATCGCTCAGCACGTCCACGATATTCCCGGTTCGCTTCCAAAGGAGCTTTCCGTCCCGGCCGATCACGAAGGTCGTCGGAACGCCGACGAGCTGATACGACTGCTCGATCGACGCCGCCGGGTCGTGGGCGATGGTGAAGCCGAGGTGGTTCGTTGCGGCGAAGCGGCGGACGCGTTCGGTCTCGCCCTCGTCGACGCTCACGCCGATCACGCGGACGCCGCGGGATTTGAATTCGCGCGACAGCGAGTCGAGCGCTGCCATCTCTTCCTGACAGGCGACGCACCACGTCGCCCACACATTCAGAATGGTCGGCTCCTCTTTACCGCCGACGTGCACGGTGTCGCCAGTAATCGTCGCCGCGGCATAGGTGGGCACCGAGGTGCCAACCGAAAGCGGTTGGAACGCCGCGCCGTCGTTGCTCGTCTTCGCGCAGCCGGCGACGAACAGAGCAGCGCCAAGCGCGACACCGCGAGTGGTGCTATGGCGAATCATCGAAGGACGCCGCGTCGCACGAGAACTTGCGCCTGACCGACCGCCTCGAGCCCCTTCGGTGCTTTCGGATCCTTCGCGTTCTTTGCGTCAGCCTCGGCCTTCTGCGCGGCGGCCGCGCTCTCTTCGGACCACGCGACCGAAATCGAATCGTGGGTCACCGCGAGGACGGGGAACGACGCGGCTCGTCCAGCGTCGCTGAACTGCACGGCGTCGGCGAAATGAAGTCCGCCGTCGTTCGAGACACGGGCGACGACGCGAGGTGTTTGCTTGGTGCCGTCATCCCAGACAACGATCACGCGGTTGCTGTCGGCGAGCGAGAGTTGCACGTGTGCCGGGCGCGAATACTGCGCGGTGCCGAGTGGGATCGGTGCGGTGAACGTTTTGCCGCCGTCGGTCGACTGCGTGTAGAACACGCCCGCGTTTCCTTCCTTGCCCGTCCACCACGTCACGTGTAAGGTGCCGCGTGCGTCGGTCGCGATCGCCGGGCCGGCATGCGGGCAGGCGTCGAACTTCCAATCGTCCTCGTGCACCCGCACCGGCTCACCCCACGTCGCGCCCTGATCATTCGATCGTGCGACGACGACGTCGCGGATGCTTCCCGGATAAATGTGCCGCCAGGCCATATAGAGCGCGCCGTCGGCCCCCGTGGCGAGCGACGTGCGACAACACGGGCAAGCCTCGCCCATGTCGACGCGCGCGCGCCGCGACCACGTTTTCCCGCCGTCGGTCGAGCGGGTGATCCACGACGTCGATGCGCCGTGCGCGGCGTGCGGATCGCCCTGCTGCATCGATGCCATTTTCATCTCGGGCATCGGCGTCTTCGCGACCATCGTCGCGTCGTGCTCCGGCTTCCCGAGCCACGAGACGTACACGTCACCGTTCGGCGCGACGTGGAGCGCATGGAAACCGTGCGATCCGAAGGGTTCGCCGTCGGTGACGGTGAGCGGCAATGTCCAGGTCTTCCCATTGTCGGTCGATGTGACAATGCGCAACGCCGAGAGCGGGAATCGCTCACCGGCGACCTCTTTGCCGACCGTGTACACAGCGTAGAGCGCGCCGCTCGGACCGAAAGAGAGTTTCGGCGGCGCCTCACCGTGCGCCTGCACCGGTCCGAGTGAATCATGAATTTCCGCCGGCGCTGCTCCATTCACCGAGATGTACAAACGACCATCGGTGCCTCCGTTCGGCGCGGAGACCCAGGCGACTGCCTGAACTCCTCCCGGCCCCACAGCGACCATCGGGGCCGTCCCAACGGCGGTCGGCGCGCTGAGCACCGCCGACTCGCCGAGCTGCATCGACGACGTGCCCGCCTTGGCGCAGGCGGCCAGCAGTACGATTACAATGAGGAGTCGTGCTGTGCGGTAGCTGATGTCCCGCGTTACATGTCTCATAGTATTCTCTCAAAAACGCAGACGCAGGCCGCTCGTGAAAGAGCGGTGCAAGCCAAGGATCTCGCCGGCCGCGCTGGTCGTCGCGTTGTCGGCGTAGCGGACGTCGGTCGCGTTGTTGACCGAGCCATAGACCTCGACGCGCTCCGTCGCGCGGAAGGAGGTGCTCGCGTTCACAACCGTGAAGGCGGGCTGGTAGATCGTCTGATTGACGTCGAGGAACATCGCGTCATTATGGCGCGCTCCGACGAATGCGTTCCACTTCGACGTGAGGCGCCACGTGGTGCCCAGGGTCTCGAGATGCTTCGGCACGGCTCCGAGCTGGGCGTCGACCGGATCGCCCGTCGTCGTCGACGAGTAGTGGCTGTCGGTGTAGGTGTACCCGCCGTCTATTTGAAAGCGTGGCGCTATGCGCCACGCCCCAGTGAGCTCGAGGCCGCGCGCAATGGCGTTCTGCCCGTTGGTATTGAAGTTCACCGTCGCCGGGCAGTTCGAGAGTGTTGCACCGCAGATCGCGACGACGGCCGCCGGCGCGGCTTGCGCATTCGGAATCTTGTACGCGGCGATCAGCCCATTGGTGTTGTACTGGAACCAGGTCGCGCCAACGTCGACCGCCTTCGTGCGCCAGTCGGCGCCAATCTCGCCGCCCTCCAACCGCTCGGGGGCGAGCAGCGCATTGGCGATGGTAATCGACGTCGTCGACGAGAATGAGCGATACAGATTGTTGAGCCCGGGCGCGCGGAACGACTTGTACGCGGCGCCGCGCAGCGACAGTCCCTTCCCGACGTCGAAACGCGCCGAGACGCTCGGGTCCAACGACGTCTCATGCGAATCGGCGATCGATCCGCCGGCCGTCGCGCCCGCCGTGCCGTTCGCATACTTCGTCATCTGCGCCACGCCGCCGCTGTTCGTCCAATAGTCGTAGCGCAGGCTCAACGTCGCCTCGAAGCGGTCCACGGGGGAGACTTTCGTCTGCGCGAAGAGTCCGCCGAAGCGCTGTGTCCCGCGGCCGAAGTTGGTGCGATTGATCGTCGCGCTCGAGATATTGGTCGTCGTCGGCCGATTGTACGTCGTGGCCCGATCCTCGCCGCCAACCGTGCGGAAATCGACGCCGAACTCTGCGCTCGCCAGCGGTCCAACGGCGCCGATCGACGACAGCACGGCCGACGCGCCGAGCTCGCGATACGGATTGTCGTCGTGCGAGTTCGCGTATTGCACGAGGGGGGACGTGGTCGACGTGGTATTGCAGCTCGCGGCGGTGGCGAGATAGCACGCCGCGCCGTTCGACTTGTCAAAACTCACGTACTGGCCCCACGCGCGAATGTCGGCGCGCGCGTTGTCACCGAGATATTTCGTGAAGCCCGCGGCGGCGTCAGGGCCTTTCTGAAGATTCGCGCCGTAGTGATAGCCGCCCACGTCTTCGTTCGAGCGATGGTAACCGGCCCGAAGGAATCCGCTGAACGTGCCGGCCGGCGAGTAGTAGAGTGAGACTTGCGCGTTCTGGTTCGTCGCCGACGACGCGGCTTTGCCCGGCACGGTACTGAGGAACGCATCTGGCGTGGTCTGATAGCCGTCGGTGCGCAACGCGTCGCCGCTGATCCGCATCGAGAGGCCGTTGGTGAACGTCAGGTTCTTCGAGACCGAGGCAACCGTCGTGTTCATCGACTGGTAGCTGACGTCGGCCTGGGCGCTCTCGTCGATCGGCTTGCGCGTCACGATGTTGACCACACCGGCGACCGCGAGATTCCCCCAGAGGCTCGAGCTTCCGCCCCGCAGCACCTCGACCCGCTCGATCGACGACAGCGGAATCTTGTACCACTGCGTGGTGCTGTAGAACGGATCATGGACCGGGATGCCGTCCACCAGCATGAGCACTTTGCTGTTCGTGACGCCGCGCATCTTCGTCTGCTGACCGGTGGGATCGGTCGTGTAGTACGGCGCGCCGGGCAGGTTCATCCCGGGGATGTCGCGCAACAGCTGGTCGAGGGTTTGCGCAGGCGACTTGAGGATTTCGGCGCGAGACACGACCGTGGCGTGCAAGGAAATACGCTCGAGTGTCGTGCTGGCGCGAGTCGCGGACACGACGACGGCGCTCAGGGATCGCATGGTCGTGTCGGTCGGCGGAGTCGCCGATTGCGCCGCGGCGCGCGATGGCCGGAAGGCGGCTATCGCGACGAGCATGGCCAGCGATCGAAGCAACTGCGGATAGAACGGTTGTGAGGCCATTTTGGCGGTTGTGATCAACGCACGCGCGCGTGCGTCTGCGGGTGAAAGTCGGAGTGAGCGAACGGCTCAGCCTCTGCGACCTGTCCCCGATGAATTCACACTGACCGGCGAATGCCGATCGCGCCTGGCGAGCCTGTGTCTCGCCTCAAGGGAGGGCCGCGCGTTAGGCGCGCGGCGGCCCGGTGGTGTACGGCCGGGAGAACGACGGAGCGGGTCGAGCGAGACGCTCGCCGCTCGGAAGGGTCGACGCAGGGCGATACGCGACAGCAAGCGACGGAAGCTCCGGTGCCGACGTCCTGAGGGCTACCGCGGCGGCACCCGTGCAGACGCCGATGCAGGTGCACGCGTGGTGATCGTGGGTCGGCGCGCTAGCGGGCACGTGGCTGCCGTGGTTTCCCGCGGCATCGCCGACGACATGATGCGCATGCGCCGATGCTGGAGTCGTGGCGGCAGCGTGAGCGGCGGCCCCCCCGCCCCCGTGCATTGGGCACGGACGCAAGATGCCCGGCTCCCCGACAACCAGCGGGAACCAGACGGCGAGACAGGTCGCCAGCGCACGAAACCACGGGGTTCGTCGCATGCCTAATGATAATGGTTCTTGGCCGGAAAACGTTCCAGAGCGCGGTTTTCGGGGCTCGCCGGACCTCTCTTGGAGGGTACCTGTGTTCGCTATTGCCGACCTCCGGTCGAACGGTATTTTGGACTTGGGCGCCGACGCCTCTCCCGCGAGCCGACCCGCTTTGCCTCCTTCCTCTCCGCGGCGGACCTGTGACGCAGACGCCAAATCAAACCAAGACGGTGTTGCTCGTCGAAGACAACGAGGACAACCGGTTCATTTACGCGACGGCGCTTCGGTACGCCGGCTATGAGGTCATCGAAGCGGTTTCGGGCCGGCAAGGAATCCAGGAGGCTCGCGTGCAGCGGCCGGATCTGATCCTCATGGACATCTCGATTCCCGACGTCGACGGATGGGAAGCCACGATTGTGCTCAAGGCGGACCCGCTGACTCGCTCCATCCCGATCATCGCCGTGACGGCTCACGTCCTCCCCGGCGACGAGCGGCGCTCCATGGAAGCCGGCTGCGACGGCTACTTCGCGAAGCCCGTCACGCCCGCCACGCTCATCGCCGAGGTGGACCGTCGGTTTGGCCGAACGAGCATTCCGCAGACCGTGGCGCGGATGGGGTCGCCGGAACTAAGAATCTGAGGTTTGGGCGGCGGGCGACGCGAGCCGACAGCAACGTTGCGCCGTTCCAAGACGTCGCGCGTGTCTAGCTTCTTCTCATGCCCATCGTCCCCTTCGACTCGTTGCCGGACTCGTCGCGAGTCTGGGTTTTTGCAAGCGATACGGAATTGACCGGTGCCGCCGCGGATACGCTGCTTGCGGCCGTCGATCAGTTCTTGTCGCAGTGGAAGGCGCACGGGGCGCCCTTGCGTTGCGCGCGCGAGTGGCGCGACGATCGGTTTCTGGCGATCGGGGTCGACGTCGAAGCCGAGAACGCGTCGGGCTGTTCGATCGACGGTCTGTTCCGCACACTGCAGCAGCTCGAGCGGACGATCGGCTCGCGTCTCGTCGGCGGAGGGCGTGTCTTCTATCGCGTCGGTTCGGCGATCCGTGCGGCGACGCGCGATGAGTTCATCGAGCGGATACAGCGCGGCGACGTGCGTAGCGAGACACTGGTCTTCGACACGAGCGTGACGGGCGCGAAGGCGTGGCGCACGCAGTTCGAGCAGCCCGCGAGCTCCGGGTGGACCGCGCCGTACTTCGGGTCATAAGAGCCCTTTAATCCACCCCCCGTCGACGGCGATCGACTGCGCGGTGATGTAGCTCGCGCGATCGGAGCAGAGGAAGGCGGCGAGGGCGCCGAATTCACGCGGCTCGCCGAGTCGCCGCATCGGGATCTCGCGCTCGAAGCGGCCGAGGACGTCCTTGGCGTCGACGCCTTCCTTGCGGGCGTTCACCTCGGCCAGCTGCTCGACGCGTTCGGTCCGAGTGTACCCGGGAAGAATCGTGTTCACGGTGATGTCGTCAGCCGCGACTTCGTTTGCTAGGGTTCGGAGGAACCCCGTGACCGCCGCGCGAATGCTGTTCGACAACATCAAGTTCTCGACCGGCTGTTTCGCGGCGATAGAGTTGACCGCGACGATGCGGCCCCAATGTCGCTCGCGCATCCCGGGAAGCACCGCGCGGGTCAACTCCACGGCGCTGCGCAGCGTAAGGTCCACGGCGTTCTGCCATGCCTGCCAATCGTGCTTGTCGAACGTGCCCGCTGGCGGACCGCCGGCGTTGATCACGAGAATGTCCACATGACCGAACCGGTCGAGCGCGGTTCGCGTCACCTGCTCAACGCCATCACTCGTCGCGACGTCAGCGGCGATCGAGACTACGGCAGCGCCGGTCTCTTCGATGATCTCGCGCTTGGCGCGTTCGAGCGCCTCCTCGCCGCGCGCGCACATCACGAGCGCCGCGCCCTCGGCCGCCAACTCGCGCGCGACGGCGCGGCCGAGTCCTTTGCTCGACGCCGCGACAAGCGCCACCTTGCCCTGCAGTCCCAGTTCCACGATCTATTTCCTTAGATAGGAATCCGTCTTGTTCAGCCAGTCCTGGCGCGGCGGATCGAAGATGTCCACGTCCAGCGTATCCTCGAGCGCCTCGGCCTTATGCGGCACGCTCGACGGTATGTGCAGCACCTCGCCGGCGCGCACGATCACCTCCTGTGATTCATCTTCGCCGATCCAGAAACGAAGCGCGCCCTCGAGGATATAGGTGAGCTGCTCGTTCTCGTGATGGTGCTTGGGCACGATACAACCCTTCTTGAGATAGACGTGCGCGAGCATCATCCGGTCGCCGGTGATCAGCTTGCGATCGAGGAGGGGCGAGACAGTTTCGCGCGGGATCTGGTCCCACGAGTAGAACGTGACGTTGGGCATTTGTCGGTGAGAGAGGGAAGAGAGCGGCTAAAGCCTTCTTCAGGAAGACAGATAAGCGGTCGCTGTGATCTGAACGTTTCCGCGAATGGCGCGCGAAACGGGACACGTCTCGGCGGTTTGAGTCGCGAAACGCTGCAGAGACTCCTGATCCAAATTCGGTACGGCCGCGTGAACCTCGAGCTCCATCTTCGTGATGGTGTTTGCGTCATTGACCTTCTCGATCGTGCAACGCGCCGTGGTTTCGACGCTCTTCGGAGGCGTGCCGTTCTTCTCGAGGTTTGCGCTCAGCGCCATGCTGTAGCATGCCGCTTCCGCGGCGGCGAGGAGCTCTTCGGGATTCGAGCCTTCGCCATTCTCGAATCGCGAGCTGAAGCTGTATTGCCCGCCCAATCCGGTGGCGCCCTTGAAGCTGCCCTTGCCTCCTCTGAGCCCACCCTCCCATTTCGCGCTCGCCGTGCGTGTCGGCATCTGGTCGTTCTCCGTTGAATCAAGTGTCGGCTTGACGCCGCGAACGGCTCTCACTTGTATCCGTGAATGAGCGACGCGACGCCACCTGGAACGCTCCCACCGACCATCGAGCGAGTGCTCGCCCGGTTCAGGTCGATGGGGCGCGAGGAAAAGATGCAGGCACTGGTCCACTACTCCAAGAAGCTGGAACCGGTGCCCCAGCGCTTCCTCGAGCTGGACCGCGGGAATTTCAGTGTTCCCGAGTGCCAAACCCGCGTCGATCTGTTCCCCGAGCATCACGACGGGAAGCTGCATTTCTATGCCGACCTGAACGTTAGGCAATCGCCGACGATCGCTGCGTTCCTGGCGATTCTCTTCTCGGCGATCAACGAACAACCGCCCGAGACCACGCTCGCCATCCCGTCCGACTTCGTGCACCAGATCATGGAAGGGATCGGGCTGTCGGGACGCGAATTCGGGTTGAACGCCATGGTTGCGCGCATAAAGCGCTTCGCCGAGCGGGCGACACAGAACGCCGCATGAACGAAGCTGAGCTGGAGGACCTACTGTCGGCGCCGCGCGACGCAACGGTCGCGGCGCTCAGGGCGTGCCCCGGCGACATCGTGATCCTCGGAGCGGGCGGGAAAATGGGGCCGAGCCTTTCGCGCATGGCGAGGCGCGCGGCCGACGCGGCCGGAGGCGCGATCTGTCGCGTAATCGCCGTATCGCGCTGGTCGTCGGAGGCGGCGCAGCGGGCGCTCAACGGCGTCGGCGTCGAGACGATTCGCTGCGACCTCCTCGACCGGTCGGCGGTGGACGCGCTTCCCGAGGCGCCGAACGTCATCTTCATGGCCGGCCAAAAATTCGGCACGACGGGCGCGCCGGCGATGACGTGGGGGATGAACACGCTCGTCCCGGCAATTTGCGCCGAACGGTATGCCGAGTCGCGGATCGTCGCCTTCTCGACGGGAAATGTGTATCCGCTCACGCCGGTCGAGTCCGGGGGGGCGCGTGAGACTGACTCACCGGGGCCGGTTGGTGAGTACGCGGCGTCGTGCCTCGGGCGCGAGCGGATGCTCGAGCTGTTCGCCGAGCGCCGCGGAACGCGCAGCGCGATTGTCCGTCTGAACTACGCGATCGATCTCCGTTACGGCGTCCTCGTGGACATCGCGACGCGCGTTTTCAACGGCGACGAGATCTCGTTGGCGATGGGACACGTGAACGTGATCTGGCAGGGTGACGCGAACCGCGTGGCGATCGAGTGTCTGGCGCACGCGTCGTCGCCGCCATTCGTCGTCAACGTGACGGGAACGACGACGCTCTCGGTTCGTGCGCTCGCGAGCTGGTTCGGCAATCGCTTCGGCAGGCCGCCTCGATTCGCCGGAACCGAAGGGCGCGACGCGCTCCTCAGCAACGCCTCGCAGATGGCGGCGACCTTCGGAGAGCCCGAGGTGAATCTGTCGCGCATGCAAGAGTGGGTTGCGGATTGGGTCGAGTGGGGCGGACCGCTGCTCGGCAAGCCTACCAAGTTCGAGGCACGCGATGGCCGGTTCTGAGCGTGTGAGCGTTCGAGAGCATTTGCGCGCCGGTCAGGTCATTCCGGCGCATCCCCTCGCTCTGACGGAGTCCCGGACGCTCGACGAAACGCGACAGCGTGGGCTCACGCGCTACTATATAGATGCCGGCGCCGGCGGCGTCGCCGTGGGTGTGCACACGACACAATTCGCGATTCGGGATTCCGCGGTCGGTCTCTATCGCCCGGTGCTCGAACTCGCGGCGGAAGAAGCGCGCGGCGCGCTCGCCGGTGTTGACCGCCCCTTTGCGCTCATCGCCGGCGTCTGCGGCCACACTGCGCAAGCCCGCACCGAAGCCGACATCGCCGCGGCGCTCGGCTACGACGCAGGCTTGATCAGCCTCGGGGATTGGCGTCACGAGACCGAGGCGGACCTGCTCGATCATTGTCGAGTGATCGCCGAGCTCATTCCAGTGTTCGGGTTCTATCTCCAACCGGCCGTGGGCGGGCGCGTGTTGTCGTACGCGTTCTGGCGCGAGTTCGCGGAAATTCCGAACGTCTGGGCGATCAAGATTGCGCCCTTCAATCGCTATCAGACGATCGACGTCGTGCGCGCGGTCGTCGAGGCGGGGCGCGACGACATCGCGCTGTACACGGGGAACGACGACAACATCGTCGCCGATCTTCTGACGCCATTCCCGATCAACGTCGGAGGTTCGACGGTTCTTCGCTGGATCGATGGCGGGTTGCTCGGCCAGTGGGCCGTGTGGACGCGCGGCGCGGTCTCGCTCCTGACGGCAATCAAGGCGGCCCGGGTGACGGGCGAAGTCGCGCCGACGCTGCTGTCGCACGGTGCCGCGCTGACTGACGCAAACGCCGCGGTGTTCGACGCGGCGCACGGATTCCGGGGATGCATTCCCGGGATTCACGAAGTGCTGCGTCGACAGGGATTGCTCGACGGGATTTGGTGTCTCGATCCGCACGAGACGATGTCGCCGGGGCAGGCGGACGAGATCACGCGTGTCTGGCGCAGCTATCCCGAGGTCACCGACGACGAGCTGTCGTCTTGAAGAGGACGACTTACGACTGCTCGGTCGGCTGCGTGATCGCGACGTCTTTCGCGAGCGGGCCTTCGTGGTAGACCGTGCGGCTCGGGAACGCGAACGAGACGTTCTCCGAGGCGAACCGGCGCAGGATTTCGAGGTTGATGGCCTGCTGGATGTCCATGAACTTTTTGTAATCCGGATCGAGCACGTAGTACACGTTCTCGATTCGGACGGACGACTCGCCGAAGCTCGCGACATGCGAGCGGTCGAACTGCACGGGCTTCTGGGACGTCACGATTTGCTCGACGATCTTGGGGATTCGCGTGAGCAGCTCGGGCGGCGTGTTGAAGGTCACGTCGAGGTTGAACACCACGCGACGCTGATGCATGCGCCGCAGGTTACGCAGCTTGCTCTTGAGCAGATCGGCGTTGCCGACGATCACCTGTTCGCCGTTCACGCTGCGAATACGGGTTGTCTTGAGGCCGATGTGCTCGACGACGCCGGTGATGGTATCCACGCCGATCGTGTCGCCGACGTCGAACGGTTTGTCGAAGACAATGGCGAGCGCGGCCAGGATATCGCCGAGGACGTTCTGCACCGCGAGGGCGAGCGCGATGCCGCCGACGCCAAGTCCGGTGATCAGCGGCGCGACGGCGAGACCGAATACGGTCTGCAGCGCCGTGAGGCCGATCATGATCCAGAGAATGACCTTGGCACCGACGCCCATCGCCGTGACCATGGCGATGCTCGCGCGATCGTGCGTCGCCGTACGGTGCTCGAGGTAGTGCTTCACCCAGAAGCCGACCGCCGCGGCGCCCCAGACCGCGGCTTGCCAAAGCACGACGAGTTTCGCGATCGATTGGAAATAGGTCGCGGCGCGCGCGCTCATCTCCAGTTGAGCGAATCCCGCGAACAGCGCGACGACCAACAGCACCCACTTTCGCGTTTCGCGAATGAGCTCGACGATCATGTCGTCGATCTGATTCGTCGTGCGCGCGGCGAGAGCGCCGAGCCGCGACACGAGGACATGACGAAGGAGGAGCGCGAAGACGAAAAAAACCGCCGCGGTGGCGGCGCCGGTCAGCCAGGACTGGATCGGATTGTAGAGGAACTGGCGATGGAGGAGGTCTAGGGGCACAGCATATGATAATTCGCCCGCGACGACTTCGTTGCGGCTAGGCGCCCAACGAACGCTCTTCCGTCGCCATGGCCGCCGAGACGCGCCGGCGAACTACGGCGGTTTCGCCGTCGCACGCGTCGCAGTTGCCGCACTCCCAATCCGCATCGACGTCCTCGCCGAAATACTCGAGGATGAACCGCGTCCGACAACGGGCGCTCTGGCAGTAGTTGATCATCGCGCGGAGCTTCGCCCGGTCCTGGATGCGGCGTTCCTCGTAGTCGGTGAGATCGGCGCTCAGGTTGACCTGCGTCAACTTGTCGCGAAGCCGCTCCCAACTGCCGCCGCGATACTCTCGCACGAGGCCGTGGCGCTTGAGGAGCACGAGGACGATGCGCGCCTTGCGTCGCGCGACGCCGGATTTGTCGGCGATATCGTCGAGGAGGATCGTCTCCTCCAACGGGACCTGTTCGAGCACGATGGCGACCTTCGCCGCCTCCTCGACATCCGGATATTTCCCGCCGAGAAAGTAGGACTGCACTCGACTGTCCTCGACTCGGTAGAGTGCGGTACACACCGCCGGCAAACCATCACGCCCGGCACGGCCGGCTTCCTGGTAGTACGACTCCACCGAGCCGGGGAAGTGGTAGTGCACGACGAAGCGAAGATCCTGCTTGTCGATGCCGAGTCCAAAGGCGTTCGTCGCGATGATTGCCTTGAACTCGTTGGCCATGAAGCGGTCCTGCGTCTGCTTCCGGTCCGACCCGCCCATTTTCCCGTGATACAGTCCGACGGGATAGTCAACCTTGAACCGATCGTACAAGCGCTCGGCTTCACGCACGGTGGCGACGTAAATCACGCCGACGCCTTCGGTGTCGCGAAGAACCTCTTCGACCGCGGCGTCCTTCATCGCCTGATTGACCGTGCGCTTCACCTCGAACCGCAGATTCGGTCGCGCGAAACCGGTCACCGTGATGCGAGGCTGGTTCATGCCGAG
>JAICJQ010000268.1 GCA_025928335.1 Gemmatimonadaceae bacterium
CGATGCGGGCCGCCGTCATCAGGCGCGGTTTTCAGAGCGCGGTTAACGAGCGCGGTCAACAAGCGCAGTTTTCAAAGCGCCGGCTACAGGCGTCGTTCCTCGGCGTTGTACACAAGCGCCGTGTACCAGCGCCGTTTACATGCGCCCTTTATGCCCTAAATGCGCCCTTTCAGAGTAGGCGCCCCTCTTCCTCGATCCTGCGCTCGACTTCAGCTCCACTGAGCGAGGCCAACGCGATCACCTTGTTCGGGTCGATCGCCAATCGAACGGACGTGTACACGCGGAGCCAGCGCGCCGAGTGATAGAGCTCGTCGGAAAGCTTGGGAAGATTGATCGCGCCTTCCCATCCGGCCGCGGTCACTCGGCGCACCTCACCGTACGGTCGCTGCACCAAGAGGTCGAGCCCAAGCATCTGGGTCTTCGTCGGATAGTCGAGCAACAACTCGCCCGGCTGTAATCCGACTTCACGCGCCAACGCGTCCTCGACAGCCACGGCGAGCGCGCGATCGTCGGCGATCCATTCGCCGGCGTCGCCGCCGAGGTCCGCGGCCGGGCACTCGAAGGCGCGTTTGTATAACTGCCGTTGGCGCAAACGCGCGAGCAACGCGCTCGGGGTGCGCTGACCAATCGCGTGCAACAATCCTTCATCGGTGAAACCGGCAAGAGTGTGCGCGTCGAGCGCGCCGGTGTCGAGGGCATCGGCGACGATGCGTTTGTACATCGCCGTGGCGCTACGAACCGCGTGGTGCCAGTAGACGTTGCGGTACATCTGGTAGCGCGCGAACAAGAGCGACTCGAGCGCCGAGAGACCCTTCTCGACCATTCCGACGCGCGGCTCTCCCGTTTCGGGAGCGGCAACGAGGGTAAGCGCGTTGATCAACCGATCGACGTCGATCTCGCCGTAACTGACCCCGCACATGAAGGCGTCGCGTCGCAGGTAGTCGAGCTTGTCGAGGTCGATCGATCCGGAGATGAGGCCTTGCAGCGGACTCTCACTCTCACCGCGGATCAGCGCGACGATCCGTTCGGGGGCGTCGGCGCCGAGCTCTCGGCGCAGCGCGTCGGCCACCTCGCCGTCGCAGATCAGCGGTCGCGCCACGGCTTCGTGGTGCATAGCGCCGATCTCCTCGAGGGCGTGCGAGAACGGGTAGTGTCCGATGTCGTGCAATAGCGCCGCGATGCGGATCAATTGGCACTCTTCGTCCCCGACCCGGCTGTATTCGTCCTGTTCCTCGAACAGCGTGAGGGTGCGGCGGGCGAGATGGTACGTGCCCAGGGCGTGCTCGAACCGGGAGTGCGTCGCGCCGGGATAGACGAGGAAGGCGAGGCCGAGCTGGCGGACGTAGCGCAGCCGCTGAAAGGCGGGCGTATCGATCAGCTCGAAGGCGAGCGGGTCGAGGCGGATATTGTTCCAGAGGGGGTCGCGGATGATTTCCACCGACATGCCGCGTATCATACTCACGGCCGGGTCGGCCCGCCCGACCGAACGGTGGGGACCGGGGCCGAAACATCCCCTTTTTGGGCGACGTAGGGAAATCCATGCGCATGCCCACCCAATTGGCGCCAGCCACACCGCCGGCGCCTCCCCAAGCCCCGGTGATCGCCGGTACGCCGCCGTCGATCGACGCGCTTCAGGCCCAGGCAGTCGAGTTGGTCGCCCAACTCGCCGGACTTCGCACAGAGCAGCGGCTGCTCCAGCGCCAGGTCCAGCGGTCGGGCCAGGACGCCGCTCTAAAGAGCGAACAGATCGCGCGGCTCGCCGATTTAAACGTTCAGGTGGCGCGAGCGGAAGGGAAACTCACCGCCGTACGAGCCGAAGTCGCGCAGCGGCTCGGGCTCAACCAGAATCAGGTGAGCGAGACCGCCCAACCCCTCCCGCCGCCGATCTTCCGGCAGCGGCAGGTGGATCCGGACATGGTCGTCGGGATGTCGTTCGTGCTTGCGATGTGCTTCGTGCTGCCGCTCTCGATTGCCTGGGCGAAGCGGATTTGGCGTGGACGATCGCCGGTCGTCGTGCCAAAGACGGATGACCTCGCGCCGCGAATGGATCGGCTCGAGCACGCGGTGGACGCCATCGCGATCGAGATCGAGCGGATCGCGGAGGGACAGCGGTTCGTGACGAAGATTTTCACGGAGCGGCCTGCGGTGAATGTTCCGGTTCAGCGAGTCGATGACGGAAAGTCGCCGTTAGCCCTCGGGGCGGGGCCGATCGAGCCGATCAGAGTTGCTGAACGTCAGGGCGTGAAGCAGGTCAACACGCCTCACTGACGGTCGAGGTTCTTTGGCCCGCCGAGGAGAGTGCTTGGCGGATGCTCGCGACGGACCGCCCATGGTTCAGGTGGACGTCGAAGCCCGCGCGGGGATAGCCACAGGCCGGATAGTCGTCGCGCATTTGTTCGCCGTTCGCCAACTCCGGTCGGCCGAGGAGCTGTGCTGCCTCGGCGGGGGTGACGAGCCAGCATGCCCTGCTTTGTTGCGGGCCGGTCGTGAGCGTGAGGGCGAGCAGCGCGAGCAACGCGGTTCTCGCCGGAGAAATGGCTGGAACCATGGTTGCCCCGGTCAGAGTTTAGCCGCCGCCACCTTCGCAAGATTGAGCGCCATCTTCTTCGCCTCGGCGTTCGCCGGCAACGAGCCGGAGAGCGACACCGCCAGTTCCATTTCGCCGCGCATCACTCTCAGCTCGACCTTGCTCTTGTCGATCAGGTAGTAGGCGTCGTCGGCCAGGCCAGACACGCGCTCGACGGTGTACCCGAGGCGCGCCGGCGCTTTGGAGTAATTCTCGCGCTCGCGGCCGAACATCACTTTGGTCTGCGTTCCGACGTGCAGCGTGATGTCGAACGCGCCCCAATACTGGCAGTTCGACGAGAAGTCGGTGTCGGCGTCCATGTGACTGGTCTTTCTGGCGACGTCGTCGCGTCCCGTGGCGTGTTTGATCTCGTCGGCGCTCAGCAATGCGCACGCGGTCTTGCCGCCGGGACCCTTCGCTGTCTTTTGCGCGACGGCCGGTGAGGCGACGGCAACGAGGTGCGCACCGACGAGGAGTGGAATGAGAGCCATCCTTCGCATTTGAGTCTCCTTATTAGTGGACCAGCAACACCCGGCCGACGATCAGGCCGGCGAGCAACAGCACGCC
>JAICJQ010000140.1 GCA_025928335.1 Gemmatimonadaceae bacterium
CGGCGACGCGCACGAACAGCCCGCCGGCCCGCGGACGGAATTGCGTCACGGGCATGTAGTAGTAGAACATCGAATCCGCGGCGAGGTTCTGTTCCTTGATGTTCTCGGCGATACCAACCACCGTCGTGCACGCGTCGGAATTGACCTTCATGCACTGACCGATGGCGTCGCGACCGGGCCAGAGCACTCGGGCCATGTTCTCGCTGACGACAGCAATCCGCGGAGCCTCCCGCGTGTCCTGCGTCGTGATCCCACGCCCGCGCAGGATGCGAGTGCCCGTCGTCCGAAAATAGTCGGGACTCACCGCGCTGTAATCGAACTGCCCGAAGCGCTCGACGGTGTCGATTCCCTCGACTTTCAACCGGGTACTCGAATTGCTCCACAAGGGGACGGCGGTCTGGCGACTCGCACTGACGACGCCCGGCGTCGCCTGCGCCGTGGCGAGCAACCGCTCGAGGAGATTCACGTGTCGCACGCTGTCGAGGGTTTCTCCACGAAGATTCAGTCCGACAACCAAAATCGGATCGACGTCGTAGCCGAGGCGCATCCCTTCCACCTTGCGCAGACTGCGCACGAACAGCCCTGCCCCGACGAGCAGCACCACCGAGAGCGCGGCCTGCACGACCAGCAGGACGACGCGCATGCCGGACCGTCGCTGTCCCCCTTCACGCGCGCCGAGTCTCAAATCGTGAACGACGTCGACGCGCCTGGCGCGCAACGCGGGCGCGAGTCCCGTCAATAATCCGACCGCGATCGCCACGCCGAAAGCGAAGAGCATCGTGCGACCATCGCGCACCCCCGCGGGTGCGGTGCTGTCCGGAACAAAACCCGCGCGCAGCGCGCCGCCGCCAACTTGTGCGACAACGACGCCGACGATGCCGCCGGTAAGGGCGAGCACCATGCTTTCCGTCAGGAGCTGTGAGAGGAGGCGCCCGCGGCTCACGCCGAGTGCGAGCCGCACCGCGATCTCGCGCCGCCGCGCGATGGCGCGCGTCAGCAGGAGATTGGCAACGTTGGCGCAGGCAATGAGCAGCACGATGACCGACACACCGCCGACCCAGGTGGCCACCTTGCCAAGCGCCGAGCCCATTGGGCCGCGCTCGGCGAGAATTGGCCCGATCATCGCGTGCGGTCTCACAAGGTCCGTCCGCGGGGCGCGGGATTGCTCCTCCACCGCCGCGAGGTAGCTCTTCATCTCGGCCTGGGTGATGTCGGCGTTCGCACGCTCGATCGAAACGTTGGACTTCCGCCGCGCGATGGCGTTCATCCAGCCGCAGGTATAGGTCTGGTACCACGCCCGGCCGCTTCGGCCGGCGCAATTTTGTTGGGCGGCTCCGTAGTTCGTAATCGGCATGTAGGCGCTCGGGGCCCGTCCCGGCCAGATCCCCTCGAAGCCGCGAGGGGCGACGCCGATGATCGCGTACCGAACGGAGCCGATCTGAATCATGTTGCCGAGAATGTCGGCGCGACCGCCGAACTGTGTTTGCCACATCGGGTAGGTCAGAACGACCACCGCCGCGCCCGCGGGCGTGGTGTCCTCCGGCGCCGTGAAGTATCGGCCGAGGACCGGCGGCGCGTCGAAGAAGCCGAAGAACGAGTGGCTGACGAATCCGACGAGCATCTCGTGCGCATCGTCGCCGACGCCGATGGCGAGACGTCGCGTCGTGTAGGCCGCAAAACCGGAGAACGACGTCGTCCAGCGCTTGAAATCCTCGTAGCGCACGTACCGGCTCACGCCGTTGATGTACTCCGTGCCGCGGTTCGTCTCGGCGACGTACACGCGGTGCACAGTACCGGCATCGCGGAGCATCGGCGGCGGCCGGAAGAGCAGCTGATCGACGATGTTGAACATCGCGGCGTTGGCGCCCAGACCGAGAGCGAGGGTGACGACGACGCCAATCGTGAACGCCGGCCTGGTGCGAAGGCCGCGCACGGCGTAGTTGAGGTCCTGCCGGAAGGTGTCGAAGAACATACGAGTAGGACACCAGCACCGGGATAACGGTTGGGCCTCGTGGCCGCACCGGATACGCCAACCTTCGACGTCCTTATGCAGCTGGTGGAGGACCAAAGCTCAGCAACGACGCGTCCCAGACCGTAATATTGGGCGTGACCGTCACCACATCTCAGGCTCGATCAGACGCGGCAGGCCTGTTTGACGAGGCGGCCGACCTGGTCGCCCGGCTCGACGCCGAGGTCGGCCGCGCGATCATCGGACAGCAGCGCGTTCGCCGCGAAATCCTCACCTGCCTGCTCGCCGGCGGTCATTGTCTGTTGCGCGGCGTTCCCGGGCTCGCGAAGACCCTGCTCATCAAGACGCTGGCCGACGCCGTTAGCCTCAAGTTCAGCCGTATCCAGTTCACGCCGGACTTGATGCCGTCGGATATCCTCGGCACGGAGCTGATCGAGGACGACGCGGCCGGCGGGAAACGCCACGTCCGATTCGTGCCGGGGCCAGTCTTCGCGAACATCATCCTGGCCGACGAGATCAATCGCACACCCCCGCGTACGCAGGCCGCGCTGCTCGAGGCGATGCAAGAGTACCAAGTGACGGTGGGCGGTGTTCGCTACGCCCTGGAGCGACCGCTTTTCGTGCTCGCGACCGAAAATCCGATCGAGCAGGAAGGAACGTATCCGCTCCCCGAGGCGCAGCTCGACCGCTTCATGTTCAATGTCGTCATCGAGTATCCGGAGATGGACGACGAGCGGCGGATTCTCGCCGAGACGACGACGACGGCCGGGGCGAGTGTGCGTCACGTCGCGACGGGAGATTCGCTCGAGTCGGCGAGCGCTCTCGTTCGCGCGCTGCCGGCGGCGTCGAATGTGATCGACTATGCGCTGCGCCTCATCAGAGCGACTCGGCCGGATGATCCCACGGCACCGCCGCCGGTGAAGGAGTGGATTCGCTGGGGCGTCGGACCGCGCGCCGGCCAGGCGTTGATCCTTGGCGCCAAAGCGGCCGCGCTGCTCGATGGCCGAACGGTTCCGGCTCCGGAGGATGTCACGAACGTCGCGCTACCCGTGCTGCGACACCGCATGCTCGTGAATTACCAGGCGGAGGCCGACGGTGTGACACCGGACGATGTGGTCGGCAAGCTGCTGGCCGCCGTGCGCCCGACGACGAAATGACGTCATCGCTGTCGCCGAGCGTCGTTGCCGCGATCGACGACCTCGAGCTTGCGGCCCGTCTCGTCGTCGAGGGGATGCGGACGGGCGGACATCGCAGCCCCTTTCACGGATTCAGCACGGAGTTTCGCCAGCATCGGCCGTATCGTTTGGGCGACGACCTGAAATACCTCGACTGGAAGCTGTACGCGCGCAGCGATCGGCTGTACACGCGACAGTTTCGCGAGACGACCAATTTGTCGGTGCTGCTCGTGCTCGACCGAAGCGCCTCGATGCGCTTTCCTGAAGTTGGGGTCTCAAAATTTCGTTACGCACAAGTGCTTTCCGCGGCCCTCGCGTACCTCGTGTCCGAGCAAGGACACGCCGTCGGCCTCATGACGACCGAGGGCGACAAGCTGACGTACATCGCGCCACGCGGCGGGCGCGTGCATCTCCGCTCGCTCATCGCCCGGATCGACCGGCTTGTGGCATCGGACAGCTGGGATGGCGCGCAGGCGCTCGCGCGCGGCGCTCAGCTGCTGCAACGCCGCGGAGTGATTCTCGTCGTCTCGGATTTCTACGACGACGAAGAGGCAATGCGGCGCGAGATGCGACGAGCCGTACAGCGGGGCCATGACGTCGCGATGCTCCAAGTGATGGCGACGGAAGAGCTGTCGCTGCCTTTTCGCGACCACGTCGACGTGGAAGACCTCGAGACAGGAGCGGTTCGACTCGTCGACGCCACGCGCGGGGCCGCCGCATACGAGACGACCGTCCGTTCCTTTCTCGATCGATGCCGCACCGCGGCGTTGCGAGACGGAGTCGATTACGCGCTGTTCACGACCAGCACTCCGCTCGAGGTGGCATTGCGCGCGTATCTCCTCGAGCGCGCTGGACGACCACCGCTCCGCAGCGGCGCGAGGACGGCGGCCCGGTGATCTGGCTGAACGCCTTGGCGCTGATCGGCCTGGCCTCGATTGCTTTGCCGGTGCTGATCCATCTTCTCGCTCGCGGTCGCGCGAAGAGATTTCGCTTCCCGTCGCTTCGGTTCATCGATCCGTCACAGTTGCTCCCGACTCGCCGCGCACGCGTGCAGGACGCTCTGCTGCTTGCGTTGAGATGCGCCATCGTTGCTCTCGCGGCGCTCGCGCTGGCGCAGCCGGTTCTTCTGACGGCGAGTCGCCGGCGCGCGATGGAGCGAGGAATCGCGCGCGCCATCATCGTCGACACGAGCGCGAGCATGCGGCGGTCCACGCCATCCGGCGGGTCAGCACTCGACTCGGCGCGCCGCGCCGCGCGGGTAATGTCCACGGAGACGGAAGCGAGCACCCTGATCGAGACGAGCGATCCAGCCCGGGCGCTCACAGGAGCGGCGGCGTGGCTGGCTGCCCGGTACCAGCGCGGCGAGCTCGTGGTGGTCTCGGATTTCCAGCGCGGGCAGATCGACTCCAACGACGTGCGGAGAATTGGTACCGACCTCGGCGTTACACTCCGCCGAATTCCAGTGGTGAGTGCGCCGACCGTCGAAACGCACTGGGCGGCCGGCGATCGTCGGGTCGTTGCCCGCGCCACGCCGCGCGGCGAGCTCACCGATGCCGAGTGGACGACAACGAAGGGCAGCGGCGACAGCAGCGCGTTGACGCTCCTCGGCGCGGAAGCCGATCGCGCGGCCGTGAACGCGACGCGAATTGCCGCTGCGACGACCGCGGTGCCGCGCCCGGTCGACAGCGGCCGCGCCGTGACGATCGTCTTTCCGGGCTACGTGGATCGGCGGACGTTCGACAGCGCGACGCAGACCGCGTACGCGCCGTGGATGGTCGATCTATTGAGACGTGTGAACGCGCGCGCCAACGATGCGTCGGCGTCGCGTGTGGCCGTCATGGGCAATCGTCGTCAGCTGGTGCTGTTTACGGACTCGGCGCCGGCTTCATTGGCGTCGGCGCGAATCACGGCCGCCGCGGATTCCGCACTGTCCGCGGCGCCGTCGCTCGCCGAGCTCGAGCCCGAAACGCTTTCCGAGCGTGAAGTCGCATCACTCGCACGGCCGGCGTTGAAAAGCTCGTCGAGATCGAGAGATCCGAACGGAGCATCGGATGGGCGATGGCTTTGGGCGGTAGTGCTTGTTCTTCTGCTGATCGAGCTACCGCTGCGGCGGATGGCTCCGCGGCCCGCTTCACCCGCAGTGGAGGAACGGGCACGTGCAGCCTGACGTCGCGTCGCTCCTCGCGTTTCTTGCGCGCGTTCGGCGACGACTGGCGCTGCGCGCCGCGATCGATGGTGCGGCCGTGGGAGCTGCTGTTGCCATCATCTTCGCCATTGCCAACTGGCCAAGCCGGGGCGCGACCGTCTCGGCGGTCGCCGCGCTTGCCGCCGCCGTGGTCGTGGGAATCGTTGTCGCAATCCTCGTCACGGCCAATCGACGACGGCAGGTGGCCACCGTCATCGAAGGCCGCGTGCCGGCGAGCCGTAACCTGATCGCAACCGCCGCCGAGCTCTCGACGAAGGAGGCTCGCGGATCCGTCCCCGAGCTCGTGTTCGGAAGGGCGGCGCGGTTGGTCGATCAGACGGATCCCGCGGCGATCGTGCCGACGCTCGGCGCCGCGGTTGTCGCGGCGGCCGCGTTCGCGACGTGGCTGCTGGTGGCCGCGCGTTCCGTTTTGCCTGTACCAGCCGCGCTCCGAGGCGTTTCGACCGCCGGCGCTTCAGCGGAAGCGGGCATTCAATCCGTCGACGTGACGGTCGTGCCACCGACGTACACCGGTCGCGCCGCGCAGACGTTGCGCGATCCGTCGCGCGTGACGGTGCTCGGGGGAAGCGCGTTGTCTCTCGTCGTCCGCGCAACGGGTGAGATCGTGACGATGGAGACGCTAGCCCCGCAGGACACGCTCGCGAAGAAAGGGTCCGCCTTCGCCGGCAAACTCGTCGCCGACGCCGACGGCTACATCGCCCTGCAAGCGCACCGCGGCGACCGCGCCAGTGCGCGACGACTGATCGGCCTCACCGTTCTTCCCGACTCCCTTCCACATGTGCGCGTCGTCACCCCGGGGCGCGACGAGCGCTTCCCGGATTCGCATCGGACGCTCTCACTCACCGTCGAGGCGAACGACGACATCGGTCTCGCGTCGCTGACGATGCGATACACGAAGGTCTCGGGGTCGGGGGAGCGCTTCACATTCGTCGAAGGACAGGTTCCGCTCGCCGTCACGAAAAGCGGCGATCGCGCGTGGACGGCGCGCGCGACTTGGTCTCTCGAGTCACTCGGCCTCGAACCGGGCGACATGGTGGTGTACCGCGCGATCGCCGCGGATCGGCGACCGAACGGCGGTTCGGCGGAATCCGACTCGTACATCGCAGAAATCCTCGCAGCGGGCGGCGTCGCGGCGCCGGGGTTTGCCGCCGACGTCGAGGAGGAACGGTACGCCGTCAGCCAGCAGATGGTGATCGTAAAGACGGAACGGCTCATCGCGCGGCGAGCGACGATGCCGCCCGCCGAGTTCGCGGACCAATCGGCGCAACTCGCCGCCGAGCAACGGAAGGTCCGCGCCGAATTCGTCTTCATGCTCGGCGGCGAGCTCGCCGATGCCCCCGATGTGGCGGCGAGCATGACGGACATCAACGAGGAGGAGGAAGCCGGGCGCGAGTCCGATATTCTCGCGGGCTACAACGCCAATGCCGGACATGTCGCCCTGATTCGCGGCATCCGGTCGATGAGTCGCGCGGCGGCGTCGCTCGACACGACCGACCCAACCGCTGCCCTGCCCCACGAGCGCGCCGCGCTCGACCAGCTCGAGCGCGCGTTCTCCCATTCGCGAATTCTGTTGCGGGCACTGGCGAGTCGTGAGAAGCTCGATTTGTCGCGCCGTTTGACGGGGAGCCTCACCGACGCCATCGGCGATTCACGACCGGTGGCGGAGCCGACTCAGAGCTCGGAATCCGTGACACTTCGCCGAATTCTGTCTGACGTGTCCGCACTGGGCGACTCGGCAACTCGGCCGGGTGACCGCGTGCGGGTGCACGGCGACTCGGCCCTTGGCGCGCTCGCTGAGCGGGCGCTGCGCGTCGATCCGTCATCGCCGGTGCTGCAGGAGGTGAGCGCGGATTTGGCTCGGGCGGCGACAGCGGTCAGCGCGCGCCGTACCGAAGATGCGGCCGCGGGGCTCGATCAGGCGTCGCGCGGCATTGTGAGAATTCTTCGTCGAGAGCTACCTCGGGCGCCGACGCGCACCGTGGACGTGGAGGGCCGACGGATGAAGGGAGCACTCGTCGACGCGATCGGGGTAAGCAAGCCGTGACGCGCGGCTCGGCAGTTCGGCTGGCCTGCCGACTGATTGCTGCCACGATCGCACTTGGCGCGATCATCGATCCTGCCGTGACGAGCGCTCGGCCGAGCAAGCGCGTGGTGTTCGTGACGACCGCGGACTCGGCGCGGGATCGCCGGTTGGAGGACGCGGTGGTCAACGCGCTGCAGCGGAAGTTCGTTGTTGCACGGTCACCGATGGCTGGGTCGAGTGCGACGGTCGTTGTCGGCGACAAGCTGCCGACATCGAGCGACGATACTCCGACGCCGGCGTTCGTCGTCGTGGCGGACAGTAACCAGGCCGGTGTCGAGATCGACCGAGTCGAGGCTCCGTCGACCGCGACGCTCGACGAACGGATTCCAGTCCGTGCGCTCGTCAGCGCACGCGCGTCCGCCGGCCGGTCCGTCGAAGTGACACTGCGCGCCGGCGGCGCCGTCGTCGATCGGGTGACGAGCCGCGTGCGCAGCGATAGTACATTGTCCCTTCCGCTCAGTTTCGTACCCGTCGCGCTTGGGCCGGTGGCTCTCAGGATCTCGGCGAGCCTTGGCGGAACCGAGTCATCGGATGTCGCCGACGCGATGCTCAATGTCGTGGATAAACGCCGCTCGGTTTTGTTCTACGACCCACGCCCTTCCTGGATGTCGACCTTCGTGAGGCGAGCGCTCGAGCGCGACCCTCAGTTCGTGGTGACGAGCCGAGTCGTCACGTCGAGGAACATCAGCACGAACACCGGGCAGCCACCCGCGACGCTGGTGGATGCAGCGACCCTCGGGACGTTCGATGCGGTGGTTGTCGGGGCGCCGAGTGCGCTGTCGTACGCGGACGTCGGTGGTCTCGAAGCGTTCATGCGACGTCGCGGCGGCAGTGTCATCTTCTTGCTCGACGATCCGGCGCCCGGTCCATTCGAGCGGCTCACCCGGACGTCGGCATGGTCGTCGAGTCGCGGAACGCCCGGCGTGTTCGCACTCGCGCGGGATGATTCGACGACGTTGCGGGCGGGCGACGTCGTGGTTCCGGCAACTGTCCCTGCTGCCGCGACTATCATCGCCGGCGGCCGCAAAGCCGTCGTGTGGGAGAATGCCGTTGGCGCCGGCCGACTCATCGTGAGCGGTGCGCGCGACGCCTGGCAGTTCCGCGATGCCGGGTCGTCGACGTTCGATCGATTTTGGCGAACGCTGATCGCCGATGCCGCGGCGACCGCGCCGCCGCCCCTGATCGTGGAGACGAATCCGGCGTTGGCGAAACCGGGCGAGACGGTCGGGCTGCGCGCGACCCTCCGCGACGTCGCTCTATCGGCGGACGCGGCGTCGACAACCGGTACCGTGCACGCCTCCGTGACGGCAACGCTCGAGCCAGGCACCCGCGTGCGAATGTGGCCGGAGGGGAATATCGGTCAATTCAGCGGCGTCGTCCGGGCTCCGCGTCAGCCTGGAGTCTATCGCTTCACAGTAGCCGGCGGCGGACGCACGGCCGAGATGCCCTTGATCGTTTCGGCGGATGCCCGGACTGATGCGCCTGTTTCGCGCGCTGTATCGACGGCGTGGGCGACATCCCGGGGCGGACGGCTGTTCCAGGTGCGCGACATCGCCAAGCTTTCGACGGCGCTGGATGCCGCGATGGAGCAGCGCTCGGAGCGAACGACGTGGCATCCTTTCCGTGCGGCGTGGTGGATCGTACCCTTTGTGCTCGTGCTTTCGGCTGAATGGTGGCTGCGACGACGAAACGGGCTGCGTTGAGCAAGAGGTTCAACGTAGTCTGCCCGATGTGCGAATAGTGGATAACGTGGTTCTTGGTGACGCTCACTCGATTCCTCACTCATGTATACTCGCGAAGAAGCTCGAGCTTTGGTCGACAAGGTGATCGCGATCGGCAAGGATGCGAAGGCTGATGCGGTCGAGGTCAATCTCACCGGCGGCGAACGTTCCGGCACGCGCTGGGCCAATTCATCGATCACGACCAATCTCGTTCAATACGACCGCCAGATTGTCGCCACGGTCCGCATCGGACAGAAGCAAGGAAACGCATCGACACGCGATTTCAGCGACGCGGGACTCAAGAAAGCGATCGACGAAGCGGTGGACGAGGCGAACAAGGCCAACGACAATCCGAATCTTCCTGAGCTGCTCGGACCACAGGAATACATCCCGGTCGACGGCGCGTTGCCGAACATGATCGCGTATGGACCAGCCGAGCGCGCGCGCATGGTGAAGGACAGCATCGATACCGCCGAGCGGATGGGTGTGCTCGGCGCCGGTTACATCCCGAAGAACGACATCACGACCTGCAATGCCAACTCGAAGGGCCTGTTCGCGTACTACCGTTCGGCGGAGATGGGCTTCTCGTTGACGTGCCGCATGGCCGACGGATCGGGTTCCGGATGGTCAGGCACGACGGGGGTGAAAGACATTACCAACGTCGACGCGAAGGCGCTGACGACCGTGGCGGCGAACAAAGCGTTGAAGAGCCGCAAAGCAAAGGCGATCGAGCCAGGGCGCTACACGGTGATTCTCGAGCCGCGCGCGAACGCGCGCTTCCTCTCGCTTTTGCTCGGCATCTTCAACCCGAACGGTGGCGGCTTCGGCCCGCCGGGTGCTGGTGGACCGGAGGGACCGCCGGGAGGCGCCGGAGGTGACACTCCCCCGGCCGGCGGCGGCGGCGGCGGCGGGGGGGGCGGGGGGGGCGGGGGCGGGGGACGCGGCGGTGGTGGAGGTGGTGGTGGGCTGTTCAACAATGCGCCGGGATCGGCCGCGTCGTACATGACGGGCAAGAAAGTCGGCGACAAACTGTTCAGCGATTTGTTCACACTGAAGAGCGACATCGGCAATTCGATCCTTCGCGAAAACACAATCCTCAATGACAACAAGCCGGCAAAACCGGTGACCTGGGTCGAGAAGGGTGTGTTGCGGGCGTTCGGCCCGAATCAGGGCGCGAACACGAATCAATCGCTGGTGATGCAGGGGACCGAACTCTCGATCGACGACATGGTCAAGCAGACGCGTCGTGGGTTGCTCATCACGCAGTTCTGGTATATCCGCGGCGTCCCGTCGCAAGAGCAGTTCCTGCTCAACACGGGAATGACTCGCGACGGCTTGTTCCTCATCGAGAATGGCGAGATCGTGGGACCGGTCCAGAATTTCCGCTGGAACATGTCGCCGATCGTCGGCTACTCGAACCTGACCCTCGTCGGTAAAGCGGTGCCGATGGACCTCGGCGAAGGCTTTGGCGCGGCGAACGCGGCGCTCGTCCCACCGGTCCGGATCGAAGAGTTTTACATGACGTCCATCTCACCCGCTGTCTGACTCATTCGAGAATCATCATATGACGTCACGTCGAGATTTCATTCGCGGGGTTGGTGGCGCCACGGCCATCGCCGCGCTGCATTCGCGCGATCTGGTGGCCGAGCTCATTGCGACGTCGCCATCCGGCCGGGTGCTGGAGACAAAGTTCAAGGGACTCGCCGACATCGCGCTCGCTGAGGGCAAAATGGCGGGCTGCAGCTACACCGACATTCGATTCACGTTGACGGCGAGTCCGCCGGGCGCCACGGTGAACTTCCGCGAGGCCGGCGAGGCCGGCGAGGCCGGCGGACGCGGTGGACGTGGTGGTCGGGGCGGCGGAGGTGGTGGAGGCGGAGGTGGTGGCTTCGGCGGCGGCAGAGGCGGTCGCGGAGCTCAGCTTCGTGAGATTCCGACGGACGCGAACCGGCAGCCGGGGGGGTTTGGCGTGCGTGTCGTGCACAGTGGGGTGTGGGGCTTCGCGTCGAGTCCGATTGTGACCGAGGACGAAGTCCGCCGCATCACGAAGGTCGCCGTCGAAGTCGCGAAAGCGAGTGCGATTGCCAAGCGGGCGGATCTCCAACTCGCCCAGGTCCCGAAGTACGTCGACAACTACGTGACACCGATGGTCAAGCCACCGCTCTCCGTCTCGCAGACGGACAAGCAGGCATGGGCGCAGGCGATCGTGGACAAGGCGAAGGGTGTCGCCGGCGTGACGGCGGTCAGTGTTTCGGCGAACCATGCATACGAGTGGCGGTACTTTGCGTCCAGTGAAGGGTCGTACATCGAGCAGGAGTTTTATACGACGACGCCGACGCTGAGCGTCACGGCGAAGGTCGGCGATGTCACGCGCACGCGGAATTATCCCGGCGTCGCGTCGATGGGCGGTTGGGAGGTCGCCGAGCGTACCGATTTCCTCGCGTCCGCGGAGCGCGTGGCACACGAGGCGGTGGAGATGTGCACCGCGAAGCCGCTCGGGTCGAGCGGGCTGCGCGATCTCATTCTTTCACCGTCGCACGCGATGCTGACGATCCACGAGATCGTCGCACACGCGACTGAGGTGGATCGCGTCGTCGGGTACGAAGCGAACTACGCGGGCACGAGCTTCGTGAAGCTCTCCGACATCGGGAAGCTCAAGTACGGATCGAAGCTCATGAACATCACGGCCGACAAGACCGATGATGGGCTCGGGGCAGTCGGCTACGACGACGACGGCGTGAAGGCGCAGAAGTTCCCGATCATCCGCGACGGCATTCTCGTCGGCCTGCAGACGAATCGCGAGACGGCGCATCTCGTCGGCGAGAAGTTCAGCCGCGGCTGCACGTTCGCGAATTCGTGGCGCGATTACCCTTTCCTCCGCATGCCCAATGTGCATCTGGAACCGGGACCGGCCAACTCACCGACGCGCGAGCAACTCATCGCCGACGTGAAGGATGGCGTGATGATCGACGGCCGCGGCAGCTATTCGATCGACCAGCAGCGCTACAACGGCCAGTTCGGCGGTCACATTTTCTGGGAGATCAAGAACGGCAAGATCACCCGCCAAGTCACCGACGTGACCTACAACGCGATCACGACCGACTTCTGGAAGAACCTGGATGGAATGACGGGCCCGTCCGAGTATCAGAAGTTCGGCACCGGTGGCGACGCCAAGGGTCAGCCGACGCAGACGAACTCCATCTCGCACGGGTCGTCCTGGCTGCTCATTCGAAAGATGATGGTCGGCGCGGCGTTCGATTGAAGCGGGCGAATGGGCGAATGGGCGAATGGGCGAATGGGCGAATGGGCGAATGGGCGAATGGGCGAATGGGCGAATGGGC
>JAICJQ010000082.1 GCA_025928335.1 Gemmatimonadaceae bacterium
ATCTTCCTCGGAGACCGGCTCGCGGTGTATTACACCTTCTCGAGCGATCTTGGGAACGGCTGGGAAGATCCCGAGGTCTACCACGATCCTCCGGCGCTACATGAAGCGGCGTTGCGGATGGGCGTGAATTTGTTCGTGTACGCTGTGACCAGCCGTCCCACGCCATGACTGTTATCGAATTGGTGGACCGCGAGCGCGCGCGCTTGCGTCGACTGCATCTGATCGTCGGGCTAGCGCTCGCCGCCGGCGCGACTCTCTTGCTCCTCGCGGCCGGCACGTCGCTGCTGGGTGCGTCTCGCTGGATGTCGCTTCCCCGGCCGTTGCCGTTTCTGATCTGGCTGGTCGTTGCGGCCGCCAACGTCGCCGTGGTCATGTGGACCTCCAAGCGACTCGAGCGGAGAGCCACTCGTCTTACCGTTGCCGCGGCGATCGAGCGAGAGCAGGCGATGCGGTCTGGAGCAATTCGGGCGGCAATGGAAGTTGCGCACACCGGAGCGCTCGGACGTCGGGCCGCCGCCGCGGTCAGCGACCGACTCACGCCCGCGGGACCGCGCCTCGCGCCGAACGAAGGGCGGTTGGTGCGCCGCGGCGCGATGCAGGCGACGGGCGCCGCGACGGTTGCCGCCGCCATGCTCGCCTTCGCCGTTCCGAACTACAACGACGGGTTCCGGGCGATGTTGCGACCAGTGAGCGCCTGGCGCGGCACACTCCTGCCGCGCGTCGCCTTCGACAACTTGCCGCCAAATGTTCTGCGTGGCGAAACGCTGCGGTTGCGCGTCGCGGCACCGCAACGCGCTACCGTCACCGTTTCTCAGCGCGTTCCTGGCGAAGCATGGTCCACGCAGACCCTCGTTGTGGATCGCCGTACGGGCATCGCGACGACGGAGGTCGGACCGCTGCGCGGCGATCTGACGGTCGTGGCGTCGGACGGCCGCAGCGAGACCGACACGTCGATCGTTCGCGTCACCGATCGCCCGTTCGTCGGCGCCGTCTCGATGCGCGCGACATACCCGTCCTACCTCGGGCGACCCGCTGAGGGGTTGGCGATCGGCGAACCGGCGCGCGTGCCGCAGGGCACCGTGATCGAAATCGCGGGCCGTGCCTCAGCTTCACTGCGGGACGTCCGGTTGGCCAGCGCTCTCGACACGATCAAGCTGCAGCCGAACGATCGCACCTTCACGGGGCGGTTCGAGCCTCGGCGCACGGGTCGATATGCCTGGCTCGCCACCGGCGGTGTCGGACCAATCGGCGATGTCCCCGCGCCGCTCGAGCTCGAGATCGTCGCCGACTCGGCGCCGCACGTGGAGCTTGTCTCGCCGGCGATCGATACGATCGTTGCCGGAGACGACCGCATCTCGCTGCGAGCGACGGCGTCCGACGACCATGGCCTCGCTCGTGTCGAAATCGTGAGCTGGACGCAGGGCGCGGCCGGACAGAAAGCGCCGGTCACGCAGAAGATCGCCGAGGCGGCAGCGACGGTCTGGGATGGAACCGCGGTGCTCGACCTGGCGCCGCGCAATCTCCAACCCGGCGACGCGCTCCACGTGAAGGTCGTCGCGACGGACAATTCCCCTTGGGCGCAGCATGGTGAGAGCCGCGAGCTGCTACTCAAGATTCCGACGATGGAAGAGCGCCGCGCAATCGCGCGCGCCTCGATGGACTCGACGGTGAGCCAGGTACGATCCGCCGCACAGGCCGAACGCTCGCTCCAGCAGCGCACCGCCGACGCGGCGCGCGATCGATCGAACCGCGGCACCTCGCAGGACGCGCCATCGAATGCCAATGCCGCCGGCAACAAGCAGGGCTCGATGAGCTACGACGCCGCCGAGAAGGCGAAGGCGGTGGCCAAGGATCAGCGCGAGCTCACCGATCAGGTGAAGAAGCTGCAGCAAACCGCCGGCGCCCTCGAGCAACAACTGAAGCAGGCCGGGGCGCTCGACAGCGCGCTCGCGCGCCAGCTCCAGGAAGCTCAGGCGATGCTGCGCGATGCACTCACGCCCGAGTTGCTCGCGCAAATGCAGAAGCTCGACAACGCGACGCAGCAGCTGTCGCGCGATCAGGCGCAGCAGTCGCTGAAAGATCTCCAGGCGATGCAGGACAAGCTTCGCGAACAACTCGAGAAGAGCGCCGAGATGTTGAAGCGCGCCGCCCTCGAAGGCGCGATGCAAACGCTCAAGGACGAGGCGAAAGAGATCGCGCAGCGCGATCGTCAGCTCGCCGACTCCGCGGCCGCCAAGCCGAACGAAGCGCAGAAGACCGACGCGAAGCAGCTCGCCGATCGCTCGCAGCGATTCGCCGACGAGCTGAAGAAGCTGCAGGATCGCCTGGAGAAAGAGAAAGCCGACGCCGGCGCGACCGGAACGCAGGAAGCGAAGAAACACGCCGACGCATCGCAGGATGCGATGCGTCAGGCCGCCGGCCAGCAGCAACAGAACAAACAAGACGGCAATCAGGGCAATAAGCAGCAGCCACAGTCCGGCCAACCGCAGTCCGGACAGTCCGGGCAACAAAACCAGTCAGGTGCTCAACAGAATCAGTCCGGCGCCCAGCAGAATCAGAACGGCCAGAAATCGGGGCAGCAGGGACAGCAGGGACAGCAGGGACAGCAGGGCGGAATGGAGCAGAATGCGCGTGACGCGGCTTCGCAGATGGACCGCGCGTCGGACGCAATGAAGGATGCGCGTGAGTCGCAGGTGAATCAGTGGAAATCCGAGCTCACGGGCGCGCTCGACCAGGCGATCCAGGACATGCTGCAGATGGCGCGACAGGAGCAGCAGCTCGAGCAGAAAGCGCGTTCGGGCGAATCAAAGCCTGACGAGCTGCGGGGCGAGCAGAGCGCCGTGAAGCAGGGGTTGGACGAGTCCGCGCAGAAGCTCCAGAAGGAAGGGCAGAAGACGTCGCTTCTCTCCGGTCGCTCGCAGCGCTCAGTCACGGAAGCGCAGCAGAAGGTCTCGGAAGCGATGCAGTCCACCGCCGAGGCGAGGTCGGGACAGCAGGCTGCGAGCTCGCTCGGCGAGGCGGCCGATGCACTGAATCGCGCCGCGGCATCGCTCGCGCGCGATCGCGAAAAAGCCAATTCATCGTCGTCGGCGACCGGATTCGCCGAGATGCTGCAACAGATGCAGGACATGGCGAAAAAGCAGGGTTCGATCAACAACCAGGCGCAGGGGCTGCTTCCGGGAATGGGGCAGCAGATGTCGTCGCAGATGCAGGCGACGGCGCGCGCGCTGGCGCGTGAGCAGCGGCAGGTTGCCCAGCAACTCGATGAGATGGGCGAGAACGTTGGTGGCGATCGGGCGGCGCAAATGGCGAAAGAGGCCAAGCAGCTGGCCGAGGCACTCGAGGGCGGTCGACTCGACGCGACAACCGTCGCCCGTCAGCAGCAGTTGTTCCGTCGTCTTCTCGACGCGGGGCGTTCGTTGCAGAAGGACGAGCGCGAAGACACGAACAAGCGCGAGGCGACCTCGGCGAAAGGCGGAAACGAGTTCAACCCGACGAATACGAACGCAAACGGGCGCGCGGCGGCGAAATTCCGAGAGCCGACGTGGGAAGAGCTTCGCGGCCTGACCGCTGACGAACGTCGTGCAATTCTGGAGTACTTCAAGCGCATCAATGCTGGGAATCCGTAGGGAATTGAAGGTCGCGATGCGGGACACGAGACACTGGCGCGTTCGTCTCGTTCTGCTGGTGATCGCTGCGCTGTCGATCGGGCCGACGCAGAGGGTGCTTCGCGCGCAGGCGCCGGCCGATACGATGGCGTTTTACAAAGCGCTGGACCTCGAGGCGGCGGGGAAGTACCGCGATGCCGTGCCACTCTTTCGCTCGGCTCTTCGGACGTCGGCGGGAGTCAACGCGCTGCTCGGGCTCGAGCGCGTGTACGCGGAGCTCGGTTGGTCCGACTCGCTTGTCGCACCACTCGACACGCTGATCGCGGCGAATCCGCAAGAAGAGACCTATCGCACCGTCCAGCTGCGCACGCTGCAATCGGTCGGACGTGATGCCGATCTGCGGAAGGCGTTCGACAAATGGGTTCACGACGCGCCGACCAGTGCGGCTCCGTATCGCGAGTACGCGCGACTCCTGTTGCAGAAGAACCGCTCGTCAGCCGCCGACAGTGTTCTCGCGCGTGCCAAGCAGACGCTCGGAACGATGAAGGACCTGCAGTTCGAGCTGGCCCAATCGCGCGCCGCGCAGGGGCAGTGGGTCGAATCGGCGCAAGCGTGGCGATTGGCGCTCGCGACGGCGGACTACCTCGAGCAAGCCGCCGCATATGCGTTGGCGCCGACACCGTCGTCGACACGCGATCAGATCCGCGAGATTTTCCTCGCGCTACCGATCGAGGTCCCGGCGCGCCGCGCTCTCGCCGATCTCGAGATGAGCTGGGGCTCGCCGATCGATGGCTGGAACGCGCTCAAGGGACTGCCGCCGGACAGTGCGGCGGCTGAGGCCTGGAGCGAGTTTGCAAAACGCGCCGAGGCGGAAGAGCGGTGGGGACTCGCGCGCGACGCCCTCGAGTCGTCGCTGCGGTGGCGTCGAACGCCGGAGATCGCGGTGCGCGCCGCGACTGCGGCGATCAACGCCGGCGATCCCGCCGCGGCTCTTCGCCTTGCTCCGCTGACCGACGCGCGCGGCGACTCGGCACTGGCGGCGCGAAGCTACTTGCCGCTCACCGTTCGCGGTCTGGCGGCGCTGGGTCGTCCGGCGGAAGCCGAGCGCCTGGTAACCGCGTACGATCGTTTTCTCGCGCCCGGTGCGCGCAACAGTCTTACGCGCACCATCGCCTGGGGCTGGGTAAGAACGGGCGACATGGCGCGCGCACGAGCCGCGCTCAATGCGACGGGCGCCGAGGGCGATTCGAGCGACGCCGCCGGCTGGCTCGCGCTGTATGAGGGAAATCTCAAGTCCGCGCGCACTCTGCTGCGCGGGGGAACCGAATCCTCGCCCGAGCTGGCACTGGCCCTGGGCCTGGCGGCGCGGCTCAAGACCGACACCGCGGTCGCGGTAGGGAAGGCTTTTCTGGCACTGGCGCGCAACGACAGCATGAACGCGGCGGCCGAGTTCGAGCGTGCCGCCGCCGTGACGCCGCCCGTTCGCTCGCTCCTGCTCGTTACGGCGGCGCGGATCTACGCTGCGCGAGGCGCCGATTCGTCGGCAATCGGGCTCTGGCGGCGCATCGTCGAGCAGGAAAAGGACTCGCCCGAGGCGCCCCAGGCCGAGCTCGAGTGGGCACGCTTGCTTCGACGCAAAGGAGACAACGGAGCGGCGGCGGCGCGTCTCGAGCATCTCATTCTCACCTTTCCCGAGAGCTCGCTCGTGCCGCAGGCGCGTCGCGAGCTGGACCTCGTGCGCTCGGCGGTTCCTTCCGCCGGTAGGCCAGGACGGTAGCCATGAAGGCATTTCTTGCCAGACCCGTACGCGTCGCGCTGACGCTTCTGGCCATGACGATCGGCGTCGCCGCGCGCGTGCAAGCGCAGCGAATCCTCGTTCCGATGGATGATGCGCAGCAAAACCACCTCAAGGCGTACGGTCTGACCTACAACGCCATCAAGGCCGGTGCGTCCGCGGAGTGGCTGCTCAACTATCGCGGCGGCTCATTTCTCCTCGCGGATACGCCTGACATCCGTCGCCAAGCGGGTCTGGCCGGCATAACGGTCGAGGCGGTGGACAACGCCCGGCTCGGGCAAATTCGGTCGGAGATCGCCGCCAACAACATGGATGCGGTTCCGCTGGAGAAGGCGCCGAAGATCGCGGTCTACACGCCGCCCGACGCGCTCCCGTGGGACGACGCCGTCACGATCGCGCTCAAGTATGCCGGCATCGATTACACGCCGGTCTACGACGAGGAAGTGGAGCGGGGTGACTTGTCGAAGTACGACTGGTTGCACCTGCACCACGAAGACTTCACCGGCCAGCTCAACAAGTTCTATCTGACGTATCGCGACGCACCGTGGTTCATCGATCTCCTCCAGAAGAACACGGCGCTAGCCAAGCGGCTGGGCTTCTCGAACATGCCGGCCTTGAAGAAGGATGTGGCCGAAAAGATTCGTGAATTCGTCGAGCGCGGCGGTTTTCTGTTCGCGATGTGCGGCGCCACCGAGACGCTCGAGTTGGCGATTGCCGGCCGCAACGTCGACCTCGCGCAAAGCTTCATCGACGGCACGCCGATGGATCCCGATGCCGACCGCAAGATGGATTGGAAACGCACATTCGCGTTCAAGGATGTGCACCTCGAGCAATCACCGTTCGTGAACGCGATGAGCGATATCGATGGACATCAGGTGAACGTGCCAGGCAGACAACAGCCGCTGGGCACCTTCACCCTTTTCAACTTCGCGGCGAAGTTCGATCCGGTGAACAGCATGCTCGTGCAGGATCATCGCGCCGTCGTCAACGATTTCTACGGCGTGACGACGAGCTTCAACAAAGCCGTGATCAAGCCCGGCGTCACTATTCTTGCCAACGAAGAGGGTGCGCCCTGGGTCAAGTACATCCATGGCGACTACGGTAAGGGCACCTGGACCTACTATGGTGGCCACGATCCCGAGGACCCCCGCCACGGCATCGGCAATCCGCCGACCGACCTCTCGCTGTTCAAGAACTCTCCTGGCTACCGGCTCATTCTCAACAACGTCCTGTTCCCGGCCGCGAAGAAGAAGCCGCTGAAAACCTGACACTGAGGCACCGCTGACGAATAAAAAGGGGGATGCAGCTGGCATCCCCTTTTTTTCATTCCCGCGGTTCACTCGTCACGCGGTCTCCGCGCCTGTCCGCGGCTTCTTCCGTGCCGTTCATCCGCGTCAAAAAAGGGACGGAGGAGTGGTCTAGACGCCGCGGGATCGGGCCGGCGGTCGGTTTGACACGGACAACAGCACGGATTTCTCGGAAGGGCGCGGAGACGGCGTGACGCGTATCGGGCGCTTGCGCACTCCGAGTCAGTCCCCCTGAAGTAAATTCCAATGGATGTCTCCCGCTCCCGCCCCTACCCTCGCTCCCCCGCGAGTCAGCTCTGCGGCCGCCGTAGCGATGCGCGCGGCGATCAGGCTGGCCGGCGGGCGCGAGGTGTGCTTCGTCTGCACTCTTGATGACACCGGCACCATCCAAACGGCGCGCGTCGTCGCCCGCGGTGACGCGCGGAGCGTGCTCGCCCTGCCCGGGTTCGCGAATCGCGGCGAGATGCTCGTGCACAACCACCCGTCCGGGTTGCTCGAGCCGTCGAACCCGGATCTCGAGGTGGCAGCGCGGATTCACGACGATGGCATCGGCTTCGGCATCATCGACAATGCAGTCTCCGACCTCTACGTCGTCGTCGAAGTCCCATCGCGCGCCGAGGTTTCGCCGCTCGAGTTCTCGACCGTCGACGACGACCTCGGGCCCGGCGGAGCGATCGCGCAAACGCTCACCCGCTATGAGGACCGTCCGAGCCAGCGCGCCATGGCCGTCGAGATCGCGCGGCTCTACAACGACGGCGGGGTCGGTCTTCTCGAGGCGGGAACCGGCGTCGGCAAATCACTCGGCTATCTCGTGCCCGCGCTCCGTTGGGCCGCCGCGAACGGCGAGCGGACAGTCGTCTCGACGAACACGATCAATCTGCAGGAACAGCTCGTCAAAAAAGATCTGCCGTTCCTTGCGAAAGCGTTGAGTGATCAGCCGGTTCGGTTCGCCCTGCTCAAGGGGTGGCGCAACTATCTCTGTCTCCTGCGCCTGCGAAACGCGCGCGGCTCCGGCAACGCGCTGTTCGACGACGGCGTTCAGCAGGAGCTCGATACGATCACAGAGTGGTCCGAGCGAACACGCGATGGGTCGTTGAGTGATCTCACGATCACGCCGCGACCCGAAGTGTGGGATGAAGTCGCGGCGGAACCGGACCTCTGCCAGCGAGCGCGCTGCGAGCTGTACGACAAGTGCTTCCTGTTCAAGGCGCGCAAGGAGGCGGCGCAAGCGGACGTCATCGTCGTCAACCATCACCTGTTGCTTTCCGATATCGCGGTGCGGCGCGTATCCGGCAATTGGGGCGAGGCCGCGGTCCTTCCCGCCTACAACCGGTTGGTGATCGACGAAGGGCATCATCTCGAGGACGCCGCAGCCACACACCTGGGCTCGACCGTGTCGCGGCGATCGCTCACGCGCCTGTTCAATCGACTCGAGCGGCGCGGCAAAGGCTTGTTGAACGCCCTCATCGCGCGCCTCGCCGCATCGAACGACCTGCTCAGCGTCGCGAGCCTCGATCTCGTGATGACTCGTCTTCAGCCCGCCGTGTACGCGGCGCGCGAGAAGAGCGGCGTCCTGTTCGATCTGCTCGACACCTTTCTGCAGGAGAGCGGCGAGATCCAGCTGCGGCTCACCGAGGAGTTCTCGGAGCATCGGGTATGGCGAGCGGGCCTGCGTGACGCGTTCGGCGACACCCTCGGCCAGATCGATCTGCTCGCCGAAGGGTTGCAGCTCGTGCGCGAACGTCTCGAGAGCGGCAACCGGTCGGAGGAGTTGATGCCGCTGCTCAACGAGATGCGCGCCGTCATTCGTCGTTTGCAAAACGCCGGCGACGGATTGCGGCGCGCGCTCGATCCGGGGAGCCGAGAAGCGACTGTGCGATGGATCGAAGCGAAGGGAAGGGATCGTGCCGTCAGCGCGTCGGCGGTGCCCCTCGACCTCGCTCCGATTCTCCGCGAGGATCTCTTCAAGCGATCGGTGACGACGATTGTCACCAGCGCGACGCTCGCCACGGAGGGGCGCTTCGACTTCCTCGGCACACGCCTCGGTCTCGACGACCCGGAGCTCGAGCCGCGCACCGGCATCTTCCCGTCGCCGTTCAAGTATCGCGAGCAGGCGATCCTCGCCGTGCCGAGCGAGGTTCCCGCGCCGAACGTCGACGCGAACGGACATTTTGCGGCGGTCACTCGTCTCACGATGGATCTCGCCACCGCATCGAACGGCGGCATGTTCGTTCTGTTCACGAGCCATCGTGACGTGCGCGCGATGGCGAGTGAGCTACGTGCGCGCGGCGTGGAACGCCGCTGGCCGATTCTCGTCCACGGCGACGAATCGCGCGACACCTTGCTCGGCCGGTTTCGAGACTCCGGCGGCGCGGTGCTGCTCGGAACCTCGTCATTCTGGGAAGGTGTCGACGTGCCGGGCGATGCGCTGCGCGCGTTGTTGATCGCCAAGCTGCCGTTCCGCGTCCCCACCGAGCCGATCACGGCGGCGCACTGCGAAGCGATCAGCGAGCGGGGCGGCGATCCGTTTGCCGATTACATGCTTCCGCACGCCGCGTTACGACTCAAACAGGGATTCGGCCGACTCATTCGTACGAACCTCGACCGTGGCGTCGTGGTCGTGGCGGACCCACGTGTCGTCACCAAGCCGTACGGCCGTCGTCTCCTGGAAGGGCTCCCGCCCGCCCGCCGGATCGTTGGCCGATGGTCGGATCTATTGCCGCAACTCCAGAGTTTCTACGATGCCGCGCGTAAATAAAACAACGCGAGTTGTGGTCCAACCTTCAATCACGCCGGGTAACACGTGAAGATCGTCTGTGTCGGTCGGAACTACCGCGAGCACGCCAAGGAGCTCGGGAACGATGTCCCTAAGGAACCGCTAATTTTTCTTAAGCCGCAGTCGAGCGTGATCAAGAACGGCGATTCGATCGTGCTGCCACCGCAGTCGAAACAGGTGGAGTTCGAGGGCGAAATTGGCGTTGTCGTCGGCCACACGTTGCGTCGCGCGACGAACACGGAAGCCAAAGACGCCGTCAAGAGTGTCGTGGCAGTCAACGATGTCACAGCGCGCGATTTGCAGCGTTCAGACTCGCAATGGACTCGGGCCAAAGGGTTTGATACGTTCTGCCCGGTCGGAGAGGCGGTCCCTGCTCCAGATGACCTGTCCGGTCTTACCGTGGTGACGCGCGTGAACGGTCAAGAACGCCAGCGCGCCACCGGCGCTGAAATGGTCTTTCCGATTCCTGACGTACTTGCCTATGTGTCGCACATCATGACGCTCGAACCGGGTGATCTCGTGCTCATGGGGACGCCGGCCGGTGTGGGGAAACTCTCGCCGGGAGACGAGGTAGAAGTAGAGGTCGTGGGCCATTCCCGCGTCCGTAACCCCGTGACGGATATTCAGTGACGCCTCAGCCCGCTGGCCGATTTCGTACGTTGCCGGAATATCCGTTGGCGACGATCCCGCAGAAGAAGCGGGAATTGGCCGCCCGCGGTGTGGACGTGATCGACCTCGGGGCAGGCGACGCGGATCTCGCGCCACCGCCGGCGGCCCTCACCGCGCTGGAACGGGCTGCCCACACGCCCGCGATGAGCCGGTATGGCTTCGGTATGGGCCTCGTGCCGTTTCGTGAGGCGGTGACGGCGTTCATGGTCAAACGGTTCGGCGTCCGCTTCGATCCGATGACGGAAGTCGTGCCGCTCATCGGCTCGAAGGAAGGCATCTCGCACCTCGCGCTCGCTTATCTCGAGCCCGGCCGCTACGCCATCATCCCGGAGCCTGGGTACAACGCGTATCAGGGCGGGACTTTGCTCGCCAGCGGCGAACCCTACCGATACGCCCTCCGGCCGCGCACCAACTTTCTCGTCGATCTCGACGAGATCCCGGAGAAGGTGCTCCGGTACACGCGCGTTCTCTATTTAAACTATCCGAATAACCCGACGGCGGCCGTCGCGCCGCGCGACTATCTGGAACGCGTCGTCGCCACCTGCCGCGAACGCGGCATTCTCCTTGTGTACGACAACGCGTACTCGGAGCTCGCCTTCGACGGCTATTGTCCGCCGAGCATTTTCGAGATCGACGGTGCGCGCGACGTCGCGATCGAATTTCACTCGCTGTCCAAGACGTACAACATGACCGGGTGGCGCTGCGGCTGGGCTGTCGCCTCGCCCGACATCGCCGCGGTGCTCACCAAGGTGAAGTCGTTCACGGACACGGGACAGTTCATGGCGATCCAGGCGGCGGGCGTCGCCGCGATCGAGAGCCACGAGACGTTTGTCCCCGGTAACGTTGCAACGTTCCGGGCAAGACGAGACGCCGCGGTCCAGGCGTTCCGTGACGCCGGCTTCGCCTGCGAAACGCCGCGCGCCACGATGTATCTGTGGATCCCGCTCCCCGGTGAGATCCCGAGCGCCCTCTTCGCCGAGCGGCTGCTCGAAGAGGAAGGCGTCGTTGTCATGCCGGGGTCGGGCTTCGGCGCCGGCGGCGAGGGCTTCTTCCGCATCTCGTTCGTCGTCTCACCGGAACGCATTGCCGAGGCAGCCCGCCGCGCGGGCCGTGTGCTGGCCTCGTTAGGAGCGGCCGTCGCATGAAGGCCATGATGTACGAGCGGGGCAAAAAGCAGCGCGCGCCGATCGCCTGGTCGATCGCGATTCACGTCGTCGTGATCGCGATGATCGCGTCGATCACCTTCCGGTATCCGATCGCCGCGTTGTTCGGCCCGCGACGCGACGCGGAGATTGCTCCGCGCATTCAATACGTCGAGACGCGGCCCGCGCCGCGCCAGCCGGTCGGCAACGGATCCAGCACCACGAAGCAGCCGCCGAAACGCACCGTGAAGCCCGCGCCTCTGCTCGCTCCGGCCCTCACACCGAGCGCGCTGCCCCCGATCGCGCCGCCGACGGTCAGCGTCGGGTCGGTGTCGGGAACCGCGGGTGGAACAGGCGGAGCCCCGGCGGGCGTCGCGACCGGTGTCGAGCCGGCGTTGCCTGATCCGCGCATCGAGCTTCGCCCGAACTCGCTACGCCTTCCGCTCACGCAAGGTGAGCGAAACGACAGCGCGGTGAAGGCCATCTACTACGCGTACCGCGAGGCGGAAGTCGCCGCCGAGGAGCACAAGGGAAAGGATCCGCGCGACTGGACCTTCGAGCGCGGCGGGCAGAAATACGGAATCGATTCCCAGTACGTCTACCTCGGCAAGTTCAAGATCCCGTCGATGATCCTTGCCGCGCTGCCGTTCAACCGCGGCATCGGCGTCGATGGCACGCGCGTCATCGAAGCGCGCAACGCGCAGTGGATCCAGAACGACATCTACATGCACTCGCAGGGAATGAGCGAGGACGACTTCCGCGCGGCGGTGCGTCGAATCCGGGAGCGCAAAGAGCGCGAGAAGTGCGAGCAGGACGACAAGGACAAACCGTCCAAGCCGTCCCCGATCGTTCCGTAACGCTGTCGCGAACGAGGTCGCGCCGCGCTGAGCTTTCGCTCAGCCGCCGACCGGCCCGTTGCCGTTGCCGTTCCCGCTGCTTGCCGCGTGCATCGGACCATTCGTCAGCGTCGGCTCCTCGAGCTGCTCCCAGAACGGCCGATAGACGCCGCAGACGACGCCGAGCACGGCGAAGTCGTCGTTCGACGAGATCTCCATCGCGGCGTCGTTCTCGTTCGCCGGCTCGAGCACGACACGCCCGTCGCGCTGCGCCAGTGTCTTGATCGTCGCGTCTTCACCGAGGCGCGCGGCGATGATGTCGCCGTTCTTCGACGTCAGCGATGGGCTGATCAGCACGAAGTCGCCGTCGAGAATTCCGCGACCGATCATGCTGTCGCCTTTCACTTTGAGAAAATACGTGTCGTTCGTCGGGAGGAATCGTCGATCGACCGTGATGAATCCCTTGCGATCTTCCGGCAACAACGACGGCGTACCGGCGTGGATGCGTCCGTAAAACGGAACCGGTTGTGTCTGTCCACCACCGGAGAATCCGAGTAATCGCACGCCGCGCGATCGTGATTCATCGCGCTCGATGTATCCTTTGCGTTCGAGCGCGTGCAACAAGTCGGACACGGTCTTCGTCGACTTGATGTGAAATTGTCGAGCGATGTCGCGAATGCTCGGCTGGTACGTGTTGGCGGCGAGAAAGTCTATCATGTAGTGATAGACTCGCTGCTCGAGTTCCGTGAGCTGGTCTGGCATGGGCTGTTGCCCCCGTTCGTCTGCGAGGCGACCGCGGCACGCTCTTTCGTTAGGCGAGCTCGCTAGTCGGCAGTGGCGCGTAAATGTACGTGTGCACTGTAAAGTCGGTCAACGCTGTACACACGTTCAATGGGCCAAACGTCTCAGAGCCGCGTCGATGCGCGCGAGCGAGCGTTCACGTCCGAGAAGCACGAGTACGTCGAAGATGCCGGGACTCGCCGCCACGCCGGTGAGCGCGATGCGCAACGGTTGAAAGATCTTTCCTGCTCCGATGCCAATTTGTTCAGCAAGGCGACGCAACTCGGGCTCGAGCGCGTCCGTCGTCCACCTTGGCGCCGATGCGAGCGTATCACGTGACGCGCGAAGAATCGTTTGCGTCGCCTCGCGATCTTTCCATCCCTTGGCGACCGCCTCGGCATCGTACTCCACTGTCTCGATGAAGTACGGAGCCGCCTGACGCACGATGTCATCGAGCGTGCGCGCGCGCACCTTCAACAGCTCGATCAGCTGATACAACCAATCCCGCCGCGCGACGAGATCCTCATCTGTCGCGAGGCCGGCGGACAGGATCAGAGGGATCAGACGTGTTGCCAGATCCGCCGCGCTCGTCATGCTCAAGTGTTGCCCGTTCATCCACTCCAACTTCGTCATGTCGAAGATCGCCGCCTTCTTCGACAATCCATCTGTTGAAAACAGTTCGACCATCTGAGGCAGGGTCATCACCTCGATGTCGCCACCCGGCGACCAACCCAGCAGCGCCAGGAAATTGAGCATCGCGTCGGGAAGAATTCCCATATGCTCGTAGTCGCCTACCGCGGTGGCACCGTGGCGTTTACTCAACTTCTTGCCGTCGGGCCCGTGAATCATCGGCAGATGGGCGAACTTCGGTACGCCGGCGCCGAGAGCCTCATACAGTAGAATTTGTTTCGGCGTGTTCGACACGTGGTCGTCGCCGCGCATGACGACCGTGATTCGCATGGCGATGTCATCCGAGACGACGGCGAGGTTGTAGATCGGCGTGCTATCTGATCGCAGGATGATGAAGTCCCCCTCGCCGATATCCTCGTTCGCGAAGCTGATGGTGCCATGGACGAGGTCGTTCCACGAGGTCGTGCCCTCGGGCATCCGAAAGCGCACGACAAACGGCATCCCCGACGCAATTCGCCGCTCGACGTCGGCGGTCAGCAACCGGTCACAGCGTCGATCGTACTTGAACGCCTCGCCGCGCGCTTTCGCCGCGGCTCGCTGCTCATCGAGCTCCTCGCTGGTGCAGAAACACCGGTACGCACGATTGGCGTCCAGCAGTCGCCGGACGTCTGCTTGGTGGCGCGCGAGGTTCGCTCCCTGGTGCACGACCTCTTCGTCCCAGTCCAAGCCGAGCCACCGGAAACCGTCGAAGATGGCGCGCGTGCTCTCTTCGGTACTCCGCGCCTTGTCGGTATCCTCGATGCGGAGCAAGAACTGGCCGCCGTAGTGACGGGCGTAGAGCCAGTTAAACAGCGCGGTTCTGGCGCCGCCGACGTGGAGATACCCCGTCGGGGATGGCGCGAAGCGAAGTCGGTCCGGTGACATGACGTGCGATCGCGATGGCTGTTAAAACGAAAGCCCGCCGTTCGGCGGGCTCTCGGACGGGAAGGGAGGGATTCGAACCCTCGATACGGGTTTTGCCCGTATAACGGTTTAGCAAACCGCCGCCTTCAGCCTCTCGGCCACCTCCCCAACACCTGGCGTTGCATCGGCTTACGGCGCGAGAGAAATACCACACCGCTTATCGAAACTAAACCGGCGGCGCGAGAAGATGAAGACCTGGACCGGCCCGAGACTAAAACAGCACGTCAGTGCCTAGCGACAGCGTCGTTCCCGTTTGGCCGGCGAGATAGTAGCCGAAGAAGGAGCTCGATGGACACTTGTCGACATGCATGATGTGCAAGTTGAGTCTCCAACTGCGCGTACCGGACGGATAGAAGTTGAGGCCACCACCCGCCTCCCACGGGAAACGCCGGAATTGATCGGTGATGTAGCCGCCGAAGGCGTCGAGATTGAGCCGCTTTGGAACGACCATGTATCCCACCTCCGCCATGAATCCGTGATCGTAGATCGACGAAAGTGGGAGCGGACCATTCGCCACGAAATTGTTCAGCGTGCGGAAGTAGTACTCGCCTTGGAGCGAGAAGCCGCGATACTTCGCGCCGGCGTCGATCGCCAGCTCGCGGTAGTCGAGATTTCTCACCGTGACGCCTGGCGCGATCGTTCCCGTCTCGAACGGGTTGGTGCCGTCGGAGAGTTTGACCTGCGACGCGACCGGCGGTTGATCGTCGGGCGCGCCGCGGAATTCGCGGCTCGACGCGGCCGAGAACCCAAAGTGCGTCGCGACGCGCGTGTGATATTCGAGATCTCCAAAACCGCCACGTGGGCCGAACTCACCCGTCGTCGGCTGCCAGCGCATGCTTCCGCTATACGCGAGGTCGCGGCTGTCGTTGGCTTGGACCTGGCCGAGTTGGCTCAGGTTGTTGTTGACGGAAAGCGTGTAGAAGAGCCGCGGCGCGATCTCGCCGGTGGCGAAGGCCCCCTACGAAAAGCCGCCGCGAAAGAATTCTTCGGCCAACAACCGATCCGAGCCGGCCCAAAACGGCCATGATCCCTGCATCGAGCGCGCGGTGAGTGTTGGAACGATCCCGACCCCGCCGACGAACCACTTCGACGCGATGAATTGCACGTTCCCGAAGATCAACGTCTGCTGCGTCGAGCCGAGCGACCAGCTCGTGATGTTGTAGCGGAATCGCGGATCGTAGAAGAAACCTGTGAGCCAGACCATCGTGCGCTGCCAGTTGAGCGAATTCTGCAGGTTGCTCACTCGCGGTTGGCCGAGATGGTCGGTCCAGACTTGCCCGCCCGGATTCTGGTTCAGATACCGGAACAGACCGTACATGCTGATGTTCAGGCTGCCGAATTTCGTTGCGATGACGTTGTAGCCCGTACCGGGCGTGAACTCGCCCGCGATCGTATTCGGAAATCTGTACAAGGTGTCCTTGTTGACGGGGAGCGGATCGGCATCCTGGGCCGCCGCGCTCGCCGAGCCGATCATCGCGCCGATCGCGATCGCGGCGAGGAGGTAACGCTGTCGGATCCCGCGGTGGGGCGTGGTCATCGCAGTCTCTATCGTCGCTGAGCCATTGTGAAGACAGATGATTCGCGCGAGCGCGACCGCGAACCATGCGACCTTCGCCCAACACGGCAGCCGAGCACGCGCGGTACAACCAAGGACCAATGGAGCACGCGCGCCACGTCTGGCCAACTTGGGCGCCGTGCCATCGAACTGCTCCGTTGCCCCGATCATCAGGAAATGCTCATTACGCGCGCTGACCCGCGCGGTCGCCCTTAGCGCGTCGGTGGCGACCGGCGCCGGTGCGCAAGCGGGAGACGGCGCCAGCGTCGCGTTGAACGATGCGCACTTTCACTTGACGAACTACGTCCAGCACGGGCCTGATATTCACGAAGTTCTGAAGATGATGGGCGACAGCGTCGGCCGCGTCGCGCTGTTCGGTATCCCGCTGCAGCAGGAATGGCGCGCCGATGTCAACGGCGATCGCGGACCGACCTACTATCTCCAGTCCGACGCGCCGCTCTATTACTACTCGTTCACCGATGCGTTCATCGCGATGCAATATCGGTCGCTCACGCCGGCGCAGCAGGCACGGTTCGACCCGATGATCACCGGCTTCAACCCCGGCGACCTCTATGCGGCCGACCACATTCGCCGAGTGTTGGCGACGTTCCCGGGCGTGTTCAGCGGGATTGGCGAATTCAGCATCCACAAAGAATTCGTATCGGACAAAGCGCAGCCGGGACCGGCCAGTCTGCTCAACCCGGCGCTCGACACCATTTTCGCCGCGGCGGCCGACATCGGCCTTGTGGTGCTGATCCACAACGACATGGACGTGCCGTTCGCCGCCGATACGGCCCATCCGGCGTATCTCGACGATATGAAAGCGCTCGTTCGCCGCCACCCTGGGACGACGATCATCTGGGCACACACCGGTGTTGGCCGTGTGGTGCGCCCGGTGAAGAATCACGCCAAGGTGCTCGAGGCGATGCTCGCCGACTCTGCCTACAAGAACCTGTACTTCGACATCTCGTGGGATGTCGTCGCGAAATACTTCGTCAGCACGCCGGAGACGGTGCAAGCCGCGGCGACTCTGATCAATCGATACCCTGATCGCTTCTTGTTCGGGACGGATGCGCTCTCGCCGCGCTCGGCGGCCGCCTATCTGACCACGGACAACATGTACGCCCCGTTGTGGGCGGCGTTGTCACCCGACGCACGGGCAAAGGTCCGCGTCGGGAATTACGAGCGGCTGTTCGACACGGCACGGCGCAAGGTGCGCGCGTGGGAAGCCGCGCATCTGAAATAGGGAGGCGTGATGAGAAGTCCACATACAACGCGAATGCCGCGGGCGCGACAGATCGTCGCCGCCGCGCTGTTCGTCGGCCTCGCCTGCGGCGTCGCGCGCGCGCAAGCGACGAAGGACACGACACCCAAGTTCGACATCTACGGATTTGGCCAAGGCGACTTCATCGTCGACTTCAAGCGGAACAATCCGCAGTGGTTCGACGTGAACCGGCCGTCCAGACTTCCCTCCAACCCCGACGAGTTCGGCGCGGACGGCCATTCGTATCTCAGCCCGCGGCAGAGTCGATTCGGCGTGAAAGCCACATTCCCGACGCGTCGCGGTGACGTGTTCGCCAATTTCGATTTCGACATGTTCGGCGTCGGTATTGACGCGGGGCAGACCACGATCCGGCTCCGTCACGCATACGGAACGTGGCACGACTTCGG
>JAICJQ010000068.1 GCA_025928335.1 Gemmatimonadaceae bacterium
AGCCGCAGACGATCCAGAACACGATGCGCGGACGCCTGGTCGTCGAAGAGGGGTTCTCCAAGCTCGGCGGCCTCAATCTCACCAAGGAAGAGCTGCAGTCATTCGACCAGGTCATCATCACGGCGTGCGGCACGAGTTGGCACTCGGGTCTGATCGGTGAGCTGTACATCGAAGAGAACGCCCGCATTCGCTGCGAAGTCGAGTACGCGTCGGAATTCCGCTACAGAAACCCGATCGTCACCGACAAGACGTTGTGCGTCGTCGTCTCACAGTCGGGAGAGACGGCTGACACGCTGGCCGCGATGCGTGAGGCGAAGCGACGTGGCGCGAAGACGCTCGGGTTGGTGAACGTGGTCGGTTCGACGATTGCCCGCGAAGACGATGGCGGCATTTACCTCCACGCCGGCCCCGAGATCGGCGTCGCGTCGACGAAGGCGTTCACGAGTCAGGTGATCGCTCTCGCGCTGTTCACGCTAAAGCTCGCGCGTCTCCGCAACATGTCGGTGGTAAAGGGCCGGGAGATCGCGACGGCGATGCTCGGCCTGCCCGATCAAATCCAAACCATCCTCGACTCCGCCAAGGAAATCGAGGCGATCGCCGAGCGCTTCAAGAACGCGACGAACTTTTTGTATCTGGGCCGGGGCTACAACTTCCCGGTAGCGCTCGAGGGTGCTCTCAAGCTGAAAGAAATCAGCTACATCCACGCCGAGGGGTATCCGGCCGCGGAAATGAAGCACGGTCCAATCGCGCTGATCGACTCCGAGATGCCCGTCGTCTTCATCGCGCCGCACGACGCCGTGTTCGACAAGGTGGTGTCGAACATCCAGGAAGTGAAAGCGCGCGGCGGCAAGATCATTTGCATCACGAGCCAGGACGAGCCCGATCTCGAGGGCATGATCGACTACGAGATCCGCGTTCCGCAGACGATCGACATGCTCTACCCGATTCTCACTGTGATCCCCCTTCAACTGCTCGCGTACTACATCGCCGTGAAGCGGGGACTGAACGTGGACCAGCCGCGGAATTTGGCGAAGTCGGTTACGGTCGAATAACTGCGGCGACGGGCGACGGGAAGAACGGCGATACTGGCCTGTCATCCTGAGCGCAGCGAAGGACCTGCTGTCTGTGGCTGGTTACTAGTCAAGGACAGCAGGTCCTTCGTCGCTTGCGCTCCTCAGGATGACAGGTTTGCGCCGCCCGCCGCCCGCCGCCCGCCGCCCGCCGCCCGCCGCCAAAAGTCATACTTGACGTCCGCATTAGATATATGTACAATTCATGCATGAACGATATTGACGGACGACCCGGAGCCAGCAGCGCTCTAGCGGACGAGACCATTTTCTCGGTCATCCACGCGGCGCACGCGCTCGAAGACAAACTCGAGGAAGCGCTCGAGAAGGCTCATCTGTCGATGCCGAAGTATTCGGTGCTCAAGGAGCTCGTTTCGGCTGGGGAAGCCCTTTCGCTAGGGGAGCTCGCGAGCCGATTGAGCTGCGTCCGTTCGAACATGACCCAGTTGGTCGACCGCCTTGAAGCGGACGGCCTCGTACGACGAGTGGCGTGCCCGACGGATCGACGCAGCGTGAAAGCCGAGATCACCGAGGCCGGTCGAGACCGGCAGGCTGAGGGAAGCAAAGAGGTTACGAGGCTGCAGGACGCGGTGGCGTCGAGCGTCCCGGTCGAGGATCGGGCGACGCTGGTGAGGTTGCTCGCGCACCTGAAGTAGGCCCCTTATTTGCCCAGGAAGTTCATATATAGACCGTCGATAAGAAGACAGTACAGTATCGCAGAGTTTAGTACCCAACAATCCGAGGAAACGCAAATGAGCAACACTCAGACGACTAAATGGACCATCGATCCGACGCACGCCGAAGTCGGGTTCTCCGTTCGCCACATGATGATCGCGACCGTTCGCGGCCGCTTTGGAGCGGTGGCCGGAACGGTGATCATCGACGAGCAGAATCCGAAGAATTCCAAAGTGGACGCGACGATCGATGTGCGATCCGTCGACACGCGCCAGGAGATGCGCGACAACCATCTCCGGTCGCCGGACTTCTTCGATGTCGAGCAGTTCCCGAACATTCACTTCGTGAGCAAGCGCATCGAGGGCGACCCGCGCAACGGCGAGTTCCGCGTGGTCGGCGATCTGACGATTCGTGGCGTCACCCACGAAGTCGCTCTCAAAGCGACGCTGGAAGGCGAAGGCAAGGATCCGTGGGGAAATGAGCGCGCCGGCTTTAGCGCCTCGGGCAAGCTCAATCGCACCGACTTCGGACTCCACTGGAACCAGGCGCTCGAGACGGGCGGCGTTCTCGTGAGCGACGAGGTCAAGCTCACGATCGACGTCGAGGTCGTGAAGCAGGCAAGCGTCGCCGAACCGGTCGCTGCCTAACCCGGCGACCCTGCGCCGCAATGAAAAGCTCCCGATGGGGTCTGACCCCATCGGGAGCTTTTCATTTCATGGCGGCTGTTACGTCCGGAGTGGGATCGCTGGTTGGGGATTTTGCGCCGGCGATAGTGTTCATGGCGATGAGAGCACTCATTCAACGGGCGAGACGCGGGGAAGTCCGTGTCGCCGGCAACGTGATCGGGAAAATCGGCCCCGGCGCCGTCGTGTTCGTCGGCTTCACGCACACCGACGGTGAGGAGCAGTCGACTTGGATGGCGGACAAGATCGTTGCCCTGCGCATCTTTGCCGACGACGACAACAAACTGAACCGGTCGGTTCTCGAGAGCGGCGGCGAGCTCCTCGTCGTCTCACAGTTCACTCTCTATGGCGACGCCGTGAAGGGCAGGCGGCCCAGCTTTGTCGACGCGGCTCGCCCCGAGCAGGCGATCCCACTCTACGAGCGGTTCATCGCGCTGTTGCGCGAGCGCGGTGTGACAGTCGCGACGGGCGAGTTCGGCGCGATGATGGAAGTCGAGCTCGTGAACGACGGACCGGTCACCCTATGGCTCGAGCGATGAGCAACCCGCGGGTGATTCTGGCCTCGGCGTCGCCTCGGCGTCGCGAATTGCTTCGACTTGTCGGCATCGACCATGAAGTGCGGCCGGCGGACATCGACGAGTCGTACTTCCGGGACGAGCAGCCCGCCGCACACGCCGAGCGTTTGGCGAGAGGCAAGGCGGAAACGATTGCGGCGATCGCGGGGCCGGACACGGTTACGATCGGCAGCGACACGATCGTCGTGGTGGACGGCGACGTCCTCGGTAAGCCCCGCGATCACGAGCACGCAAAGCAAATGCTGCGTCGGCTCAGCGGCCGATCGCACGTCGTGATGACCGGCGTCGCGGTTGCGTGGCGTGGCCGTACGTTGTCCGGTGTGGAAGAAGTCGGCGTGACCTTTCGATCGCTCTCCGACGACGAGATCGATCGGTACATCGATACCGGCGAGCCGATGGACAAGGCGGGCGCCTACGGGATTCAGGGCTTCGGGGCAACCATCGTCGACCGGGTGGACGGAGACTACTTCGCCGTGATGGGACTCGCACTCAATCGCCTGGCACGGCTGCTGCGCGATGCCGGTTTGCGCTACGATTTCGGTCCGATCTCCGCGGACTGATAGGCGGCGCGCCAGTGCTCGACTCGCTCGAGGACGTCGCGCACGGTGATGCGCGGCATCCGTCCTTGACGATTCTCCATGCTGATCGGGTAGTTCTCTCCCGGATCGCCGTACGCGTCGATGAGCAAATCATGAAATCGGCGGTATGGCCCGGTGCGCTTCGGGTTCGTGTAGCCCATCAAGCTCACGACGGGCCGGTCGAGCGCGACGGCCATGTGGAGCGGTCCAGTGTCCGGTGAGAGCACGAGCGAGGACGCGTCGAAGATACCGACGAGCTTTCGCAAACCGCTGCCGAGCGCGGATTGTACGGGGTGCTTTACGCGATCGAAGATGACTCGCTCCGCGGCCAGCTCGCGCGGGGAACGGCCGCCGACGAGCAGCGGCTGCAGGCCGAAATCGTAATAGAGCGCGTCGGCAACTTCGGCCCACCGCTCGGGAATCCAGTCCTTTTCCGGCTTGCTCGTCGCCACAACGATCGACGCCAAGGGCCGATCGAAACGAGCGACGAATTCCTGCTGCACCGGTCGCTCCTCAGGCCAGGGCCCCAGATCCCACTCGACCGGTTCGGGGGGCACGCCGAGCTCAGTCAGAAACTCGAAGTATTGATCCTGCACGTGCTGCGGCTCGTGCCGTGGAATCCGACGGGTGGTGAACAACCAATTCGCGTCGCGCGCGCGGGCCATATCGAAGCCGAGCTTTATCGGTGCTCGGGTGAAGCTCGTGACGATGCCGGCCTTGAAGTAGACCTGGAGCGCCAGCACGACGTCAAACCGGCGCGTCGCGAGCTGGCGACGCGCGTCAGTGAACGCCCGCCATCCGCGGGACCGATCGAACAGCACGATGTCGTCCACCGAGCGATGTCCGCGAACGAGCGTCGCGGGTCCCGGCTGAAGAACCCAGGTGATGTGCGTTCGCGGCGAGCGACGTTTGATGGCGTTGATGACCGGCAGCACGTGCACCGCGTCGCCGACGGCGCTCATCATCACGATGCAGACGCGTTGAAGCGGAACGTCGATCATTGGGCGGAAAATAGACCGAGATCCGCGATCTCGCGCAGCAGATCGCCGCCGCCGATCTCATTCGGCGTCGAACGGTGAATCATTCGCCATGGGCCGATGCCCTGCGGAAAAGTTCGCTGGGGTTGTCCTGGCGCGAACACGCCGACAACCGGAACGCCGACCGCTCCCGCGACGTGTAGTGGTCCCGAGTCGTGACCGATGAATCCCGACGCGAGCGACAACGCGGCCGCGGTCACGGTGAGTGAACCGGCGGCAGCGCCGGCCGCCTGAATGCGATCGACGTAATAGCCCGTTGGGTGCGTGACCGACCGGCGAAGCTCGTCCAGCTCGCGCGTCGTCCCAACCCAGAGCGAGCGAAGGCCGTGCGCCTGCAGTCCGAAGGCAACTTGGGTCCATTCGGAGAGGGGCACGCATCGGTCGCGAGCGCCGGCGAACGGATGCAGCGCGACAAATTTCTTCGTCAGCTGTTGGGCTATCTCGTCGCGCGCGCCTCCGAGTCGCGAGGCATCGAGGCGATATCGCGGCGCGGGCGAGGCGATCCCGAGCTCGGCGAGCAATCGTGCCTGTTCGACGAGCACGGGTTTGGTCGGGTCCTCCTCAGGCAGAACGCTCGTGAGAAACGCGGCGTTGCGATGACGCTTCATTCCGATGCGAATCGGGATTCCGGTTGCTGCGGCGGCAGCCGCTGTACGCCAAGGCGCGGCGCTGAGGACCGCGGCGTCGAACCGCGCCCGCCTCACCTCGAGGAGCGTCCGGGCGAATCGCCCAAGCGAAGGGCGCGGCTGCCCGGGCGAAACTGCCCAGAGCGGGTCCCCGGCGAATATCTGATCGACCGACGGGATCAGTCGCGCCACCGCCGCCGTGTATTCCTTGCAGAGAACGCCGATGGCCGCCGACGGAAATGCTTCACGAATCGGCGGGACGAGCGCCGACGCGAACACGAGATCGCCGAGGTTGTCCAACGCAACGACGAGAATGCGCTGAATCACGTCGACCTTCCGCATCGCGCGTTTCCTCCTGAGGCTTGCGCGCTGAGCCCGAGGCGAGAAAGTTGCGCGCGGTGACACTTCGTGTGCTGCATATCGATACGGAGCACGGCTGGCGGGGCGGCGAGCGACAGGCGCTTTGGCTCGCCGCCGAGCTTGCGCGGCGCGGTCATCGGTCGGTCGTCGCGGCGCGCGCGCGCGAACCTCTGGCGCTCCGCTCCGCCGAAGCCGGGCTCGATGTCGTGCCGTGCAGTCCGCTGGGTGAGCTGGACCCGCGTGCGGCCCTCCAACTCCACGCGGCGATCCGGCGTGAACGCATCGAGGTCGTTCACGCACACACAGCGCATGCCGTGGCCGTCGGCGCCCTGGCGACGATTGGGACGGGTACACCGATGGTCGTCGCGCGCCGGGTCGATTTTCCGCTGCGCACCAACGCCGGAACGCGATGGAAGTATGGACGCGCCGCGGCGATCGTCGCGGTGTCCAATGCGGTGCGTCGCGTCCTCGTCGATGGCGGCATCAACCCGTCGTTGGTCACCGTCGTGCCCGACGGCGTGGACGTGCATCGTGCCGTCGCGCCCGCGCCGGAGGCCACACTCGCGGATCTCGGTGTGCAGCGCGGCGCGCCACTCGTCGTTCAGGTCGCGCAGCTCGTCGGGCATAAGGATCCAATCAACTTCGTGCGCGCAATCGCTCACGCGCGTCGCCTCGTGCCGGCGCTGCAGGCGCTCCTCGTCGGAGACGGGGCGCTTCGCGGCGAGGTCGAACGTGAGATTCACACGTTGATGCTGGATGGCGCGATTCATCTCGCCGGATACCGTACCGACGCGGACGCCCTGCTGGCCGCCGCCGACGTCGTCGCTTTGAGCTCCCGCGAAGAAGGCATGGGCTCCGTGCTGCTCGATGCGCTTGCCTTCGGACGGCCAATCGCGGCGACACGGGCGGGTGGCATTCCGGAAGTTATCGTGGACGGCGAATGCGGGCTTCTTGCGGATGTCCGCGACCCGGAAGGCCTCGGGTCCTCGATCGCGCGTCTGGTCACCGACCAACAGCTCGCCGCGCGTCTCGCTTCACGAGCGAGGGCGCGGGCGGCTGAGTTTTCGGTTGAGCGCATGGCCGATCGCACGATTGAAGTCTACGAACGTGTCATCGAGGGCGCGGCCGTCGTCTCGCGGACCCGTCGCGCCAGCGCGTCGATCTCTGATTCGCCGACGCGGGCGCCGTAGAGCGACCGCCACTTTCGGAGTGAGCGAAAAAGCCGGCTCATATTCGCCTCCAGCGCGCGCTCCGGCGGTTCGCCGAACACGACGCGATCGACGTCGAGCACCATGGCCAGCGGCTGTGCATCGTTCCGTAGATGAAGCAGCACGTTCTTGGCGTTGAGGTCATGGTGCCGGACACCCGCGGCCGACATCGCTCGGAGGAGCAGTGCGGTCGCGTCCCACGCCTCGGTGCGCAGCTCGCCGTCATTGGATAACAACACCGCGGCGAGGTCGGCGCTCGGCGACACATAACGAGTCACGACGTCGGCGCGCCAGAGACCCGGCGCGGCCGGGTAGACCGCATAGGCGAGCATGACCGGGGTTGGAATCCCAAGCCGACGGAGCTCCTCGGAAATGTCGAGCTCGAGTGGAGCGCGAGTGGGCGCGCGAAAAAGGTCGCGAGTCAGTGGCGCGAGCGCGCCGCCATGGCGATTGTGTCGGACGACAACCCGATCGCCACCGGGCAGCGACGCGACGTACGCAGTGCCGCGGCCAGCGATCGCGCGCGCATCGGCGCGTGTGGCCGCAAACTCGTAGAGCGTGCCCGCCCGAAGGGCCTCGCGAATGTCAGTCGCCGCGGTGTCGAGGCAGACGGCATGGGCCGCGCCGACCGTGAGCGCGATCCAGCCCGGCGGCGTGGCGCGCGACGCTTCGGTCACGATGGCGTGACGCGATACACGGTGACGGGCTGACTCTTGTTCTTCAGTTCCATCGGCGGGCACTGCTCGAGTGCCGGCGGCTGCTTGAGGGCGCGGCGGAATTCTTCCGACACGAGCATCTCCCCCGGACCAGCGGCCGAACACAGCCGGTTCGCGACGGTGACCGTGTCGCCGATGACGGTGAACTCCAGCCGCTGCTCCGAGCCGATATTGCCGGCGAACACCTCGCCGAAGCTCAAGCCGATTCCGACCTGGAGCTCCGGGCGTCCCTTCGCGCGCCACATGTCATTGAGTGTCCGAAGCTCGCGGATCATCTCGAGTGCCGCGTTCATCGCGTGATCGGCGTCGTGCTCGGTCCCGATCGGCGCGCCCCACTGCGCCATGATCTCGTCGCCCATGAACTTGTCGAGCGCGCCCTCGTTTCGGAAAACGCAGTCCACCATTTCGGTGAAGTATTCCGTGAGCAGGCTGGCGATGTCCTCGGGGCGCATCGATTCGGCGAGCGTCGTGAAGCCGCGCACATCGCTGAACAGCACGGCCACGGTGCGCTTGTCACCGCCGAGGCGAATCGTCTCCGCCGAGTCGGCGATTCGTTTGGCGAGCTGCGGCGTGAAGTAGCGCTCGAAGTTGCTGCGGGCGAGGGCCTCGCGCTGGATGCGCTGCGAGAACTGGCTGTTCTCGATCGCCACTGCCGCGATTCCGGCGAAGGCGATGCAGAGGTCGAAGTCTTCGTCGGCGAAATCCCGGGCATCGCCGGCGTGATCGACATAGAGCACACCGAGCGGCTTCTCGCTGCCCATGAGCGGCACGCAGATCGCCGACCGGATCTGCTGGATGACGATCGACTGTCCCGTGAAGCGGGTGTCCTCACCGGCGTTGTCGGTCAGAATCGCGACGCGATCGTTGAGCGCGGTGCGCGCGATCGATTGCGGAATGGCGCGCGCGTTGTCGGCGCCGCGGCGGTCGCGCGCAATTTTCGCGACCAGTTCATTCTTCTCGTCCAAAAGGAGAATGGCGACACGATCGACAGCGAGGATCTGATAGGCATAGCCGACGATCTTGTCGAGCAGGGCGTCGGTATCCGCCGTCTTGCCGAGTCCCTTGGAGACCTCGAGAAGCGTCGCCAGCGTCTTGCGGCTCTTGTCGTCCGCCGCGATGTCGGACGCGTCGAACACCGATCGCTGGCGGACGATCGTCGACCCGGTCGTCGTCTCGGACGGAGACGGGGCCGCAGCCGTGGACGCCGGCGTACGGCGGTCGAGTTCCTCCAACCGGAACTTGACCTTCCCAAACGTCACGATGTCGCCCGGCTTGAGCTCGACCGACTCGATGCGTTCGCCGTTGACGTACGTGCCGTTACTCGATCCGAGATCGCGAACGAGGATGCGATCGTCCTGCCTCAGGATCTGCGCATGGCGCCGCGAGATGGTCGGATCGATGATTGGAAAATCACTGGTCGGCGCGCGCCCAACGACCACCGAGGCGGTTTCGGGGAGCGAATATCCATAGGTCGATTCAGTGCTCTGGAGCCGAAATGGCATCTAGCTCGGCCGTGACCGCGCGGCGCGCGCTTGCCCGATCGCGGCGAGCAGCGCGCGTGCCTTGTTCTGGTGCTCGAGGAATTCTCGCTCGGGCACCGAGTCGTAGACGACGCCGGCCGCCGATTGTACGGAGGCCGTTCCGTTGGCGATCACGCAGGTGCGAATCGTGATCGCGAGGTCCATCCGCTTCGCGCCGGCACTGATATAGCCAACCGCGCCGCCGTACGGCCCACGTCGTTCCGGCTCCATTTCGTCGATGATCTCCATCGCTCGGACCTTTGGTGCCCCAGTGAGGGTACCCGCCGGGAAGCCGGCGCGAAAGGCGTCCATCGCGGTGAGCCCAGGCCGGAGCTGACCATCCACCTGACTGACCAGGTGCAGCACGTGGGAATAGCGTTCGACCACCATCAGGTCGGAGACGCGAACCGATCCATACGACGCGACACGCCCGACGTCGTTGCGTCCAAGATCGACGAGCATCAGGTGCTCGGCGCGCTCCTTCTCGTCGTTCATCAGCTCATCGGTCATGCGCGAGTCGTCTTCCGCCGACCGTCCGCGCCGCCGCGTGCCGGCGATCGGACGGAGCGTCACGGTACCGCTCGCGCTGACGCGGATGAGCAACTCCGGCGAGCTGCCGACGATCTCCACGCCATCCAACACGAGATGATACATGTACGGCGATGGATTGATGACGCGGAGCGCGCGGTAGAGATCCGACGGCGCGAAGTCGAGCGGAACATCGATGCGCCGCGCGAGCTGCACCTGAAAGGCATCGCCCGCGATGATGTACTGGCGGATCCGTTCGACGTCTTGCAGGAACTTGTCCTTGTCATACCTCGACTGCCCTTCGGCGGGTTCGGCATTCGGGTCGAGGTCGAGTGGCTTGAGGCTTCCCGGCGCGCGGAGTCGAGCGACGGTCGCATCGATCGCCTTCGTCGCCGCTTCATAGGCGGCATTCAACGCGGCATCGGAGTCATCGGCCGACACGCGCGTGGCCGCGACGACGCGCGCTCCCGAACGCAGGTTATCGAAGATCACGAGGACGTTCGTGAACACGAACAGGGCGTCGGGGACCTGGACGCCGCGGGCCGGCGGCGTTGGCAGGCGTTCGATCAGGCGTGCAACGTCGTAGCCAAAGAAGCCCACGCCGCCGCTCCAGAACTCGCCGATCTCCGGCGCGTCGACGGGGTCGTCAGCGGTGAGCAGTGCCTCGAGATCGGCGAGCGGATCGTCCGGCCGTCGTTCGTTGTGCCAGCCGCGGTCGGCCGTCCAATCGTGCACGACGCCATCGGCGAGACGCCAGGCGGCGCGCGGCGCGCTGCCCATGAACGTGTACCTCGCCCACATCTCACTGCCGGCGGGCGCGGATTCAAGGAGAAATGCGAACGGATCCTGTCGGAGCTTGGCGAACGCCGCCACCGGCGTGTCGGTGTCGAGCAGCACGTCGCGCCAGACCGGCACCAATCGGCGCGATCCGGTGGCTACTCGGTGGACGTACTCACGGAACTCGTCAGGAGACACGAGCCGCGGGACGCGAGACACGAGATTGTCGGCTCATCGATGCTGTTGCCCCAGTCCGAGCGCTCGACGATATTCGCAATTCATGCGTTGTTTCCTTCGATGCGCGACGTGAAACGCGCCGCGTGGTGGTTCGTTGCGATAACGAGTGTGTTGGGTGCCGGCGCACCCGCCGGCGCGCAGACCTGGAATGACCCGCGCAGTTTGTCGCTCGCCCAAGAAGCGACGCGCCGTCGCGCGGAGCAGCTCGCCGATACCGGGCTCGCGGACTACCAGGCCTCCGCCCATGGGTACGTCACGTTCCTCGCACAGCTCGGCGAAGGCCTTCGCACACCGCCGAAGGTCATCAAGACGGACGAGCTCGAGCTCGAAGTTTACTGGCGCGCGCCCAACCTGAGCAAGCAGCGGATCATTGGCCGGCGCGATACGCTGCTCCTGCCGACCGACATCGCGTACCATCGGGACCACCTCGGAATCGTTCAAAACAACTTCCCGAACATCATCCGCATCGGCGAGGGCGACGAGGTTCGCGACGTGCCGCATCCGCTGTCGGCGTTGGGGCTCCGGGAGTACGACTTCGCCCTCACGGACAGCTTTGCGATCGGCACCGGGACGCAACGAATACATGTCTACGAGGTGAAGGTCCGGCCGAAGGACGATCGCCAGCCGCGCGTCGTCGGCGCGGTCTACATCGATCCATCGGGCGGCCAAGTCGTGCGCATGAACTTGGGTTTCACGAGAGCTGCCTTCCTCGACAATTCGCTCGAGGAACTGGCCGTCGTGCTCGAGAACCGGCTCGTTGGCGGGCGATTCTGGCTTCCGAGCCACCAACAAGTTGAAATCCGGCGCTCGGGGACGTGGATGGATTTCCCGGCGCGCGGGATTATCCGCGGGCGCTGGGAGATCGGCGACTACCGCTTCAACCTCTCACTGCCGCCGGTCATTTTCACCGGTCCGGAGATCGTGCAAGCGCCCCCGGACGTCACGTCGCGTTACCCGTGGAAGGGGAAGATTCTCGACTCGCTGCCGCCCGATGTTCGTGCGGTGACTGACGCCGATATCCAGCGAGTGCAGGAGGAAGTCCGCCAGCTGGTCCGAGCGCAGGCACTCGCCCGCCCGCAACGGGCCGCGATGTCGGCGCGCAGCGCGTCGGACCTCGCGCACGTCAATCGGGTCGAGGGGCCGGCCGTCGGATCGGGACTCTCGAAGGTGTTGGGCGGCGGCGTGTCGATCGACGGGCGAGCGCGCTACGGCTTTGCCGACCACGAGGCAAAGGGGGGCGGCGGATTGACGCTCGCGCGTCCCTCGCTCGGCTCGTTGCGGCTTTTCGGCGAGAAGGATTTTCGCGACGTCGGCGACGTCGCCGAACGTTCCGGGGCGATGAATAGTCTCGCGGCGCAGGAGTTCGGCAGCGACTACACGGATCCGTTCCTTGTCGAGGCGGGCGGAGCGCGTTTCGAGTCGCCGCAAATCGGGAGCACGACCTTTCGATTGACAGGGGCGTACGAGCATCAGCGACCGCTCTTCGTTCACGCAACGCCGGTGACTCGGCAGTACGCGCCAACGATTCCCGCGGACGACCGGCATGCAACACGGTGGGCACTTGAAGCCGAACGGGTGCCGTCGCTCTGGTGGCTTGGGACCGAGTTGGCCTTTCACGCCGACGCGAGGTTGACGCTGCCGTTCGAGTCGAGCGTCATCGGTTACGGCGCATCGGATCTCGCCACGATGCGGGCCGCGTTGGTCGCCAACATCGAACGACCCGTCGGCGATTTTCGCATCGTCACGGCGACGACGATCGCGGGCGTTCGAACCGTGGGGGAGGGAACGCCGGTACCGGTCGCCGATCTTGTCTACCTGGGTGGGCCGGTATCGGGTCCGGGCTACACCTACCACTCGATCGTCTCGTCGTTCGGCTGGAGCGAGCATCTTGAAATGCGCGTGCCGGCGCCGTTCCCCGCCTTTTCGCTGGGACGATTCGGTCGGGTCCCGGCTCGCGGCTCGTTCGCGCCGTTCGTGCATGTCGTCGGCACGGGAGGCCCGATCCCGCGAGGATTTCCATCCGTCGGCGCGGGCTACCTCCTGCCGTTCGATTTAATGCGCCTCGAGGTCGCGCGCGGACTCGGCACGAACGGTCGTTGGACCTTCAACGTCGACCTGAGCCGCGAGTTCTGGAAGATTCTGTAAGGCCCGCCAACCGGATGCAATGAAACGGTCCTATCGGGGTCAGACCCTAATTACAAAGTTTGTAAACAGGGTCTGACCCCGATGGGGGCGAATTAACGCGGAAGGGGAGTTCGGACCGGACCGCAACGAAAGGGTGACGCTGGTAGAGCGAGCGTTTTGTAGGGTGCGGCATGGCTCGCAACATGTTGCCGGCGCCCCAGCCGGTCGATGTCGACGCACTCGCGCGGCGGTTCAGGCTCCCCGTCGCGGACCTGAGTCGGACGAGTGCGCACGCCGTGTCGATCGTCCCCGAAAAGTGGGCGCGGCGATTCAACGTGCTGCCGCTTTCCGCGACCGAGCACGAGCTTCTCATCGCGACCGCGGATCCCCTCGATGTGGATTGCGAGCGCACGCTCGGTTTCGCGACCGGCCGGCACGTTCGCCTCGCCGTGGCTGACGCCGACGAGATTGGCCGCCGCGTCGACGAGGTCTATCGGCCGGAGACTCCCGTCGGCGAGCCGGAGCAGGTGCTCGAGGTGCAGCACCTCGGGCGGGACGTCGAGGGGGCGCCGGTCACCTCGGGAGACGATGGAGCCGCCTCGATCAGTGCCCTCGTGGACGAGTTGCTTGCCACGGGAATTGCGTCCCGTGCCAGCGACATTCATATCGAGGCCGAGGAGCAGGGAATCGCGGTGCGGCATCGCGTGGACGGCGTTCTCGCCGTGGTGCGACGGCTACCGCGCAGTGTCGGTCCGGCGCTCGTGTCGCGCATCAAGATTTTATCGGGCCTGGACATCGCCGATCGGCTTCGACCACAGGACGGCCGCGCGCGAATCGCGGTGAACGGCGTGGCGGTCGATCTTCGCGTGTCGACGCTGCCCGCATCGCACGGCGAGAAGGTGGTCATTCGCGTCCTCGACGGCCGTGGCGCGGTCGTCACCCTCGACGGAATGGGTTTCCACCCGGACGAGCTGAGTCGCATCGAGCGACTCCTCGAAGCGCGGGAGGGACTGATTCTGGTTACGGGACCGACCGGTTCCGGCAAAACGACGACGCTCTACGCGGCGCTGCGCCGGATAAAGGAACGCGGTGTGAACATCGTGACGGTTGAAGACCCGATCGAGTATCGCCTGCCGGGGATCGTTCAAGTCCAGGTAAATGAAAAGGCGGGCCTGACCTTCGCCGCCGCGCTGCGTTCGATCATGCGGCAGGACCCGGACGTCGTGCTGATTGGCGAGATTCGCGACCGCGAGACCGCCGAGATCGCGATTCAAGCGTCGCTCACCGGGCACCTCGTGTTGTCGACGTTGCACACGAACGACGCGCCGAGCGCGGTCACGCGCCTCATCGACATCGGCGTGGCCGGCTACAAGATCGCGACAGCGGTGAAAGGTGTCTTCGCGCAGCGGCTGGTGCGGCGTTGCTGCGCGGAGTGCGGCGGCAGGACCCCGAGCTGCTCTGTGTGTTCGGGCAGCGGATTCCATGGGCGGCTCGCGATCGTCGAAGTCCTCACCGGGTCAGTGGAGTTCGAGCGTCGCGTTGCCGCCGGCGAATCGACCGAGCGCCTCGCGGACGCGGCTCGCCAGGACGGCATGCGTTCGCTCTGGCAATCGGGAGTGGCACACGCCGTCGCCGGACGAACGACTCTCGAGGAAGTTCGTCGTGTGGCGTCGCCGGACGACGAGGCGAAGGTGGTCGCCGAGCCCGACGCACATCCCTTCGATGCTTCGTCCGAGGCACTCGAGCGCAACCCAGTACAGCGCCTTCGCGACGACCTCGAGGCGGTGATGGCGCGCGCGGCTGCTCTTCGGTCTAGGTTACAGCCGATGACGAGCATCGAGGTCGGCACGGTCGACGTTTTCGTCGTGCGTCCGTTGCCTGAGGGTTGGCGGGTGCTCGCGCTGCAGCGCGGTCGTGAGACGCGCTGTCCGACGGCATGGGAACCGGTTCACGGCCACATCGAGCCGGGTGAAACGCCCGAACAGGCAGCGGTTCGCGAGTTACGCGAGGAATCCGGCCTTGCTCCCGATCGGCTGTACGTGGTGCGCGTTGCCCCGTTCTACGTGCGACGCACACGCACGCTGCAGCTCGCCGTGGTCTTCGCCGCCTTCGTCGATGGCGGCGCCGACGTGACCACCGGCGACGAACACCAGCGATTCGAGTGGCTCAGCGTTGACGAGGCGTTGGCGCGGTTTGCTTTTCCGGGCGAGCGCGCGTCGCTGCGTGAGATCGTCGAGCTGCTATCCACCGGCGACGCCGGACCGGTGGACGACGTCATGCGCGTTCTCTAATCGCCGCCCTGACGGTCGCGGCTCGTTCGCAGGATCTCGGAGACCTGGGGCGCGTTCGGCTTGACGCGGACGCTCTTCGCCGGGATGCCGACGTACACGTGGTACGGACGAACGTCCTTCGTCGCCAACGCCATCGCGCCCACCATGCCCTGTTCGTGGACGTGCACACCGGCGAGCACCGTGGCGTGATAAGTGATCCGAACGCCGTCTTCGATCACGGTCGTCGCATTCGTCACGTCCTTCTGTTCGACGATCGAGTGGGTGTGGCTATAGATGTTCGCGTAGTCGCTGATCGACACCTTGTTGCCGAGGACAATGCCGCCGCGATCATCGAGCAACACGTGGCGATGGACGACGACATTGTCGCCGACCTCCATGTTGTACCCGAACGAGAACTCGACGTGCTGGAACGCCTTGAAGTTCTCGCCGCAGCGCTTGAAGATGTGCTTCGCGAGCAGCCGGCGAAGCTCTACGCCCAGCCAGACATTCTGTCCGCCGACAAGCGTTCGATCGAATGAATACCACAGCCAGAGCAGCGGTTTGACGCGCTGAAAGCGCGCGTCGTTGCAATCGCCGTAGTATTCGGGCTCGAGGGTGATGTTTCGCGGATCGGTCGATGCGAGCGCAAGACGCGTGGCGGCGGGCAGCGAAGAATCCGCGACCGCGGTGTCCCAATTCGCCGCATATTCCGGGTAGGAGATTTCGGTCAGCGCGTGCCGGCAGAGGAGGGCACGGTCACAGCTCGGGTCAGCGAGCGTGGCGCCGATTTTCTCGAGCCATTCCGTCGCCAACGAGCGAAGCGACAGATCCGGTAATCCACGAAGCGGGAGCAGAGTCATTCATCCTGGCCGGCAGAGTCTCCCGGAGTCTACACCCGCCGGGAAGTCAGGGCCGCGGCGCCTTGGCGCCGGCGCGTCCGCGAATGGCCGCGCGCTCAGCGTCGATCCGGCGCAGGATGCCGTCCCAGTCGGTGTTGCGCTCCGAGCCCATGGTCACGACGAACGGCTGGCTCACGTCGAGCCCCTCCTCGAACAGGAGAAGTCCGGTCTGCGTCTCGCGCGGCTGGAGGCGCTGCGTTCCGAAGCCAGCAGAGATGGGAATGACGTCGAACGGGCGAAATTCCCGGCCGGCCGACGAGACGGTGATGTCGGTCGGCACGAAGCGCGCGTCCGGTGCCAGGCCATAGAAGCGGAGAAACCATACCTGGGGGTTCCGAATGCCACGCATCGTGGCGCGCTGGGTGATCTGTGCGCGACTGGCATCGAGTCGGGCGCGAAGCGTTCGATAGGAGTCGGGTGCCAATGTGCGCAGCACCGACTCGTCGAGCGGGAACGCTTCCGCGTGGACCCCCTCGGGTTGAAGCACGATCGCGATGTCGTCCTGCCTGAGCGTCCCGAGGCCGATCGGAATCTGGGCCGTGTCGCGTTGAACCGCGGCAGCGCGTTCGGTTTGGCGCACCGGCTTCGGACCGGAAGCGGGCGGCGGAGTGTTGCCCCCGCAACCAGCGGCCCCGCATACCGCTGCCCAGGCGATAATCCGGCGCAATCGCATCACGCTTTCCACGACGGTTGGGCGAGCAAGCTCTCGATCGCCTCAGCGAGCTCATTGCGGCCTTCGCCCGTCGTTGCGCTGAAGGCGATGATTTGATCGTCGTCGACACCGATCGCCGCGCCGATCTCTGTGCCTCGGCGCTGCTGTTCCTTCGGCGTGAGCTTGTCGATCTTGGTCAGCACGATGATGGTCGGTACCGCGAGCTCGCCAAGATAATCCAGCATCTGCAAGTCATCTCCGGTCGGGTCGTGGCGCGAATCGAGAAGCTGAACGACGCCGCGAAGCTGGTTGGTCGATCGAAGATACGATTCGATCAGCGGACGCCACTCGGCGCGCCGCTCCTTTGAGATGCGCGCGTAGCCGTACCCCGGCAAGTCCACGAGCAGGAACGACCCGTTCACCTTGAAAAAGTTGACCTCGCGCGTGCGTCCCGGCGTGTTGCTGACGCGCGCGAATTTCTTGCGATGAACGAGCCGGTTGAGCAGCGACGATTTTCCGACGTTGGACCGGCCGGCAAACGCGATCTCGGGCAATTCCGCGGGCGGGCGCCATCCGCTCGCGCTTGCCATCCCGCCGATAAATTCGAGCGAGCGGATGACCAGCGGCTCGGGCGCCGATGACATCAGTGCGCGGCGACGACAGCGGGTTCGGCGTCGAAATCGGCGTGGACAAGCGCCAGTCGGAGCACCTCGTCCATCGTTTGAACCGGATGGAAGGTGACGGCCGAACGCACCTCGGCGGGCAGGTCCGCGAGATCGCGCACGTTTTGGTGCGGGACGAGGACGTGCCGAACGCCGTTGCGATGCGCGGCAACCGCTTTTTCCTTCAGGCCCCCGATGCCGAGGACGCGGCCGCGAAGGGTGATCTCGCCCGTCATGGCCACGTCGCCGCGCACCGGAATGCCGGTCAACGCGCTCACGATTCCCGTCGCGATGGCAATTCCGGCCGAGGGGCCGTCCTTGGGCGTGGCGCCGGCGGGAATGTGGATGTGCATGTCCCGCGTGCGATAAAAATTCCGGTCGATGCCGAGCACGCTGGCCCGGGCTCGCGCGTAGCTCAGTGCTGCGCTCGCGGATTCTTTCATGACATCGCCGAGGGTGCCCGTGAGCTGGAGTTTGCCGCGCCCGCCGATGACGCTGACTTCGATCTCGAGAACGTCACCGCCCACGGCGGTGTAGGCGAGGCCGGTCACGACACCGATCTTGTGATCGAGCGTGAGCAGCGACGGATCGTACTGTGGCGTTCCGAGCAACTCTGAAAGCTCGGCGCGTCGCACCGTGGTTTTCGGCGGCGGCGCGTCGCTCGCGCCCTGGTTGCGAGACTCGGCGCGCCGGCGGGCGAGCTTTCGAGCGACCCGGCCGAGTCGTCGCTCGAGCTCTCGAACCCCCGCTTCGCGTGTGTACTCATGTACGATCGCGGGAATGACGTCGCTTTCCCACTCGACGTGAGCGGGATCGAGGCCGTTCGCGCGAAGCTGCTTCGGCACGAGGAACTGCCGAGCGATCGCGAACTTTTCCTGATCGAGATATCCGGCGAGCCGTATGATTTCCATGCGGTCGCGGAGCGGCTCGGGGATCTGGGGCAGGTAGTTCGCCGTCGTCACGAATAGCACCTGCGACAGATCGTAGTCGACCTCGAGGTAGTGATCGTTGAACGCGCGATTCTGCTCCGGGTCGAGAACTTCGAGGAGCGCCGCCGACGGATCGCCGCGGTAGTCGCTGCCGAGTTTATCGACCTCGTCGAGGAGAATGACTGGGTTGACGACTTCGGCGCGTCGCATCGCCTGAATCACGCGGCCGGGCATCGAGCCGATGTAGGTGCGCCGGTGTCCCCGAATTTCCGCTTCGTCGCGCACGCCGCCGAGTGACATGCGCACGAAGCGTCGGCCGAGCGCGCGCGCGATCGAGCGGCCGAGCGACGTCTTGCCGACGCCGGGCGGCCCGACGAGACAGAGAATCGGGCCTTCCATCCGCTCGACGAGTGACAGCACGCCGATGTAGTCGAGGATGCGATCCTTCACTTCCTCGAGGCCGTAGTGGTCTTCGTCGAGAATGCGGCGAGCGTGTGCAACGTCGAGGATGTCGTCCGTGCGTTCGGTCCACGGCAGGCCGAGCACCCAGTCGACGAAGTTGCGGGCGACCGTCGACTCGGGCGACAGCGGCGACATGCGCCGCAGCTTCCGAATCTCGCGAATCGTGCGCGACTTTATGGAATCGGGAAGCTTCCGTGCTTCGACTCGCTGCTCGAGCTCCATGACATCGTCGCCCTCGTCCTGTCCGAGCTCGCGATGGATGGCCTTGAGCTGCTCCTGCAGGTAGAACTCGCGCTGGTTTTGAAACAGCGAGCCGCGCACTTCTTCATCGAGCTTGCGCTCGAGGCGGAGCAATTCCGTTTCGCTGGCCAGCACCTGGTTCAGCGCTTCGAGCAGCGCCGGAACATTCGGTGCCGCGAGGAGCTCCTGACGCACCTCGACGCGCACCGCGAGGTGCGCCGCGATGCCGTAGGCCTGCCGTGCCAACGAGTCGGCACCCTGGACGAGCGCGATCACTTCATTAGGGATCCGGCGGTGCAGCGAGACGTACTCCTCGAACAGCGCGAGCACGCGGCGCGTGAGGACGTTGAGGGCCTCGGGATCGCCGACCGGTACGTCGGGTTCGTCGGCGAGCGTCGCGCGCATGTAGCCGGTGGCCGGGACGTAGCGGGTCACCCGAGCGCGAGACACACCCTCGACGAGAATTCGCGCCGTCCCGTTTGCTTGCCGCGTCGCTTGGATGATGCGCGCGACGACTCCGACGCGATGCAGATCCCCCGCCGCCGGCTCCTCGGTATCGGCGCTCCGTTGCGTGACGAGGAACAGATTCCCTCCCTCCGCCGCGGCCGCTTCGATTGCGGCCAGCGACGCCTGCCGCCCGACGAGGAGCGGCATGGCGACGTACGGGAAAACGACGACGTCGCGGAGAGGTAGTACTGCGGGACGATTCGACATTGGGGATAAGATATCGTCCGGGGAGCACGCTTGCTGGCGCCGCGCTGGGAGCAACTGCGAAAAAGTAAAGGGCGCCTATCGGCGCCCCTTTGTCGTTGTGCCCAGCGAGCATGCTCCCAGACCGCATAAGCGGGCCTGCTCCCGCTCAAGCTTCTTTCTTTTTCCGCTGCGGGGAGATCTCCAAAAGCGGCGCCGTCCCATTCAGGACGGAGCTCTCCGTCACCTTGACCTCCTCGACGTCTTCGCGCGTCGGCAGGTCGAACATCACGTCGGTGAGGAGTTCCTCGAGAATCGCGCGGAGTCCGCGGGCTCCCGTGCCGCGTTTGAGGGCCTTGTTCGAGATCGCGCGGAGGGCGCTGTCTTCGAACGAGAGCTTCACTTCCTCGAGCTCGAACAACTTCGCGTATTGCTTGGTCAGCGCGTTCTTCGGCTCTTTGAGGATGCGCACCAGCGCTTCTTCGTCGAGCGCCTCGAGGGCGACGGCGACGGGGAGGCGGCCGACGAGCCCGGGGATCAACCCGAAGCGAAGGAGATCGTCGGGTTCGACCTCGGCGAAGGGATTTTTCATCTGGGTCGGCGTGCGACCGTCGTCGGCCTTGTTGAAGCCGATCTGACGGCGACCCGTGCGCGCCTCGATGATCTTCTCGAGCCCATCGAATGCGCCGCCACAGATGAACAAAATGTCCTTCGTGTTGATCTGGATGTATTCCTGCTGCGGGTGCTTGCGGCCGCCTTGCGGCGGCACGCTCGCCACCGTGCCTTCCAGAATCTTCAAGAGCGCCTGCTGCACGCCCTCACCGGACACGTCGCGCGTGATACTTGGATTTTCTGATTTGCGGGCAATCTTATCGATCTCATCGATGTAGACGATGCCGCGCTCACACTCGGCGACGTTGAAGTCGCCGGCCTGGAGCAGACGCACGAGAATGTTCTCGACGTCCTCACCGACGTAGCCAGCCTCGGTGAGCGTCGTGGCGTCGGCGATCGTGAACGGA
>JAICJQ010000141.1 GCA_025928335.1 Gemmatimonadaceae bacterium
GGTACTCGGCTGTCAAATTCCCCCCGGGCCTTTACCCCACAACGGGCCCTGGCGCCTACCTCTTGCGCCCCCCCCGCGCCCCCCGCCCCTACTCTCCTTGACTCATTGCCAGGTCAGGCGAATAGGTCCTTCGCTCACGTCGTTCGCTCAGGATGACAGCCCTAACCCGCCAGTGCCGCTTCCGGAGAATCTTCCGTCGTGGGCGCATCCCACTCGTTTCCGCACTTGAGACACTTTCGGAAGTCCCCGCGGGCCTTGGTGAACTTCATCTCGGCACCGACGAATCCACACTCCGGACACTTCTCGTTGACCGGCTTGTTCCACGCCACGAAATCGCAATCCTCGTTCGAACAGGCATAGAAGGCCGTTCCGCGCTTCCGCGAACGACGTTCGACCAGCTCGCCGCCGTCCTTCGGACAGAATACGCCCGTTGGAAGTGATCGCGTGCCACGACATTTCGGAAACGTGCTGCAGCCGAGGAATTGGCCGCTGCGCCCGGTCCGAATGACCATCGGCTGCCCGCAGAGATGGCACATGTGCTCAGTGAGCACCGGCTTGGCCTTCTCGCCTTTGATCGGCCGCGTGTACTTGCACTTCTTCGGGTGGTTCTCGCAGGCGAGGAACGGACCGAAGAAGCCTCCGCGCGGCTCGAGCTTGCCGCCGCACTCCGGACAACGCGCGTCGGCGACCGTCGAAAGATCGTACGCCTCGGCGATTAGCGCGCCGGCGTCCACCTTGTTGAGGCGAGCGGCGAACGGCGAGTAGAAGTTCTTGAGCACCTTCTGCCAGCCGAGGTCACCCTCCTCGACCTTGTCGAGCTCCCCTTCCATCTCCGACGTGAAGTCCACGTTGAAGATGTCCGGGAACTGCTTGACCATCACCTTCTCGACGCTCTCGCCGAGCTCCGTCGGGAAGAAGCGGCGCTGATTGAGCTCGACGTAGTGCCGGTCGCTCAACACCGAGATGATGGACGCATAAGTCGACGGGCGACCGATGCCGAGCCGCTCGAGCTCCTTGACGAGGCTCGCCTCGGAGAAGCGCGGCGGCGGCTCGGTGAAGTGCTGGCTGGGCGTGATGCCCTTGCACGGGACTTTCTCGCCGACCTCGATGACCGGCAGCGCCTGCTCGTCCTCGAGCGTCTTGTGCTCACCCTCTTCGCGCGCCTCGCGGTAGAGCACCAGGAAGCCCTGGAACTTCACGATCGAACCGGTCGCGCGGAACAGGTAGCTGCGGCGGCCGATGCTCCCGACGATAGCCTCGTCGTGCGGACGATCCCGCTCGGACTGGAGGAGGAAGTCCACGGTCGTCGTATCGAAGACCGCCGGCGCCATCTGCGACGCCATGAACCGCTGCCAGATCAACTGATACAGCTTGAATTGGTCGGCGCTCAAGTACTTCTTGACCACGTCTGGACGACGCGTGGGATCAGTGGGCCGAATGGCTTCGTGGGCGTCCTGGGTGTTCTTCGACTTGGCGTCGCCGTACAGCTGCGGCGTCTTGCAGACGAACTCCTCGCCGAACAACGTGCGCAGGTAGGAGCGCGCCTGGTCGGCGGCGCTCTCCGCGACCCGCGTCGAGTCCGTGCGCATGTACGTAATGAGACCGACCTGCCCCTCGTCGCCGATATCTATGCCTTCGTACAAATCCTGTGCGACGCGCATCGTCCGCTTGGAACCGAACGACAACTTCTTCGCCGCTTCCTGCTGCACGGTGGACGTCGTGAACGGCGCCGACGGATTCTTGCGCCGCTCGCGGCGTTTGACCTCGGTGACGTCGAACGTTCGGCGGCTTTTCAGGTCGTCGAGAATGCGCTGCGCATCGGCCTGGTTCGGAATCTCCGCCTTCTTGCCGTCGATGTGATGCAGCTTGGCCGTGAACTGCTGCCCGTTCTTCTCGAGCAGCGCTTCGATGGTCCAATACTCGACCGGCTTGAACGCGCGGATCTCGCGCTCGCGCTCGACGATGAGTCGCAGCGCAACCGTCTGGACGCGCCCCGCTGAGATTCCTTTCTTGACCGTCTTCCAAAGCACCGGGCTCGCTTTATAGCCCACGAGACGATCGAGCACGCGGCGCGCTTGCTGCGCCTCCACTTTCTTGGTGTCGATCTTCCCCGCGTTCTCGATCGCCCGCCGCACGGCGTCTTTCGTGATCTCATGGAAGAGCACGCGACGGATCGGTACGCCCAACGCCCCGCGCTTGGGACTGATCTGCGTCGCGACGTGTTGCGCGATGGCTTCGCCTTCGCGATCAGGGTCGGTCGCGATGAACACTTCGCGGCTGTCTTTCGCCGCGGTTTTTATGTCGGCGATCGTTTTTTCCTTGCCGGGAATCGGCACGAGGTCGGGCACGAAACCATTCTCGACATCAATGCCGAGTTTCTTCTCGGGCAAGTCCATGATATGGCCGACGGTCGCGCGAACGCGATACCCGCGGCCGAGGTACTTGCCAATTGTCTTCGCCTTTGCGGGCGACTCGACGATGACGAGCGCGCTCCCGCTCGGCGCTCCGCCGTCGGGATCGCCCTCGGCGGGATCGTACGCGCCCGCGTTCTTTCCGCGGCGGGCCGTCGCTTTCGACACGGCTTTCTTCTTCGCCGCCGATCGCGCGCTTTTTTTGCCCGCTGCCTTTCTCGTTGCCATGCTCAGTGTACCGTCTGATGTTGATCGCCGTCGCCCGCCTCGATGAAGCCGGCGCCCTCGAGAAGAGAGCGGAGGTCATCGAGCGCGATGCGCCCGTCGATCTGCATGAGTGCTCGTTCTATGATGTGCTCGAGCTCAGCCGAGTTCAGCGCGCCTGAGCCGCTCAACGACAGCAAATGCCCCCACGCTTCCGGGGCAAAACGACCACGTTCATGTGGTCCCAATACTCTGAAAGTCATTGGACTCCATCCCTCCCCCTGACGCTCCAACTGGACCGAAAGCAAGAAGGGGAGGAATGGCAGTGCCTGTGGCACCCATTCTCTCCCTGTACCAGTAATCCATTCCTGCTGTTCAGCCTGCCACTCAGACCTGCCAACCTTTCCGGTCGGTAACGTAGAATCAGCCCATCGACGAAGCAAGCTCCGTAACAATTTCTATAACCCTTTGCAGGCTATAGAGTTCCGTATCAACGACGTGGTCAGCCGTTTCATAGGCGGCCCGTCGCTGCCCGTACAACCGCTTCAATTCCGCTCCCGGATCAGGCCTCGTGAGCAGGGGTCGCGACGTCTGCCGAGTCCCCAAACGCTGCAGAGCTGTCTCCGGTTGCACTCTAAGGTATATGAGGCGTCCAGGGGGTCTCAGTAGACCAACGATATCAGGAATGGTGATCCAGCCGCCTCCGGGAGCGAGAATCATGTTCCCGACCTGTTGAAGCTCTTTGGTGAGCGACAGCTCCTTCGCTCGAAAGTACGCCTCGCCGTTCTCGCCGAAGATCTCGGAGATCGACCTCCCTTCCCGACGCTCGATCTCCAGATCCAGGTCCAGAAAGGTTCGACCGAGCTGGGTCGCGACCGCTCGGCCGACCGAGCTTTTCCCAGAGCCCGGCAGTCCGACCAGAATGATGTGCCGCCGCGACGGATCAGCCGCCGATCCGGGACGCGACGTGCGAAAGGTAGGTGTCATAGTTTCGCTTGGTTTCGCCGAGCGAATCTCCTCCGAACTTCTCGAGCATGGCATCCGCCAGCACGAACGCGACCATCGCTTCGGCGATAACACCCATCGCGGGCACGGCCGTAACGTCGCTGCGCTCGGCGACGGCCTGCGCCGATTCACCGGTCGCGACGTCGACGGTCCCCAACGGGCGCATCAGCGTGCTAATCGGCTTCATGGCCACGCGCACGACGAGCGGCTCGCCTGTGGTCATTCCACCTTCGAGGCCGCCGGCGCGGTTCGTTTTTCGGCGGACGTTGCCGGCAAGTGTACGCCCTGGCGCGGGCTCGATCTCGTCGTGCACCTGCGCTCCCGTAACGCGCGCCGCCTCGAAGCCCATACCAATCTCCACGCCCGTCACCGCCGGAATCGACATGATGGCCGCGCCGATACGTCCGTCGAGCTTTCGGTCCCAGGAGACGTGAGAGCCAAGACCCACGGGTAATCCGTCGGCGACGACCTCGCAAATCCCGCCGAGTGTATTACCGGCGCGTTTGATCTCGTCGATGTAGGCGATCATGCGCTCCTCGGCCCCCCGGTCGAGCGTACGCAACTGCGACTCGTCCGCGGCGGCGTTGAGGTCCGCGGGCATCGTTTCCGGACGCGCGGCATCGATACCACCAAGATGCACCAGGTGACTGCCGATCCGCACACCAAATTCCATGAGCAAACGCTTACAGACGGCCGCGGCGGCCACACGCGCCGTCGTCTCACGTGCCGAGGCCCGCTCGAGGATGTCGCGAGCGTCGTCGCGGTCGTACTTCAGGAGACCCGTGAGATCGGCGTGTCCCGGCCGAACGCGCGTCACCGCGCGCTTTCGCGCACCCGGGTCGACGCCGGCAATCGGCGCCGGATCCATGATCTCCTGCCAGTTCTTCCAGTCGCGATTTCGGATCAGCATCGCGATCGGAGCTCCGATCGTCTCGCCGGCCCGCACACCGGCCAGAAACTCGACCGTGTCTTTCTCGATCTGCATGCGACGGCCGCGCCCATAGCCCTGCTGGCGCCGCCCGAGCTCGACGTCGACGTCGGCTGCGAGCAGGGGAACACCCGCCGGCACTCCTTCGAGAATGCTCACCAGTGCTTGGCCGTGCGATTCGCCGGCCGTCGTGAAGCGTAACGTCATGCGGTGAACTTACACGCTCTGTTGCCGCGTGTCGGGCGTCAGGTGAAAATGCCGAGGGGCAAGAGGGTGCGCGACGGCTCCCTCTTGCCCCTCGACGACCTGCATGCTGCGATCGATCAGGGCGGTCCTGGCTTGATGTCGTTCGCCGTCAGATCGACAACAACGAGTCCCTGCTCAGTCACCGCGAAGAGCTTGAGGACGATGCTCGGATCATCGCCCGGCATCGGCAACGAGGCGCGGAGCGGTCCATAGATCCGGTTCTTCAGCGGCAGCTTGCCACGGTTGATGTAGTACGCGATGTCAACGATCTCAATGATCCCGCTCGACGCGCCCACGAACGCCAAGCGCTTGTCCTGCGGTGTCAACGTGCCGTCGGCCAGTGGGTGGAACGCGATTCCGGCGCCATCGTCGAACGAGTCGAACTTACCTTGCAGACGCAAGTGGAATGGGTCGCTCACCGCGCCGAAGTACGACTGCAGACCGTGCGCGGCGACCGTCAGTCCGTTGAGATCCATCGCCAGACCGAAGATGTGCTCCGACGCGTTGTCGGTGAAGTCGGCGATCGTAACGAGCGGTGAGAAGAACTGGGGGACCGGTCCGGTTGAATCGGCCACCATCACCACGCGACCCGCACCCCCCGAGTTGCCTTCACCAAAAGCGATCCATTGCCGGTTTCCGGCTGCTGTTGCATAGGTCGTGTCGGTGAGCGGCAACGATTGGACGTCGAGACGCAGGACTGCTTCGGCGTCACTGCCGCTCGCGACAAGATCCGCAATGGCTTTCAGAGGATCGGGATCCCCGGCCGTGATGACACCGGTCTTCTGACCGTACGGGTGATCCCAGACGAAGAGCGTGTCCGAGGCCTGCGAGTTCGGCCGGGCAACGCCGATGGCCATCGAATCGACGTTGAACACCGCGTAAATCTGTTCCTCGGTTTGCAAGTAGGTGCCGTACTGCCAAATCTGTCGCGGATCCGGGACCGGCAGGCTCGGATCGAGCCAACGAATCGTTCCGGCCGGGGCGCTCGCCGTGGGGCGGGTCGAGTAGAAGATTCTGCCACCCTTCGATTGAGCGAGGTACTGCGGACGATCGGAGTAGCTGATCGGCCCGTCCACCTTGATTTTGATCGTTCCGGAAGTCTGGTCGAGCTGTTCGCGGACCACGTACACGTAGGTGTTTCGTGTCAGGATACGCTGCGAGAGATTCTCCGACATCCCACTCGCGTCCTGTGCCCCGATGTAGACGCGGCTGATGTTCGTGCCGCCGGAGTTCGCGACAAGCAGCGTGTCGGAGCGGTTGCCGATGAACATGCCCCAGGGCAGCGAGCCCACTGGAATGCTCGATGACGAGAAGCCCTTGCCGGTGACACTCGACTGCCAGACGTCGACGGCGTTGAAGGCCGTCGCCGACACGAACGCGTGTCCGCGGGCGGCGTCGACGGTAATGTCGCCGACGTTCCCCGCATGCGGCAGCGGATACGTGCGGCCGTACACGAGCAGCGTCGAATCGATCAGGGCATTCGCGAGATTGCCTTCCGCGCTCGCTCGGGTGAGCGGCACCGCATAACCGACGCGACCGGCCTGGTCGACCGCGAACGCGGTGATGCCGAGTCGCCGGCCCTGCTGCGTCGGCGGCAGCGCCAGCGGAACGCTGGCCTGCGCATTGGCCGTGAACGGCGCGTTGAGTCGCAGGGTGTCGGTCTGAATCACGACATTGCTGCTGTCGCGAATGATGAGGCCGAGCATGGTGATGTTCTCACCCGTTGCCCGCACCTGCACCGAGTCGCCGGATTCGCTCTTCACCAAGACCGTCTGCGTCACGCGCGGCTGTGCGGCGCTGGCGCTACGGACGAAGATGGCGACTGGCGCCGCTGAACCGGGTTGACGATTGAGGTCGACCGCGCTCGCGGTGACCGTCACTCGGCTGCGCACCGGCGCATCGATCGGGATCTTCACCACCGAGCTGAAGGTCACGTCGCGCGAGGCGCTCGTGTACACCTGAGTAAGTGTCGTATCGAGCTTTGTCGGCCACGTCGTCTCGCCGCGCACGCGAATGTCCACGCGGCTGATGCCGTCGGGATGCGTAGCGCGTGCCGAGACGCTCAGACCGACGCCGGCGGGAATACTGTCGCCGTTGGTCGGCGCGACGATCGTCACCTTCGGGCCGGCGACGACGTCGACGGTCCGGCTGGCGGTATCGGCGCCGCCATCGCTGACGGCAGTCGCCACGACCACCATGGTCCCGAGGGTCGTGTCCGTGGCGCTAATCGGCTGGAGGTAGCGACGAATGATCGTGTCGCGCAACCCGGTACGGAAGGCGCCCGTGACGGGAATGGTCATGCTCTTGTAGCGCGGCGTCTCCTTGAACGTGCCGAGGTCGACACTGCCGACCTGCGTGACGCCCGTCAGCGTCGCGGACTTCAGGGCAACGTTGTCGTGGAGATGCAGCGTGACGAACACTGAGTCGCCGAGATTCACCAACGTGCCCACAACGGGTGAATCGATGTTGATCGTCGGCGCCTTGTTGTTGCTGCTGCCGCCGGAGGAGGAGGACGAGGAGCCGCCGCCGGGACTTGTTGTCCCGGTCGGGAGCGCCGTGTCGCAGCTCGCGACGAGCACGATGCCGCCGACAAGCGCGGCAAGACGAAGAATGGTCGAGCGGTTCATATCACGTCGCTCCGGCGCGGCTCAAGGACGACCGGAGCCGGGCTCCGTCTGTCCGTCGTCGATGATGTGCGGAGTGATCAGGATCAGGAGATCGCGCTTCGTCTCCGACCGCTGTGTCACGCCAAAGAGGTGGCCGATGATCGGAAGATCGACGAGAATCGGCAGACCGGTCTTGCTCACGCTGACCGTGGTCTGCGTCAACCCGCCCATCACCGCCGTCTCGCCGTCGGCGACGAGCACTTCGTTGTCGACTTTCTGCGTCGGGAAGACCGCGCCGACGTCGCTGGCCTGGAACTGCACGTCGGAGTTCTCGACGTGGACGCGCATCTGGATCTGCCGGTTCGCCGTGATCTGCGGCGTGACGGTGAGGATCACACCCGTCTGCTGCATCTGCACCGTCGACCGCGGGAAGTTACCGGTGTTGTTTCCGCCCGATGAGGCGTCGATCACGCGGATCGGCACCTGGGTGCCCGCCGTGAGATTCGCCGTGCGATTGTTCAAGACGCTCGTCTGCGGCTCGGCCTGCACGTCGAGCAGCGTGTTGGACTGGAGCGCCTCGAGGAATGTCGTGAAGTCGTAGTTGCCCATCGCCGTCGAATAGACGAGCTGCAGGGCGGCGCCGGGGATGCGCGCCGTCGCGTTGGCGATCGCCGACATCGTGTTGCCGCCGAGCAGGATCTGGCCGGCGTCGGTGCGCGGCTTGCCGAGCGAATCGAGTCGCGGAACGATGTCGTTGAAGAACTGCTGCTTCGTGCCAAGGTCGTAGCGAAGGCCGAGCCCCTCGAGCGTCGTGCGATCGACGAGGACGATCTTCGCCTTGATGCTCACCTGCGGCTGGCGGAGGTCGAGGCTGCGGGCGTACGCCTCGAGATCGTTGAGCGCCGACGGCACGTCGGTGATGCTGATGCTGTTCGTGATCGTGTCGGCCGTAACGGTCCCGCGTGGCGCGCAGGCGAAGCTTTGCACCACACCGACCTGCGGCACGGGCTGCATCGTCGGCTGGCCGGGCACGGGTTGGTTGATCCCACCGCCCTGCGCCGCTGCGTTGGCCGCCGATGGCGGACAGCTGCGCGTCAGGCGCTCCTTCGTGAAGTCCGCGGCAGCCTTGGCACGGGCGTAGTTCAGGCGAATGTTCCGCGTCTGCAGCGGGATCGTCGCCTGGCGCGCCGCGATGTTCTCGAACGTATCGATGACGATGACGCCGTCGGGATTGATCGTGACGTCATAGCCATTGGCGTTCATGATCTCGCGAAGCGCTACGTCCCACGGCAGGTTGGTGATCGTCGCCGTCACCGCGCCGGTCACACTCTTCGAGGGAAGAATGGTGCGGCCGGTGAACGACGCGAACATCGCGATCACATCGTTGATCGGGGCCTTGTCCCAGCTGATGCCGGTAATGCGTGGCTCCTGCGACTGCAACATCGGTTTGGCCGACGGCTCCGCCTTCCTCAACGCGACCGGCATGAGCGCCGGAGCCGGCTCCTGCTGCTCGACCGGTTGGGGCTTCGGCGCCTCGGCGATTGGACGAGTCGGCGCCTGGGCGACTGGGCGACTGGGCGGACTGACGACCGGTTCCGCCGCCGGCTGCGTTTCGCGCGGCGCGGGCTTCACGGCGATGTCGGCGCGACCGGCCTGCCACGGCTCGAAGTTGTCGCCGGCACCATCGACCGCCACGCGAACCTGCCCGGCGTCCTGCGTCACTGTATAGGTATGCGCCGCGTCGAGCATGACGACGACGCGGACGACCGACTTCATGAATTGCGAGTAGCGGATGCTGGTGATGCCGCCACGCGCCACGCCGTCGTACGATTCGCCCGCCGGAAGGCCGAGTGTCGCGCCGGTGATGTCGACGACGATCTTGTCCGGTTTGCTGAGCGGGAAGTGCTTGAGCGTGACAGAGCCGTCGACACGAATGACGACGTCGGCCCGGCCGGTAGCGGCGCGGTTCGGAACCACGCTGAGCGCGACAACCTTTGCATCATTGGGCGGAACGACCGCCGCACGTGCCGGACGCGTGCCGATCGCGGCCAGCGCGACGAGCATCGCCGAAGAGAGCGTCCGGGTAGACATCATCGTTTCCTCACTTGGGTGGTGTCGCCGAGGATCAGAGAGTCCTGGCGGGTCGCGCCGAATTCATCGATCGTGAACACGATCGACTTGAGGCGGATCGAGCTGACGCGCATGCGCCCGAGCTGAGTGCCCGTGCTCACGCGGTACTGCTGATCAGAGGTGACGTCACGGAGCGTGGCCACCGAATGGCCGCCGCCCTGGTCGAACAGGATGCCGGTGAGCCGAAGGTCGCTCATCGTCGGGCGCAGCTCGGTCGTCGCGATCAACGAGTAGAACGGATCGCGGCGACCGTCGCGCGCATAGTCGTACTGCTCGCGCATGATCACGACGGGCGCGCTACTCGTGTCGCCCGACGCGACATTCATGTTCTTCGCCGAGCGCTCGACGACGGCCTGCGGTGCGCGTGCCGTCGAATGCACGACGCGCTGCGCGGGCTGCGCATTCGCCGAGGCCGACGGTCCGCCGGCCATTGCCTTTTCCGGCTGCTGCATCGCCGCGATATGTGCGTTCTCCGCGTTGACGGCTTTCTGCGCGGCGGCCTTGGCCGCCGAGAACTGCGCCGTCTGCGCCGACGCGTGGGCAGCGATGGTGACCATCACCGCGGTTACGAGGAATGTCTTCACGGCGCACCCGCCTTGCTTCCGCTGGGCTCGAGCTGCGCGGTGTGCGCGACGTAGGTCTGCACCTGGAACTTCACGTCGAGCAGCTGCTCGTTCTTCCGCGGGCGGAGCTCGCCACCCTGCCGATTCGTTGGCGCCATCGCGACGTTGATCGGCGCGACGATGCGCGGCAGCGTTCCGATGTTCGTGAAGAACTCGGCCACCTGATGGTACGCGCCGGTCACGGCGAGCTTGTAGCGATAGGTGTCGAACTGATCGCCGTTCACGATGCCGTCCGGCGTCACGTCGGAGAACTCGAGGCCGGCGCGGCGCGCCGCGGTCGAGATCGACTCGAGCAGCGCGGGCACTTCGTTCTGCGTCGGTACGAGGCGACGCAGGGCGGTGAGCTCGCGAGCGTAGGCGTCGGCCTCCTGCTTCATCTTCGTCGCCGTGCCTTTGGCGACGTCGGCCTTCGCGATGCGATTGAGCGAATCGAGCGTGTCGAGCCGGACGGCGAGCGTTGAAAGCTCGACGTGCTTCGGCGTCCACACGAGCTGTTGATAGACGCCCGCGAGGCCGATCGAAAGGATGGCAACGATCAGCAGCTTCTGGTCGCGCGGGTTCTGAGGAAGGAGGGCCATGGTTACCTCACCGGCAGGGCGAGCGGAAGACGACGAACCGCACTGGTGTCGGGCCGGGTGTAGCCGACGGTGAGCTGGAACTGCGTGACTTCCTTGCCCAGCTCCAACGCGAGCTCCGATCGGTCGAGCTGCACATTGCTGAGAAACGGCGACGCCTCGAGATCCTTCATGAACCGAGTCAGCGCCTGGATGTCGACGGTGTGTCCCTGGAGACGCACGGCGACCGGTTCACGCGGAATGTCGGTCTCGATTCGTTTCGGCCGCGCATTCTTATGGAGCGTATCGGGCGCCGGCGTTTTCGGCGTGGCGACGACGTTGACGGATCCCTGCGGCGTTCCGTTGTAGGCGACGCTCGTGAGCCAGGTGTACGCGGGAAGCGCACGGCTCACTTCGTCCACGACGTGCGACCACACGTACCGGTCCTCGTCGAGGCTCTTGATGATGTTCACCTGGCGGCGCAGCGTGTCGCGCACCGACTCGGCGTGATAGCGATCCTTGAGGAAGTTCGCATAGCGCGTCGAGTCTGCGACCGCGCGATCCTTTCGCGCATCGAGCTCACCCGCGTAGGCGGTCTGACTTGTGTAGAGATAGCCGACGGCGGCGAACGCGACGACGACACTCGCCACGGAGCCGATCAACATCTTGTCCTTGAAGCGGCCGGAGAAGCCCGCGCCGAGCGACGCGAAGTTGAACGACGGCTTGCTGGACGCCTTCTTCTTGTTGGCGCCCGGCAACAGGTTGATGTGGATCATGCGACCTTCCGGAGAGCGAGGCCGATCGGCATCATGAGCAATGGCGCGATCTCGTCGGTGACGAGCGAATCCATCGCGCCTTCGCGCACCTTGAGGTTGGCGAGCGGGTTGGCGCGCTTCACCGTCAGACGCAGGCGCTTGGCCAGGGCTTCATTGAGGCCCGGGATGCGCGAACCGCCGCCGCACGTGTAGATGGTTTTCATCGCGCCGGCGCGTGAGTTCTGCGAGAGGAACGCCGCGGCGCGCTCGATGCCGACCGCGATTTCTTCACTGCGGCCTTCGAGGACCGCGTCGAGGTGCGGCGAACGATCGTACCCCTGGATGAGCTTCTGCGCGTCGTCGATCGACAGACCGCGTTCGCGCTGCAGATCTTCACGAATCCGTCGCGTCCCGACCGATAGATCGCGGGTCAGAAGCGGCACGCCTTCGTCGAGGACGTTGATGTTCGTGACATCGTGGCCGATGTTGAGCAGCCCGACGACTCCGGTCATCGCGTCCGGATGATTGACCTCGAACGCATTGTGGAGCGCGAAGGCTTCGACATCGACGACCGCGGACTCGAGTCCGGCGTCGGTCAGCACCCGCATCTTCGACTCGACGAGCTCGCGCTTGGCCGCGACGAGCAGGACGCTCATCTCGAGGCCTTCCGCGTCCGGGTCGAGAATCTGGAAGTCGAGCTCGACCGATTCCATGTCGAACGGAACGTGCTGCTCGGCTTCCCAACGCATCAACTCGCGCGCTTGCTGTTCCTTCACGCGCTCGATTTGAATTTTCTTAATGATGACGTCGCGTCCGCCGACGGCGGTGACCACGGCCTTGCCGGCGACGCCGGCGCTGGCGAGCGCCGCCTGAATCGCGTCGGCGACGATGCCGGGGTCCATGAC
>JAICJQ010000253.1 GCA_025928335.1 Gemmatimonadaceae bacterium
AAGCGATACCACGGCACCGTGTCCTGCATGCGCGACCAGGCTTCCAGCGTCGGGCGCTCGTCGTCGGGCGTCTTCGCTTTTGGAATTTCCTTATAGCCCCACATGATGGCGTACTTGTCATACGGGCCGACGCGCGGGAGGATGTCGTCGAGCGGAATCTTGTCTTCCGGCTGCGCGACGTAGTTCATGCGCGAGTAGTCCATGATGCTCGGGCTGTGCCCCATGCGATGCGCCCACGACGGGCTGCGCAGCGAGTCCGCGGGATACGTCGAGCTGCCGATCTGATCGTGCTGCAGGCCGAGCGTGTGTCCGATCTCGTGCGCCACGCCGAACTCCAGCAGCTTGCCCATCAATGAGTCCGGAAATGGAATCGTGCGGGCTCTCGGGTCGAGCTGCGCCGCCTGCGTGAAGTACCAGTACTGCATCAACTCGATCAGGTTATGGAAGATCATCGACGAGCCGTTGAGCGTCTCTCCGGTCCGCGGATCCTGCACACTCGGCCCGATCGAGTTCTCGACGGTCGACGGCAGCCAGCGCACCATCGTGTGTCGAATGTCTTCCGGCGACCAATCCGTATCCTCGGTTGGGACCTCACCCGCAACGATCCCGTTCTTGAACCCGGCCGCCTCGAACGCGGGCTGCCAATCGAGAATCGCTTTCCGAATCCACGGCTTCCACTGCTCCGGCGTATCCGGATCGACGTAGTAGACGATCGGCTTCTTCGGATAACAGAGATTTCCCTCCTTCCGATCGGAGCACTCGAGGCGCCAGCGCGTGATGAACCGCTTCCGCTTCGCCACCTGATCGTTCGTCCCGAAGTCCACCGTGCTGACGCTGAAGAAACCCGTTCGCTCGTCGGCGTACCGCGGCTTCATCGGATGGTCGGGCAGCCGTACGATGCTCCAGTGCGCGACAACGCTCTGCGCGGGACGCTGCGCCGGCAAAGCGCCCGGCAGGGCCGGGCCGCCGCCGGAGGGCGTTCCGGTCTGCGTCGCCTCGACCTCGACGTTATCAGGAAATGCTGAAACTCGCTCGACGTACGATCGCGTCGGGTCGACGCCGGTCGGCGCCGGATTTCGAATCGCGGCGAATTCAGCGACGTTGGTCGTGAAGAGACGCGTCACGTCGACGACCGCGGCGCTGTCCGGCCCGTACGTGTCGACGTTGAAGATCGCGATGATCGGACCGTAGTTCGAGTTCTGCACCGATCGGTACACGGCTTGGGTCGAGTCGGCCGTGATCGCATACGAGGGCGAGCGCAGAATCATGCGGTTCCCGTTCCGCTCCCAGCGCAGCGTCCGCTCGGTGAATTCGTCGCCGGCGTAGTCGCCGAAGCCCGGGTTCGTCGGTCCGGGCGTCTGATTGCCGGCCGCGGCGCGCGCCAATCGACCGACCATGAGCTCGTCCTTATTGAGCTCCTTCGCCGGAATCTCGAAGTACACCCGCTCGGCGACGCGGTGGACCTTGAACATCCCGGTCTTCGTCTTCGCCTCGGCGGTGATCACGCGGTTGTACGGGCGTGGTGCGGCCGCCGGCGGCGTCAGGCCCGGGAACGCGCCGCGGCCGGCCGTCGTGTCCTGGCCCGGCGTGGCTTGGCCCGGCGGCCCCCCTCGGCCGGCATTTGGGTTCGCCGGTTGTGCGGGCGACGGCTGCGGCGACGGTGTAGCCGTCTTGGTCGTCGAGCATGCCGCGGCGGCCAAGCCGGCGGCCAGTGTCGCGAACGAAATCGCGGCGCGGTTCATCATATCGTGGATTTAAGGTTGAATAGGCAGGTCCTCAAAAGCTGTAATCGTGACCGCCGCGACGCAATGAGGGCAAGCGGGCGAATGGGCGAATGGGTAACTCGCCCACTCACTACAACTTTACAGAAGTTACAATCGCCTCAGGAACCCGCGCTCGTTTCAGTTCCGCCAAAGCCAACAAGCACGCCCGCACCGACGGCGGATCGAATGTCGATGAGCTCGATCGGAAAGGTGTCGGTCGTCCATCGCCCATCATGCCACACTGGACCGGAATAGGAGAGCGGCTCCCCCCTCTGTACCAGGTCTTGCATATACAGCGCCTCGGTGGCCGCGAACTGCAGCACCCCGCGCACCCATACACCTCCCTGACCTGACCTCGACTCGGCGAAGCCGAAAGCTTTCGTGCCGTTGATCGTTGGAAGAATGAGCATCGCATCTCCGTTCCGGTTGACGCATTGTGCCCCGGCCCGATCTCGCTTGAGTGGCCGTCCGGTCGCGGCGAAGTAACGACTCGATCACCGCTCGGCAACTCGACTCAGCGAGGCATCCACCAACTGAGCTTCACGAGGAAAATGTTGTCGGGCTTCGTGCGAAAAAGCGCCAATCGGTCGCGCTCGAAATCCAGATCACCGAACGTGGCGCCCGCGGCGCGCGATTGGGTCCAGGCGAAATACAACACCGAGCCCGGTCGATATTCCCAACGAAATACCGCGTTGCCGCGCAGCGACTGCTGACTAAAGTTGGGGTTGTCGAAGGTGAATGGCCGTGCCGGACCGCCGGCGTCGGGATCGACCATGAACTGAGCGATCCGCCCGGTTGTGTCGCGCACCGCGGCGATCGTCCCGCGATCGCGACCGTACACAGCGACGTGCTTCGAGCGCGGCGCGATGTATTCCTCGAAGTTGGAGTAGCGTCCGGCGGCAAAGAACGGCTGGGCGTACACCTCGAGTGTCATCGTCGGCGTAAACGTAAAGCTGGCCCGTGTGTCGAGGCTGAGAAGTGGTTCGTCGAGCACCGCCATCACATAACGCGACCCGTAAAAGCTCGTCGCCGTCGGATCGGTGACTGACGTGACATAGTACGCGTAGTTGTGCGCGCGCGAAAACGACGGAGAAAAGGACAGGCTCACCTGAGGGCTTGGCCGATAGGAAACGCCCGCGCTCACGTTCGGTGCGTTGCCGCCGGCCTCGTCCCAGTTGTAGCTCGCGCCGAGGCTGGCGACGAACGTATGCCTTGAATCGGTCGAGACGTTGAAGTTCGCATAGTGGCCGTGCACGGTGCGAACGGCCGGTCCGCCGCGGAGCTGCCGGTCGTCGATGACCGATGGAAAGTCGATGGCGAACGCCTTCACGTTCCAGAACTGTGGCGTAGTGGCCTGAGCGAAGATGTGTAAGTCGACCTGCGTCAGGTCGCCCTCGTAATTGCGAATGAATTGCCCGCCGGTGAGCGCGAGGAGTCCATGGTACCAGCGGGTCGGCGTTGTCCAGCTCAGGCCGAAGTTGCTGCTCGTGAAGATGTAGTCGGCGCGCGTCTGAAAAGCGTAGTCGTTCGATTCGTAGCCGGGGGTGCGCGTGTCGAACGAGATCTCGCCGAAGGTGAAGCCGTTATCCTTTGCCGCGCGTGCGTAAACGCCGCCTCCACTCAGCGAGGTCGCCGAAGAGTCCAACCGATTCGAGAAGAAGCCGCCGTTCCCGGCGCCGCGATCGGGTCGCTGGAAGTAGCGCGCGCTCGACTCTTGCCGGAGCAGAATCTCGCGGGAGTCGCCGGACACGTTCGTCACGGACGCTTGCATACGAACGTTGTACACGTGGTCCGGAGTCGAGTAGAACAGGTCGTGCCCCAAGAGCTCTGCGTGCCGCGCCAAGAGCGGCGCAAACGTCGAATCGATGTTGCGAACGACGCCACTGACCACACCGCCGGCGACGAGGTTGCCGTTCATGAAATCACGCTTGACGCGTCCGACGAAATAGTCGGAGAGCGGCTCGACTTCCTGCTCTCCGCGAGCGCCGCTTGCGCTCACCACATCGGCCATCGAGCGGCCGGTGACGGCATTGAGCACGCCAAGGGTGTAGCCACCCGACGTCCTGCCGGTGAGTTTCGCCGCGCCGAGAATCGTCGTCGCGTCGGGGACGTCGGCGAAGCGGTAGTTGTTCTCGGCGAGCGACGCTCCCGTCGGCGACCGACCGATCCGGCGCGAGTAGAAGGCGTTCATGTCCTGCGCGTTGTCGCAGAAGTTGCATGACATATTCGAGAACGCGAATACCTGCGAGCCTTCGACGAAGAACGGCCGCTTCTCGGGGAAGAACGTCTCGAACGCCGAAAGATTGAGCACCGCCGGATCGACTTCGACTTGGCCGAAATCGGGATTGAACGTCGCATCGAGCGTGAGGTTTGACGTCAATCGGTCCTTGAGGTCGAGTCCCACATGTACGCTCGGCCGGCCGCGCGTCTTGAACGGATCGTTCGCCGACGAGGCGAGATCGGAGGACTTGCTCACCGCGTACGGCAGCAGCTCCAAGCGCGCGGTCGTCGCCGGAATCCGCAG
>JAICJQ010000200.1 GCA_025928335.1 Gemmatimonadaceae bacterium
AGGGCGCCGACCTCGAGCATGGTCTCTTCATAAATGCCGTGGATCTTTGCGGGGCGCGTCGCCTTGAACGCCTTGAACGCGTCGCTGCTCTTCGGCACCGGGTACTTTCGCCCGTTGTGCGTGAGCATCGGCGGGATGCCGTGATGCATGTACGAGCAGTGCAACGGCTGCGACGCGTCGCCGACGTAATGGGCGAGTACACCCGCGGCGGCGACGAAGTGAAGAACGTCTTTTTTGTTGAGGTAGGTGACCATGTCCTCCCACAGCTGCCAGACTCGGAAGGGAAGCGTGCCTTCTTCCGGGCCGACTTTGGCGGCGGCAAAGCCGTCGAAGTACTTCTTCCAAACGGAGGCGGCGACGCTCTTCGCGTTCGTATGGCCGCGACTGAGGAGCGACGCACCGCCATCGATGTCGTGAATGTCGATGTCGGCGAAATGCTGCACCGGCTCGTCGTGTCGGGAATTCACCCAGACGTAATCGGGCACGTCGGCGAGGGGTACGAACGCGCCCACGCCCATGCGAAACTCGGCGCCCTTTCCGAGCTTGTCGTCACCGAAGCCGATGAATTGCTGGTTCGCTTTCATGAGCGTGCCGAGCTTCCCGGCCACGCGGTCGCACGTCTTCCAGCCTACCGTGAAGTGGCCGATTTTCCCCCAATACTCGTCGTGTCCAGTACTCCAATCCCGGAGCGGTTCGACGTCGAGCTCGCGGAAGATCGTCGAGACGAATGTCCCGAGCGCGAACGCGCTGCTGTTGCCGTCGACGGTCACGAATCGCTCGCCGCCCCATTGCATCGCAATCGGGCGGAGTCTACGGGCGCGACGTCCGCGCGCGGGCGGGAGTTGTCCGCCGACGTCCGGATTGACGTCGCCGGCCGTCGGAGGATCGTAGAACCAGAGCGTTCCGGAGTCTCCGGGGCGTGTGAAGGGCGGTTGTTCGGGAGCGACGGGCCGCTTTTTCTCCGTCCGCGGGCCGATCAATACATCCGTCACGCGGTCGATCCCGCCTAGTGATTCGTAGCGAAAGAAGAGCGCGCGAATTTCTCCCTCGATCACGCCGCTCACACCGCCGAAGGCGCGCACGGGGCAGCCGATCATGTCCAGCGTCACCGTCTGTTCGGTGGCGTCGAACGGCACACCGATCTCACCGATGCCGAAGGCTTGTGATGTCCAATCGGTGATGTCGTCGATGCGCATCAGGCCGGCGTCGATCGTTACATAGGTACGGTCGCCGGGCCAGGCGGGAAACGCGTCGCTGAACTTGAGTTCCGTCAGCCCGAAATCGGAGCACTGGCCAATGCGATGGCGGCGGCCCCGCACGTACACCTTGATGACGTCGGCGCCAAGGCCCGTGACATGGCGGTTGGTGAGGGCATAGTACGAGCCGTCGCGAGTGACAATGCAAGCGATGGTGCCGTTATGCACCGTGCCCTGATGTGCTCGCGCCACGAGGTAGCCGCCGCCGATCAGTCCACTGACCTGCGACGGTCCGGGCACGGCGGGAGGCAGCGATTCGTCGGGCGTCGCGAGGACGACGCAGGTGGGAACGACGCGGCCGTCCGGCAGATACAGCGATCGGGGAACTTCGTTCGACCCCATATCGTCTTTCGTCTTCTCTCGTACGAATACGAGAACGCAGGGCCAGGACCACGGGCGGACGACGGAATTCTCGAGCGTCCGCGGCATTTTCGGTTTGGGATAGTCCGGGGGCCGAGGGCGGTCGGGCGGATTCTTCGCGTACCAATCGTCCTCGTGGATGAGATACCGTCCGATCGCCGTGGCGATGACGTTCTCGAGCGTGGAGAGATAGACGTGGTACGCCTCGCGCGCGTCGAGAAGGTCGCGCATCGACAGCGACGCGTAGTCGCGCTGCGGCGGGAACGGCCGGACTGAAAGCGACGGTGCGGGAGGACTCGAGGGGGACGGCGTAGTCATGTCGGCCCAGAATGGTGGGGGAGGGGGCGGCCGCCCGGCGTCGGACCCCACCATTCTACGGCCGCTCGATCTTCCCACAAGGATGCGCGTCGGGGACTGTTTTACAATCTTTTAATTGGACCGGGAACTCGGGTCGCGGTCGCTTGAAACCGGCCGCGCGGCGACAGCGTAGGGACGCTACCTCTTGCTTACCGAGGGGTCGCGGCGTATGCTCATATCGGTTACCGAGGGAACAGCAGTCTCCGGAAAGTTGGACCGTGTGCGCTACCACCGCGTTGGTGCGCCTCCAGGAGGTGTGTGATGTCGATCGACCGGTTCGCGCGGATCGTCGTCCTCAGATTCCGATCGCTCTTTCGACGCGACCAAGTCGAGCAAGAGCTCGACGACGAGCTGCAGGACCATGTCGAGCGACAGACCGCCGAGAACATCCGGCAGGGAATGCCCGCCGAGGCCGCGCGCGCCGCGGCGATCCGTGCGCTCGGCAACATCGCCTACCGCAAAGAGGAAGTGCGCGACACGCGAGGCCTGCGCTGGATCGACGACCTGGCGAGCGATGTGCGCTTCGCCCTGCGCAGCCTCCGACGGGCCCGCGGATTTTCGACGGCCGTCGTGCTCACGCTGGCACTCGGCATCGGCGCCAACACGGCGATGTTCACCCTGCTGCGCGGCACAGTGCTGCGCCCGCTCCCCAACCGCGACGGCGACCGCCTGGTGTACCTGCGACAGGCCGCGCGCGCGGTTGGAACGAAGAACGCGTTGTTCTCCGTGCCGGAAGTCAACGACTTCCGATCCGCCGCGTCGCTGAGCGCGGTGGCCGAATACTCGTCGGTTCTTCCATTCTCCCTCGTCGGAAAGGACGGCCGGACGGTTCGTGTTAGCACCGCGGTCGTCACCGGCAACTACTTCGACGTCATGGGGCTGCGGCCGGTCCTCGGGCGTCTCACGACGCCGAAGGACGACGGCGCGGATGCCGCGCCCGTTGCGGTGCTGTCATACGAGTACTGGATGGAGCATTTCGGTGGCGATCGGCAGATCGTCGGCACGACCGTTCGGCTCAACGATCGACTGACCCCGATCGTCGGCGTCGTCGAGCCGGCGCCGAAGTATCCGCACGCGGACGACATCTACGTCAACACGGTGACAAGCCCGCATCACCTCAGCGCGACGATGGTGACGGAGCGAACCCATCGCATGTCGGAGCTGTTCGCGCGATTGGCGCCGAACGTGACGGTCGAGCAGGCTCGCACGGAGCTCACGAAAGTCGCGCGGAACATGTTCCAGGACCATCCCGAGGTGTACGCCAAGGCGGCGCAGTGGGATCTGACCGTCTCGCCGCTGCGCGATGCGATGAACGAGCGATCGTCGCTCATGTTCTGGCTGCTCATGGGCGCCGCGGCGTTCGTGCTCATCATCGCCTGCGCCAACGTTGCCAATCTGACGCTGATGCGCGGCGTCACCCGCGAGCGCGAGATGCTCGTTCGAGCGGCGCTTGGTGCCGGACGCGGGCGTCTGCGACGTCTGTTGCTCGCCGAGAATCTCACGCTGTCGTTGATCGGCGCGGGGATCGGCGTGGTTGTGGCGCTGGCCGGCCTCAAGCTGCTCGTCGCGTTCGCGGCGCAATTCTCTCCGCGGGCTGAAGAGATCCGCCTCGACGGGGTGGTGCTCGCCGTGAGCCTGATCACGAGCCTCGCCGCGGCGGCCGCGCTGTCCTTCGTACCAAGGATTGGTGGCCAGCGCGCGCTCGCCGAGTCACTCGCACCAACAGCGGGCGGTCGTCGAATGACGCTGGGACGCGGCCGACAACGCTTCCAGCAAACCCTGGTCGTCGCGCAGATCGTCGTCTGCATGATTTTGTTGACCGGCGCCGGGCTTCTCGGGCGGACGCTCGTCAACCTGCTCGCCGTCGAAACCGGTGTACGCACGGATCACGTGCTGACCGTCGAGCTCCCGCTGGGCGGCGACTTGATCAAGGAGATCAGAAAGCAACCGGAAAACCTTGCGCGCTACGAACGCATTCGGGATCGAGTCGCGGCGCTGCCTGGTGTGCAGATCGCCGCGATCGGGGCGGCCCCGCCCCTCAAGAACACCATCTTCGACATGGACGTGAAGGCGGAGAATCGCCCGATCGAGACGGGCAAGGTCACGCCGCATTTGTATGTTCGGAGTGTGGACCCGGGATACATCGCGGCGGCGGGAATTCCGCTCATTGCCGGACGTCCGTTCGCCTCCACGGATCGCGCCGGCGCCGAAAAGGTCGTCATTCTCAATCAAGGGGCCGCACGAAAGCTCTTCGGCGCTGAGAATCCGATTGGGCAGCGTGTTGCATTCACCGGCGCGGTGCTGAAGTTCACACCGTTCACGGACGCGTGGCGCACGGTGATTGGCGTCGTGGGTGACACGCGTGACGACGGCGTCGACAGCGATCCGGTCGCGACGATGTACCAGCCGTTCGCGCAGGAGGTCATCGTGAGCGGGACGCTCGTCGTCCGCACCACGGCTGATCCCGCCGTGGTTCAACCAATGGTGATCCGCGCGATCCACGACGCGGCGCCGGCGCAGCTCATCGAGAAGGTTCGGACAGTGGAACAGATCCGCGACGAGGCGGTGTCACCGCGTCGCCTGAATGCCCTATTCATTGCCGCGTTCGGCGGCCTGGCGTTCGCGATTGCAATGGTGGGGATGGCCGCTGTACTCGCTTTCTCGGTCAGCGCGCGCACGGCGGAGATCGGAATTCGAATGAGCCTGGGCGCCGACGCGCAGCGTGTGCGTCGCATGATCCTTGGCGAGGGCGGCGTGTTGCTCGTCGTCGGCGTCGCAATCGGTGTGGTTGGCTCGCTCGTCACGAGCCGCGCGCTGAGCGGTCTCTTGTTTGGCATTACGCCGCATGATCCGGCAACGATCGCGGCGGTCGCCTTCGTACTCGCGGCGGTCGGCATTCTGGCATGCTGGCTTCCCGCGGCGCGCGCGGCGCGGGTGGATCCGGCGGTGGCGTTGCGCGCGGAGTGACGGTTGGGCGGATTCCGTCCTTCGGCGGCTCGTGCATATTCAAGGTCTCGATATTCACACTGCTGCCGGAGGACAAGTGAGCGAACGCGCGCTATTCACGAAGTTCTGGGACGATGAGTCCAAGACCACGCATAAAGTTCTGAGCCGGATTCCGGAAGGGTCGGACTACCGCCCCGATTCGCGATCGCGTACGGCCCAGGAGATCGCCTGGCAGATCGTCTGCGAAGAGAAGATGCTCATCGAGGCGATCGAGAATGGGAAGGCGGCCTGGGACCCGGCGCCGACGCCGGCCACGATGAAAGAAGTCGTGGACGCTTACGCAACGCAGAGCGCAGCGCTCGTCGAGCGTTGGACGTCGTTGTCCGATGACAAGTGGGACAGCGAAATGGAATTCTTCGGCCATCCGCGACGGGCGTCGTCCATGGCGTGGGGTTTTCTCTTCGACATCATCCACCACCGCGGTCAGATCACGACGTATCTCCGTCCAATGGGCTCGACGGTGCCGCGAGTGTACGGCCCGTCGGCCGACGAGCCGTAAGGCTCATCTCGCGAATGGATTTCGAGTTTTCGGAAGGCGTCGCCGTCCTCGCACGAACGCCGAGTGTGTTGCGCGACATGCTCGGCGGGCTTCCGTCACAGTGGATCGAACGGGATGAAGGTCCCGACACGTGGAGTCCGTTCGTCATCGTCGGGCATCTCGTTCACGGCGAGCGCACTGACTGGATCCCGCGTGCGCGAATTATTCTGGAGCAGGGGGCGAATCGCCGCTTCACGCCGTACGATCGGTTCGCGCAGTTCGAGGAGAGCGCCGGAAAGTCACTCGCGTTGCTTCTCGATGAGTTCGCGGTGGTACGCGAAGAGAATCTCGCAACGCTCGCCGAGTGGCGCCTGAGCGATGACCACCTCGAGCTCACCGGCGAACACCCGGAATTCGGCCGCGTGACGCTACGGCAGCTCCTGGCGACCTGGGTTGTCCACGACCTCGGCCACATTGCGCAAATCGCCCGCGTGATGGCAAAACAATACCGCGACGCCATCGGCCCCTGGCGCGCGTATTTGCCCATCGTCGACCGCTAAATCGTACCAAAGCTGCGCCAACGGGGTCAAGAATGCGCAAGCGGCGTTTGGGGACTGTGGGCAAATGCAAAGCGAACGGCCGGCGAAAACGTCCGCCGGCCGTTCGTTCGGGTGGGGTGCGATTCAGCGAGTCGGATTCTGCGCGAGGTGCAGCGCTGAAACCGGATTGTACTTGAAACCCAGGGTGTAACGGAACGACGTCATCCAATAGTGCGACGCCAGCGGTACCGTGGTCGGGCTGCTCAGCCGATACATGCTCATGCGGTCGCGCATGGCGAGGAGCTCGGACGTCAGCGCGAGGGTGTTGGTGAACGCGAACTCGAAGCCGCCGCCGGCCACGCCACCGAACCCGCGGCTGTACCGCTGTCCGGTGATGAACTGGCTAGTCTGGTTGAAGTCGCCGATGATCGCGCCGGTTGTCGCCGGAAGATTGGGTGTGTCGTACAGATGGACGAACTGTGCGCGCGCGTCGACGTAGGTGTGCAGCCGCTGGTCGAGCGAGCCGGGACGGAATCGTGCTCCGAGCTCGCCTGTCTCGGCGATCAGGGGGCTGCCGAGGGCCGACGTCGTCACGTCCATCGTGGCCGAAAAGTGGTCCGTGAAGCGATAGTCGGCGCGAGTGCCACCACCGAAGCTCGTGTAGCTCGTCGTTCCGCGGCCGTCGGGGAGTTGGAACGCGCTGATTTGCGTGTATGCCTCGCTCGACCAGCGTGACCGCTTGAGTGCGAGCGCTTTCGCGACCACCGGTGCTTCCGGGGGCAGCGGTGCGGCCGTTGGCGGAGCTCCGCCGCGTGCGCCGCGCGGCAACCGGATCTGGGCGCTCGCCACGGCGGGCGCGATCAGTAGCGCAGAGAGCAGGAGGGCACGATTGCGCATACCAACCTCGAAGAGCAGAGTTGAGGTCGCGGCGACAGCCCGCACCCTTGTACACTGACGCGGCGTCCCGGAATTGGCAAGTCGTACGGACCGAACCGACCAGGGTTTCGAGCATCCTCTCATCATGACGTCCGTGGGCCTCGTTGGCGGGCTTGGGCCCGAATCCACCATCGACTATTACCGCCGGATCATCGAGCGGTGGCAGCGGCGCGATCCCACGACGACGCCGCCGATGGTGATCGACAGCCTCGATCCAAATCGGGCCCTCTACCTCGTGCAGCACGACGTTCGCGAGCTCTTCGATTACATCCTCGGGTCTGTGCGCCGGCTTGCGGGCGCCGGCGTCGACTTCATCGCGATCACCGCCAACACGCCGCATCTTCTGTTCGACGAGCTGGCACGCGCGTCGTCCTGTCCGATGATCAGCATCGTCGAGGTGTGCGCGGAAGAGGCGCGCCGCCGGGGCATCACCCGGCCCCTGATCCTCGGCACGCGGTTCACGAT
>JAICJQ010000039.1 GCA_025928335.1 Gemmatimonadaceae bacterium
CGGTTTCGCGGCCGGGACGGACGTGGGCGGTTTGGCCGGCGGCTTTTTCGCCGGGGCGGCGGCGCCATTGGCCGGCTTCTGGCCGGCGCGAGTCCGAGCACTGTCGGTGCGCGGCTCGATGTACACGCCGACGACCGAATCGACCGTCGTAACGGTGCCGACTTTCTGCTGATTCGCCTGCTTGATGAAGTCGACGGTGATGAGCCGAGCCGTGACGGAATTGAGGCCGAAGCGCTTCTCGTTGCTGTCGCTTGGCGCGACATGATAGAGCGAGCTCGCGTGACCGGTGGCGATCAGCTGTTTGATGTCGGGATTTTTCGACGTGTCGCGCGGCGATGCGAGGCTGTCAAAGGTGGCGACGATCGTGTCGCCGACGAGCCAGTCGGTCGTGTCGGGACGCTCAACCTTGAAACGAGTCGTGTCCGGCCGGCCTTGCGCAAACGCGTGTGGAAGCGCTCGCACGAGTTGCACGCGTTGACCTGGCATCCAGACGTCGAGGGAGTCGGCGATCAAATCCTGGGACGGCGATAGCGCCCGGGCGCGGGACGTCTTGCCCCACACGTACGCGTGGTCGAGCAAGTCGTTGACGACGCGGAGGTCAATCGTATCGGAACGGAGTGTGAGCGAGTCACTCGTCGCCACGGCTTTCGCCTGGGACAGAACTCGCTGGAGCTTGTGGTTCTTCGAGTACATGGTGATGAGATCACCGGCGAGCGTGAACGGCCGATCTTTTTTGCCGCGCAACTTCGGATTGCGCATCAGCTTCATCGTCTCGTGAAGCTCGTCGATGAACGCCGAATCGCCGGTAGCGGTGATATCTGGACGATTGATCTCGACCTGTCCGCCCCCGTAAATCAGGCTGTCACCGTCCATGAACACCTGGTTGGCGATGACAGTGGTGGGGTCCAGTGTCTTTCCAGTAGAATCCTTCTCGATGATGGTGATCGTCGGGCGCGCGATGGCACTCATTTGCCGACGCGGCCGATTGAGTTTGGCGTTCGGCCGGCGGTATTCCGCTTGCGGACCGTCCAGCTTGGAGCCGCTCGGCAAAACTGCGTGAACATTCCCCGCGCCGCGGACGACGTCTTCGTTCGGGAAGTAGTTGAGAAAGTCGGCGTCGACATGGAGGCGCGGCTCATCGTAGGACGCGTGGCCGATCATCTGGTCGTGATCGGGATAGCGTTCCGCGCTGTCGCCCTTCAACGTCATGCCGCGCGCCGGGCATTTGATCAACACGCCGCCGCCGACGAAGGCGACTTGTACGCTGCCGGGAATCGGGAGCGTGTCGACCGTGAGACGGGTGGTTGGACTCGGAACGAGCTCGCAGGGCGTTGGTTTTTGCGTCGTCGGCTGCTGGCTGCCCGCGGCCGCTGTCGCGACGCCGAGACAAGCCACGCCGAGAAGAGCGGCGCGCATCATTTTTCCGGGAGCAGTACCGAGAAGTTGCCACCGCAGTTTCGGAGGCACTGAAAGCGCGTGAACGCTTCGTTGGCGGTGAAGCCGATTCCGTGTTGGGTATCCTCGCCGCGGTACAACGTGTACGTCGTGTCGCCGGTGATGATATGCGTTATTTGGTTATAGATGACGTGTGGCGACTTGAGCATGCGGCCGTCGACGAGTTTGACGACGACATCACCCCAGCCCTCGAGGATCTGCGTGCGCGTGCTGTAGATGCCCTTCTTCGCGTCCATGGTGCCCTGCGGCGCGCCCGTTTCGGTCGTGAAGTTCACATGGGCAATGCGGGCGTCGAACTTGGTGCCTTCCTCGAGGGCGTACATCGTGTCGGCGATCAGCTCACCGCGCTGAATGCCTTTCGTGGTCAACACGAACTTGGCGTTGAACATCACCTGATCGGCACTATCGGCGATGCTATGGGTCGCGGCAACCGGCGGCGGCTGTGTGTCCTGACAGGCGGCGATCGCGGCAATGCAAGCCGCTCCGAGCGCTAGTAACGCGCCCCGCATCAAACCACCCGGGCGCGCATGAGATCGTGCAGATGCACGACGCCGACGAGGCGCTGGTCGTCGTCGACGACCGGGACAGCCATGATCCCATGCTGTTCCATGCGATAAGCGACGGCGCTCGCCAGCTCGCCCTGCGTCGCGATCTTCGGTTTGGTTGTCATCACGCTGCGCACTGGCACGGGGAAAATGTCACCGCCGCGCTCGACGAGTCGGCTGAGATCGCCGGCGGTGAGCACGCCATGGACGTGCCGGTCGCCGTCCAGCACAACGGCGATACCGCGGCGTTCCGCGATCATGACGATCGCATCGCGCATTGTGGCACTTTCAGCCAGCACGGGAAGGTCTTGGCGGAGCATGATTTCCTCGACACGTATGACAAGCTTTCGACCGAGCGCCCCGCCCGGATGCAACCGGGCAAAGTCCTCACGCCGAAATCCCTTCTGCTGCAGGAGCGCCACCGCCAGTGCATCGCCGAGGGCAACCGCAGCCGTCGTGCTGGTGGTGGGCGCGAGGTCATGCGGACAGGCTTCCTCGCGTACCCCGGCATCGAGCGCCACGTCGCAGTTTCGCGCGAGGGCCGAGCCGAGGTCACCGGTGATGGCGATGGTTCGTACACCGAAGCTCTTCAAATGCGCCAACAGGCCGAGGAGCTCGTCGGATTCGCCGCTTTTGGAGAGGAGGAGAGCGACGTCGTTGGCCCCGACGATCCCGAGGTCACCGTGAACGCTGTCCACCGGGTGCAAAAAGATGGCGGGGGTTCCGGTCGACGTGAGCGTCGCCGCGATCTTGCGGCCGACGAGCCCCGACTTGCCCACGCCGGCCACGATCACGCGACCGCTCGAGTCGGCAACGAGGCGAACCGCCCGAGCGAACTCGTCCCCCAGCCTCGACTCGAGCGCCTCGATGGCCTCGCGCTCCAAACGGAGCACCCGGCGGCCCTGAGCGATGAGCTCTTGATCTTTCACGTGCGTGTGGTTTGCGGAGTGGCCGAGCGCTCCTTCACGTAGCCCTGCCAGGCCGATTCCCAGTCGCCGCGGGCCTTGAGCAACAGCTCGCAGAATTCTCTCACGGCGCCTCGCCCCCCGGCAGCGTCGAGATGGACGCGGCACTCGCGAACTACCTCGGGAACCGCGTTGCCCACGGCCACCGGAAGCCCGACGATACGCAGCAAGGCGAGGTCGGGAAAGTCGTCACCGACGAAGGCGCATTCAAGCGGCTCTATACCGTGCGTCTCGATGAGCTGCTGGAAGGCGCCGAGCTTGTACCCGTCCGGATCCTGCGCCAGGTCGTCGACATTGAGCTCGCGGGCACGCAGGCGAACGCTCTCCGAAACGCGACCGGTGAGAATGCCGACACGAATACCGGCACGCCGAAGCATTGTTACGCCAAGTCCATCCTGGATGTCGTAGCGTTTCAGCTCGAGGCGTTTGCCGTCGACGTCGCCGAGGTAAATGCCACCATCTGTCATCACGCCGTCGATGTCGAAGCCGACGAAGCGAATCGATTTCGCGAGTTTGGGGTCGATCATCGGGATACTCGGTCCCAGATGTCGACGCACCGCTGGACGAGGTCGTCGAGTGCGTCGAGCGGAATCATGTTGGGACCGTCGCTCGGGGCGTTGTCCGGATCGGGATGGGTTTCCATGAACAGGCCATCGGCTCCCGCCGCGGTCGACGCGAGGGCGAGCGGAGGAATGAACTCGCGCGCGCCGCCGCTCGCTCCGTCCGCGCCCTGCCCCGGACGTTGGACGCTGTGCGTCGCGTCGAAGATGACGGGGACGTCGCACGCGTCTCGCATGCGGCGAAAGCCGCGCATGTCGACCACGAGGTCACCATAGCCGAAGAACGTGCCCCGCTCGGTGACGGCCACTTCGTGTAACGCGGCGCGTGCGCGATCGAGCTTCGCGTCGCGACAGCCGCGTTTCACTTTATCCACGGCGCCGCGCATTCCCTCGGGGTGCATCCACTGACCCTTTTTCACGTTCACGGCACGACCCGTCGCGCCGGCGGCGAGGAGCAGATCCGTTTGGCGACAGAGAAAGGCCGGGATCTGCAGGACATCGGCGACGTCGCCCGCAGGTTTGCACTGCTCGGGCAGGTGAACGTCCGTGAGGATGGGAAGCCCCGTGGCCGCACGAACGCGATCGAGCGCGGCGAGGCCTTCATGAATCCCCGGCCCTCTGTGCGCGCCGGCGTTCGACCGATTCGCCTTATCGAAGCTTGCCTTGTAGATGATGCCGCCCGGAACGCGCTCGGCCAACTTCGCGAGATGCTCTCCGACGCGAAGATTCAGCGCGTCGTCCTCGAGGACGCACGGGCCGGCAATCAGGAAAAGGGCGTCACGACGAAAGTGCGACGCCACGTCAGTCGGCCGCCTCCACCAACGTTTCCCGATTCGCCTTCCGGTTCCGCTTTGCCTTCACCGCCGCGGCTACGAAACCCGCGAACAGCGGATGCGGACGCGTCGGACGCGACTGCAATTCCGGGTGGAACTGGCAGCCGATGAACCACGGATGTGCCGGAAGCTCGATGATCTCGACGAGCTGACCATCGGGGGACAGACCGCTCAGCCGCATTCCGTTCTGCACGAAGAGATCGCGGTATTTGTTCGAGACTTCGTACCGATGGCGATGGCGCTCGCTGACTTCGGGCTGTCCATAAATCTCGGCGGCGCGTGAGCCGCGCGTGAGGCGACAGGGGTACGCGCCGAGCCGCATCGTCCCGCCCATGTCGGTCACATGCTGCTGCGACTCCATGAGCGAGATGACGGGGTTGTCGCACTCCGGCGCGAACTCCGATGAGTGGCTGTCGTCGAGTCCGCAGACATTGCGGGCGAACTCGATGATTGCCGTCTGCATGCCGAGGCAGATGCCGAAGAACGGCAGACCCGTCTCGCGCGCGCCGCGAATGGCTTCGACCATTCCTTCGACGCCTCGCACGCCGAAGCCGCCGGGAACGAGAAGACCGTCGACGTTGTGAAGAATCTGTTCGGCGCGATCGCGACTGGAGAAATCGTCGCTCGACATCCATTGGATGTCGACCCCCACATCGTTCGCGATGCCGCCATGAATGAGGGCCTCATGGACGCTTTTATAGCTGTCGGCGTAATCGGTGTATTTGCCGACGACGGCGATGCGGACGCGCTCATGGGGCACGAGCACGCGTTGCACGAGCTCGCGCCAGGCGGCGAGCGACGGCGCCGGCTGCTCGAGGTGGAGGCGCTCGAGCACCTTCTGATCGAAGCCCTGTTCGTGGAATCGGAGCGGGATCTCATAGATGGTACGAACGTCCGGGCTCTCGATGACGGATCCGAAGTCGACGTTACAGAAGAGCGCGACTTTGCGCTTGATGTCATCGCCGATCGGGCGGTCGGTGCGGACGATGAGAATGTCCGGCTGGATTCCGATCTGCATCAGCTCGCGCACGGAATGCTGCGTGGGCTTGGTCTTGAGCTCGCCCGCGGCGGCGATGTACGGGAGGAGCGTGAGGTGGACGAAGATCGCGTTGTCACGGCCGACGTCGTGGCGGAATTGACGAATGGCCTCGAGGAATGGCAGCGATTCGATGTCACCGACCGTGCCGCCGACCTCGATGATGACGACGTCGGTTTCCGGCGCGACCCGTCGCACGGCCGCCTTGATCTCATCGGTGATGTGCGGGATCACCTGCACGGTGGCACCGAGGAATTCGCCGCGACGCTCCTTGGTGATCACGTTGAGATAGATGCGGCCTGTCGTGACGTTGTTGGCCTGGGTCAGCGCGCGGTCGATGAACCGCTCGTAGTGTCCCAGATCCAGATCTGTCTCGGCGCCGACGTCGGTCACGAACACTTCGCCATGTTGGAACGGCGACATCGTGCCTGGGTCGACATTGAGATAGGGATCGAACTTGAGCATCGACACGCGAAGCCCGCGCTCGACGAGCAAACGGCCGAGCGACGCGGCCGCAATGCCCTTTCCGAGCGACGAGACGACGCCGCCGGTGACGAAGATGTATTTGGTCGGTTGCGACCGCTGCTGCGTGGATTGCATCAGAGAGACCCTGTGGTAAATGCCGACCATTCGCGATTGGCGCGCTCGAGATCTTGTTCCGTATCGATCCCCGGCCGGAGTGGCTCGTCGACCAATGCCACGCCGATGCTCATACCTGCCGCGAGGGGCCGAAGTTGCTCGAGACGCTCGATCTGTTCTAAAGGATTCGCCGGAAGCCGCACCCATCGTGAGAGCGCCTCCGGGGTGTAGGCGTAAACACCGATGTGCTGCCAGACGTATGCGCGTTGGAGCTCGGCGTCGTCCCGGCTGCGAAGGTATGGAATCGGCGCGCGTGAAAAAAACAGCGCGCGGCCGTCATCGCCGGCGACGACCTTGACGACGTTCGGGTCGTCGAGGATGTCCGGCGTCGCGAGGACCGCGGCGGTGCCGATAGGATGCTGCCCGTCGGTGACGAGGCGGAGGGCGCCGAGCAGCGCCTGACGTGAGACGAAGGGCTCGTCGCCCTGCACATTCACGACGGCGTCGTAGTCCCGATAGGCGTTCATTCGTACGACCTGCGCGATCCGCTCGGTTCCGGACGTGTGCGCTTGATCCGTCATGACGACGGGAACGCCGTGGTCGGCGGCAATGCGAGCCACTTCGTCGCTGTCGGTCGCGACGATCGTGGTCGCGGCAATGTCGAGTTCGAGAACACGTTGCCAGACGCGGACGACCAGTGGAAGCCCGGCGAGAAGGCGGAGAGGTTTTCGGGGGAGACGAGTGGCGCCCAGTCGGGCTGGGATGACGGCGAGCACTCTCATACGTGGCGCTCGCGGGAGGTCGGGGGGGCGCTCACGGACTCAAAATTTAGCGGGACGGCGGGGGGAGCGGAACGGCGGGAAACGATGGGAAACGGCGGGAAACGGCGAGGAGGGCGGGATGGCGGGAACGACCCGTCGGGCTCGGCTTACCGTGCGAAGCTCAAGCCTACCGTTCCGTGCTTCTTGCCCGTCACTGGATCGACGAGAAATTCGCCGTAGAGGATGCTCACGATCAGGCGAATGCCGGTCGCTTGCTCGAGCTCCGGAAGCCGGCCGATCCCGGCGGAGCCCATGGCGTGGCGAAGCATCACAGTCGGGGGGCCGACGAGAGGCAACTTGAGGCGATCGATGGGAATGCTATAGGCAGCGTCGAGATAGAGGAGTTGATCTCCACCAAGTTGGAGCATGTCGAGCGTTGGGATTGTTCCGGGGCCGCCGAGGTAGGCGTATCGCTGGCGTGGTGTGGGGCCGCGGGTTGTGAGAACGGCGTGACCGCTGACCTCGAGTGATTGAGTTCCGAAGGTCTGGAACGAGATGCTGCCGTCGATCGTGCCTTGGACGAAATTGTCCTCCCGCTCAAAGGCAGGGATCACACCGGGAGACCCATCGATCGGCACTGCCGGAACGAAGCCGCCGCCGTCGGGTCGGAAGCCTGCCGCTTCGACGTCGACTCGAAGCCCGGCGATGATTCCCTGATCGTCCCAATCGAAGCGCGTGCTGCCGATGATCGAAGCGAGATTGCCTTCCAGAACACGGGGGTTGGATCGCAACCGGTCATCTTCCCCGTGTCGACCAAAGAAGGTGAAGGGCCCGCCGGTCGGTAATGAATCCGGTCGGACGCTATGCGTGTCCTCATAGCGGCCGGTGATCGACGGCGTGAGCGTCCACGCGGCGTTCTCGACGCGGTGGCCAAGGCTAAGGTCGACGCGGCCGCCGCGGAAATAATTGCGGCTGTCATGGCCGAGGAGCAGGAACTCGGCGGAGTTCAGAAGGTCGGACCAGATCCACGTGTCGTTCGAGTAGGTGCTGTGCTTCGCGTTGAGCGTGATCGCGGTGCGACGGCTGAGGGAGTCCGTGAGAAGGGCGCCGGCGTCGATCGCTCCCAGCTGCGAGCGATAGATCAGCCGTGGCTCGAGCGTGACGCGCGTGCCCGACAGGGCGAAGCGCGGTCCGATTCCCAACGAGAGGCCGTTCGATCGATCATAGGTTGGGATGCTGAATCCATAAATCCCCGGCCAGGACACGGGTGATGTCTCTCGCGCGACAATTTCGCGGTAGGTCAGAATGTAGATGCCGTTGTTGCGCGCGATGTCGTATGTGAAATCGCGATATGACAAGATGCCTGCGTCGACGCGCGCGAGCGCGGATTGATATACGCCGCCGCCGATGCTGACGGCGCGGCCGGCGATTCTGCCGCCGGGGTGCATGTAGAGGTCACCCCCGACGACGATGACGTCGCCGTGCACCGACGCTTCGACCACGACGTCGCGGCCAAGCACGATGACCGTCGTGCTGTAGGTGGTGTCGCGACGGAGCGTAGCCGGCTGCGCTCCCGGCGGAATCGCGTAGTGCGGCGCCAGCACGGCGCGGCCAAGAATTGCGGGTCCTGTTCCCGGCCCGAGCTCAGCGAATCGAACGGCGGCGGATGCCTGCGCGCGAAGGGCGCGGACTCCTCCGCCCACCGCGATCAGGAGGAGGGCGAGGAGCGTCGCGCGCCGAAGCATCAAGCCTGATCCAAAAAGTTTCGCAGAAGCGCTTTGCCGTGTATCGTCATGACGGACTCGGGGTGGAACTGCACACCCCATACCGGATGCTCCCGGTGCTTGACGGCGTGGACTTCGTTGGGGTCGTCCTTCCCGACCGCGAGGATCTCGAGTGACTCCGGCATCGTCGCCCGATCCACGATGAGCGAGTGATAGCGCATGACTTCCATCGGCGACGGAAGACCGGCGAAGATGCCCGCTTCGTTATGGCAGATCTGCGACGTCTTGCCATGCATGACGCGCTCGGCCCGCACGACATCTCCGCCGTATGCCTCGCCAATCGCCTGATGTCCGAGGCAAACGCCGAGCATGGGGATGGAGCTTCCCCAGCGGCGAATTACGTCAACCGTGACGCCGGCCTCTTTCGGCGTACACGGTCCGGGAGAAAGCACAATCGCCGACGGGCGCAGCTCCCCGACGTCGTCCACCGCGATCGCGTCGTTGCGACGGACGACGACCTCGGCGCCGAGCTCGCCCAAGTATTGGACGAGGTTATAGGTGAATGAATCGTAGTTGTCGATGACCAGTAGCATTTCGCGTGTGGAACGTTAGACCCAAAAGCTATATCGCCGCACCACCAGACATTAGTGCGCGGTGCACTAACCTCGGGGATGAAATTTTCGGTGCACCGTCCGCAAATACTCCCGATCCACATGGGTATAGATCTGGGTCGTCGATATGTCCGCGTGGCCGAGCATCTCCTGGACGGCGCGCAGGTCGGCACCGCCCTCGAGGAGGTGAGTGGCGAACGAGTGGCGGAGGGTATGAGGCGAGACGGATTTTGTGATGCCGGCGCGGTCGACGTAGCGGCGGAGGATCTTCCACGCACCCATTCGCGTGAGCGGCTCGCCGCGGGCGTTGAGGAAGAGGACGCCCTTCCCCTGGCCTTTCTCGAGGCGCGGGCGTAGCTCGCGGATGTACGTCGCGACGGCGCCGATGGCGGAGCGGCCGATGGGCACGAGCCGCTCCTTGCTGCCCTTGCCGAAGACGCGGACCAACTTCTCCTCGAGTATGAGGTCGCGAACGCCGAGCGTGATCCATTCGGAGACGCGCAGACCGGCGCCGTAGGCCAACTCGAGCATCGCGCGATCGCGGAAGACGAGCGGGTCGTCGAGACTCGGCGCGGCGAGGAGGCGCTCGATCTCGCCGACCGTGAGCACCTCGGGAAGCGTGCGCCAGCGTTTGGGCGTTTCCAGGCGCTCGCTTGGGTCACGGGCGACGACGCCGTCGGCGAGCAGGAACTTGAAGTACGTGCGAACGGCCGAAATACCGCGGCGAATGGACGCCGGCGACAGGCCGATGTCCTTCAAATAGTAGATGAACTCCCGCAACATCCGGCTCGTGACGTCGATCGGCGACGTGGCGCCTTTCGTTGTCGCGTATTCAACCAGTCGCGCGACGTCGCGGCGGTACGCCTCGAGGGTGCGCGGTGATGTGCCCTGCTCGAGGGTCAGGAAATCGCCGAAGCGGTCGAGCTGGAAGCGGAAGTGCGCGCTTTCATCGGGCATGAAGACATCAGGGGGCGATGGACACGAGCGTGGCAACCGCGATGCACGCAATGCCTTCGCCGCGGCCGATCCAGCCCATGCCCTCGTTCGTTTTGCCCTTCACGCTTACCGATTCGGGCGGGACGCCGAGTGCGTCGCCGAGGCGGGCGCGCATCAACTCTCGGTGCGAGCTGATCTTCGGCTTCTCGGCGACGATGACGACGTCGACCTGCTGGACGCGCCAGCCCACGCTTGCCACACGAGCGACGGCGACCCGCAGCATTTCTATAGAATCTCGGTTCTTATTCTGTTGATCGCGATCGGAAAAGAGCTCGCCGATGTCGCCGACCCCGGCGGCGCCAAGTACCGCGTCGGTGATCGCATGAGCGGCGGCGTCACCATCGGAGTGGCCGGCGAGATGCACGTCGCTCGGAATGGGAACGCCGCCGAGGACGAGAGGTCCCGGCGGCGCGAACGAATGTGAGTCGTAACCGATGCCGACGCGAACGCCTGACGCGCTCACGCGGCGGTGCCGATCGCCGCCTCGAGGCGCGGCGGCTCGGCGAGGATCGAATAGTCCTGACGGCGGCGCGCCACCTTGAATCCGGCGTCGGTGATGAGCCGCTCGATCTCGGCGGTCGTCGTCCGATGCGTGGTGTTCGCCGCGGAGACGACGTTCTCCTCGATCATGAGCGAACCGAAATCATTGCACCCGTAGCGGAGCGCCATCTGGCCGACCTTCATGCCCATCGTCACCCAGCTCGCCTGGAGGTTGGGAACGTTGTCGAGCACGATGCGGGCGATGGCGACCGTGCGGAGATACTCAAGCGCGTCCGTCTTGGGCATGTGCGACATCGTCGGCGTGTTCTCGGGCTGGAGCGGCCAACAAATGAATGCCGTGAACCCTTTTGTCCGCGCCTGGACGTCGCGTACCCGCTCGAGGTGCTCGATCCGTTCGGCGAGCGTCTCACCGATGCCATACATCATCGTGACCGAGGTCTTCATGCCTTCGCCGTGCGCGAGCTCCATGATCTCGAGCCAGCGATCGGCACCGGCCTTTTTCTTGGCGACCAGATCACGCACGCGCTGGACGAGGATCTCGCCGCCGCCGCCGGGGATCGAGTCGAGTCCCGCCTTCATCAATTCGCGGATGACGTCGACCGCATCCATGCGGAACGTCTTGGCAAAGAAGTCGACTTCGCTCGGGCTGAAGCCATGAATGTGGATCGGATGGTATTGCTTGATGTAGCGCAGCAGGTCGAGATACCACTCGAACGGGATGTACGGGTTGTGCCCGCCTTGCATGAGGATCTGGATCGCCCCCATCTGCTTTGCTTCGTCGATCTTGGCCCCGATTTGCTCGTATGAAAGCGTCCAGCCTTCGCCATGTTTCGGGCGACGGTAGAAGGCGCAGAAGCCGCAGTCGGCGACGCAGACGTTGGTGTAGTTGATGTTGCGATCGACGATATACGTGACCGTGTTGTGCGGGTGCTTCTCGCGGCGAACACGATCGGCCTCGGCTCCGAGCTCGAGGAGCGACGCGTTGGTGTAGAAATCGAGGAGGTCAGTGGGCATGACGGGTCGGCTGGTCCTGGCTGCTTAAATGTAGCCGAGCGAGCTGCCGCGCGGACAGGGACGACTCGGCGACTCGGCGACTCGGCGACTCGGCGACTCGGCGACTCGGCGAACCGTCTTGCGATGTTTCGGGCGTCCGTGTCGGCGACTACTCTCGTCCTCGAGGGAACGAAGCCATGAACCTCCGCGAGATCTTCGGTCGACTGGTCGCGTGGCGGCGTCGGGCCGAACTCGAGCAGCAGCTTGGCGAGGACATGCGCGCCCACATCGAGCTGCTCGCGCGCGACCGCGTCGGCGAGGGGCTGCCGGCGGACGACGCGCTCGCCGCGGCCCGTCGCCAGATCGGCAATGTCACAAAGGCACGCGAAGAGAGCCGGGATGCATGGGGATTCCCTGCCATCGACATCGTGCTGCGCGACGTGCGGTATGCCGCGCGTGGACTGCGGCGGGCGCCCGGCTTTGCGATTACCATCGTCGTCACCCTCGCGCTCGGGATCGGGGCCAACGCCGCGATGTTCGGCGTGATCGATCGCCTCATGTTTCGGCCATTTCCGCGATGGTGGCCGTGATCAGCCACGAGCTCTGGACCTCCGAGTTCGGCCGACTCGACGTCGTTGGTCGCACGCTCAAGATCGCCACGTCGCAGTACACGATTATCGGCGTCGCGCCGACCGGCTTTCGCGGAACCGCGGAGGGTGGAGCGCCCGACGTATTTGTGCCGATCACGACGATCCCGACGAACCTTGGTCCGTGGGCCCAATCGAGCTACCTGGCCGACTACCGCTGGGATTGGACCTCGGTGCTGGTGCGTCGCAAGGCAGGGATCAACGCGGCCGTCGCGGGGCGCGAGCTCACGGCGGCGTACGTCCAGAGTCGCGCAGAAGCACGGCTCCTCAACCCTCGTGTATTACCTGACTCGCTCGCGCCATGCGACAGCGGCTCCTCGCCGCTGCTCAGGCGCTGCCGGGAGTCGCTGGTGCAACGAAAATCAACAGCCACCCATTCAGCACCAACACCGCGGACCTTCACATCGACGGCATCGACTCGGTTCAGTCGCTCGGGCGCTTCAACTTTCAGCTGATCTCGCCGAGCTACTTCGATGTGATGCAGACGAGAATCGTGCGTGGGCGCGCGCTGACCGATGCCGACCGCGCGGGCGCGCCGCTCGTCGCCGTGGTCAGCGACGCGATGGGCCGAGCGTTGTGGCCTGGGCGAGATCCGATCGGACAGTGCATGCACGTCGGACTCGGTGAACATCCCGACGTGACGGCCCACCGCTGCACGACCGTCGTGGGAATCGCGGAGAATTCCGCGCAGCAGGATCTCACGGATGATCCGCGATTCATGTACTACCTTGCCGCCGAGCAGTTCGTACCGGGCGAACTGTCGACGATGCTGATCCGTGTGACAGCACGAGACGCGGCGTCGCAGGCAGAAGCGGTGCGGCGCGCGTTGACGCGCGAGATGCCCGGCGACGGATTCGTCGTGGTGAGTCCACTGCAGGACGTGGTGGACGATCACATGCGTTCCTGGCGACTCGGCGCAATCCTGTTTCTCAGCTTCGGGGGCCTCGCGCTCGCGGTGGCGTTCGTGGGTCAGTACGGCGCGATCAGCTATCACGTCGCGCAGCGAATGCACGAGTTGGGAGTCCGTGCCGCACTCGGCGCCCGAGCCGGCGACGTCGTGTGGTTGGTGGCGTGGCAGAGCGTCAGGATCGGCGTCGCCGCCGTGGCGATCGGTCTTACACTGGCGTGGGGTGCCGCACGATGGGTACAGCCGCTCCTGTTCCGACAGTCGGCGACCGACCTGACGACTCATGCGGTGGTCGCGGCGGGAATGGTGGTTGCGGCGCTCGCCCGCGAGCGCGCTCCCCGCGGCGCGTGCGATGCGCGCGGATCCGTGCACCGCGCTCCGCGCGGACTAGGGGTCAGGCCGCGAGGAAGGCGAGCGATCCGTCGGGGACTTTTCCGGCTTTCACTAGCCGACGGAAAAACTCCGTCAATCCGGCCAGGTGATGATACGATAGGCCGTAGTCGAGCCCAGACAGATACTCGAGACAGACCGTCTTGTGAACACCCGTCGCTATCGCGGCTTGAGCGGCGAGGGCGTCGAGGTGTTGCAGTCCCCAATTGCGCGACTCGATCAGTCCCGCATGCACGGCGAGCGCCTGATCGACCGGCGCCGTGCGCTGCGCAACCCACACGGCGAAGACGAACGGCAGTCCCGTCCAACGCTTCCATTCGGCGCCGAGGTCGTAGGCGTAGCGGTATTGGGAGAGCGACTCGGAGTCCTCATACAGCTCAGGCTCGCGTAACCGAGACCAGAGGTGGAGCGCGGCGTCGCCGATGACGAGCCGCGCGTCGTGATCCTCGTCGCGGAAGCGCGCGACATCGGACAGCTCGGCGTTGCTCGGCACGAACGCGGGCTTGGCATCCCAGACGTTCTCGAACAGCAGCTCGACGAGGGCGACGCTCGTCATCGAGCTCTTGCTGACGAGCACGCGCCGACCGTGAAGCTCAGAGGCTGGGCGCTTGGCGAAGAGGACGACGCTTCGCACCGGACCGTCGCTGCAGATCGAGAGATCGGGGAGCAGCAGATAGCGTTTGGCGTCCCGCGCGTACTCGACGGCCGAGATCACGCTCACGTCGAGCGTGCCGGCGGCCATCTGGTGATTCAGCTCCGTCGGCACGCCGTCCACCAGCTCGGCGTGCATCGGAACGACACCGCGATCGATCGCCCCGTAGACCGGGTAGCAGTTGATGTACGGAATCCGGCCGACGCGAATCGACATCAGGCGGCGGTGAGCTCGTTGCGCGGCGACGTCAGCGTCGGGTCGTCGTCGAAGGTGCGGAGCACGCGATAGAACGAATCGCGTTCCACGGGGACTTTCTTCGCGCCGCGAATGAGGCGGAGGATCTGATCGAGCGTCATCGCTTGCGCGGTGTGCGCGCCGGCTTCGTGGTAGATCTTCTCGCGCACGACCGTTCCTTCGAGATCGTTGACACCGAAATGCAGCGAGATCTGGGACACGAAGGGCGTCACCATGATCCAGTGCGACTTGATGTGCTCGACGTTGTCGAGGAAGAGCCGGCCGACGGCGAGATTCTTGAGATCGTCGAACCCACTCGTGGCGGTGCCGGTGCGATGGAGCGTCTCACCGAGCTCGTTGTGATCGGGGTGATAGGCGAGCGGGATGTAGGCGAGATAGCCGCCGGTCTCGTCCTGGAGATCACGGAGCATCGCCAGGTGCGCGATGCGGTCCTCGTACGTCTCGACGTGACCGTAGAGCATCGTGCAGTTGCTGCGAATGCCGAGCGAATGGGCCTCGCGATGCACGGCAATGTACTCCTCGCCCGACAACTTTTTGTCGGCGATGGTCGCGCGCACCCCGGGGCTGAAGACTTCTGCGCCGCCGCCGGGCATCGTGTCGAGACCAGCTTCGTGCAACGCAATGAGCGTATCGCGGACCGACATCTTCTCGATGCGCGCGATGTGCGCGATCTCGACGGCGGTGAGCGCCTTGATGTGGACCTGCGGGTGGCGCTCCTTGAGTCCGCGAAACATCTCCTGGTAGTAGGCGAGCCCGGCTTTCATATCGAGGCCGCCGACGATGTGGAACTCGCGCGTCAGCGTGCTGTTGGCGGTGGCCGCCTCCTCCCAGATCTGCTCCATGGTGTAGCGGTATGCGCCGTCTTCCTTGGGCAGACGCGCGTACGAGCAGAAGACGCAGGTCTTCCGCAGGATGCAGATATTGGTCGGGTTGATGTGCTGGTTGGCGGCGAACATCACGCGGTCGCCGTGCTTGGCGCGGTTCACCGAGTCGGCGAGATGACCGATGCCGGTAATGTCACTGCTCTTGAAGAGCGCCACGCCATCGTCGAACGACAGGCGCTCCCCCACTTCCACCTTGTCGGCCAACGGCGCCAGCGATGCGTCGCTGATCAGCTGCCGGTCGAGCCGAACGGGAACTGGCACGACGTCACTCCTCGAATCGTTTGATGGCGAGCGTCACGTTATGGCCGCCGAAGCCGAAGCTGTTGCTGAGAACGGCCTTTACCTGACGGTTCACCGCCGAATTCGGCGTGTAGTTGAGGTCGAGCTCCGGATCGGGATGCTGGTAGTTGATCGTCGGCGGAATGATGCAGTCGCGAACGGACAGCGCGCCGATGATGAACTCCACGGCGCCCGCGGCGCCGAGCATGTGACCCGTCATGGACTTGGTCGAGCTGACGGCGACCTTGTTCGCGTACTCACCGAACACCGCCTTGATCGCCTTCGTCTCGTTGAGATCGTTGGCGGGCGTGGAGGTGCCGTGGGCATTGATGTAGTCGATGTCGGCCGGCGAGAGGTTGGCGTCCTTCATCGCCCGACGCATCGCGCGCTGCGCGCCCTCTCCTTCCGGCGCGGGCGCCGTGAGGTGATAGGCGTCGCCGGTCGCTCCGTATCCGACAATCTCGGCGTAAATCGGCGCTCCGCGGTCGATCGCGTGCTGGAGATCCTCGAGGATGACGATGCCGCCGCCCTCCCCCATCACGAAACCGTCGCGCGTCGCGTCGAAGGGGCGGGACGCCGTCTCGGGAGAATCGTTTCGCTCCGAAAGCGCCTTCATGTTCGCGAAGCCGCCGATCGCCATCGGCGTCACGGTCATCTCCGAGCCGCCGGTGATCATGACATCGGCGTCACCGTACTGAATCGTGCGGAAGGCGTCCCCGATGGCGTGCGCGCTGGTGGCGCAGGCGGAGATCGTGGCGTAGTTCGGCCCCTTCGCGTTGTACCGCATCGAGACCAGGCCCGCCGCGATGTCCGAGATGAACATCGGGATGAAGAACGCGCTGATCTTGCTCGGGCCACGCTCCCGATAGACGTCGTGCTGCTCCTCGAACGTCTTGAGACCGCCGATGCCGCTGCCGATGATGACGCCAATGCGGTCCGGATCGAGGCGCGAGGTATCCTCGAGACCGGCATCGGTCATCGCCTGTGCGGAGGCGGCGATGGCATACTGCGCGAACAGGTCCGCACGTTTCGCTTCCTTTCGCTCGAGGTACATGAGCGGATCGAAGCCCTTCACTTCGCAGGCGAACCGGACCGGGAAGGTGGACGCATCGAACTTCGTGATCGGCCCACCACCGGACACACCTGCCGTGATCGCACGCCAAGTCGCCGCCACGTCGTTGCCGACTGGCGTTATCGAGCCCATTCCTGTGACGACGACCCGACGTTTCACGCGCCGGCCATCTTTTGATTGAGGTACCCAACGGCATCGCCGACCGTGCGGAGCTTCTCGGCGTCCTCGTCCGGGATGTCGATGTTGAATTCCTTCTCGAACTCCATGACCAGCTCGACGATGTCGAGGCTATCGGCCCCGAGATCTTCGATGAAGCTGGCCTCGTCGGTGAGCTTCTCACGCTCCACCCCGAGCTCCTTCTCGATGATGTCGCGGACCTTGTCGGCGTTGTCGGCCATGGGTGTCGTTCCTCTCTCGAGTGATGTGTTTAGTGTGTCGGAAATCTAGCGTGGATTGGGAGGCGTTGTCAGTTAACGCGATGCGGCGTCATGACATGACCATTCCGCCATCGACGACGAACACCTGCCCGGTGATATAGCCTGCATGGTCCGACGCGAGGAACGCGACAAGGCTCGCGATATCCTCAGGCCGTCCCAGTCGTTCCAGCGGAATCTGCGTGAACAGGGTCTTCTTCGCTTCATCGGTCATGGCGGCGGTCATATCCGTCGCTATGAACCCCGGGCAGACCACGTTGGCAAGAATGTTTCGCGAGGCGAGCTCTTTGGCGACTGACTTCGTCAGTCCGATCAGGCCCGCTTTGCTCGCCGCGTAATTCGCCTGGCCCTTGTTGCCGACGAGCCCGACGACGCTCGCGATGTTGATGATCCGCCCCCAGCGCTTCTTCATCATTCCGCGCGAGGCGGTGCGAATGGCGACGAAGGCGCCGCGCAAATTCGCGTCGAGGACGGCGTCCCAGTCGTCGTCCTTGATGCGAAAGAGGATGTTGTCTCGTGTGAGGCCGGCGTTGTTGACGAGGATGTCAACGCTGCCGAAGTCCTTTTCGACTGCTTCGATCAAGGCGGTCACGGACGACGGATCGGCAACGTCGCACGCATAGCCGCGCGCGTCACCGCCAAGTTGCGCTGCCGCCGCTTGGGCTCGCGCGACGTCTCGTCCAACGATGGCGACGCGCGCTCCGCTTTCGGCGAGTGTACCGGCGATCGCCCAACCGATTCCCCGAGTGCTCCCGGTGACAACCGCGTTCTTGCCACTGAGGTCGATCTTCATCCTTCGTCGCTCCCGCTCCCGAGGACAGGCGCGGCAGACTCCAGCTCGAGAAGTTGCTGGACTTCGGCCACCGTGCCGCAGGTCGCGGTTCGTGCGCCGGCGACGATCTTCTTGACGAGTCCTACGAGCACGCCGCCGGGGCCCATCTCGACGAACAGCGCTCGAGGGAACCGCTCGGCGATGGCCCGAACTTCATCCGCCCACCGAACCGGGCTCGCCAGTTGCTTCAAGAGCAGCTCATTGGCGCGCGACGCGTGCAGGACCGGTTCGGCGTTGACGTTCGCGTAGACCGGGAAGTGCGGATCGTCAAACACAACTGAATTCAGCACTTCAGCGAGTCCTAATAAAGCATCTTCCATGAGGGGCGAGTGAAAAGCGCCGCTCACATTGAGGCGAATCGCGCGCTTCGCGCCCGCTTCCTTGGCGAGCGACATCGCGCGCTCGACGCCGGCGTCTTCGCCGCTAATTACGAGTTGGCCAGGGCAATTGTAGTTCGCGGTGACGACCAGCCCGGCCTCCTGGCTAGCCTGAAGACAGACTTCTTCGATCGGCCGGTTCATGTCCCCGAGGATCGCCGCCATGGCGCCTGGACGTTTGACGCCGCTCTCGTACATCAGCTGTCCTCGTCGTCGTACGAGGCGCAACGCGTCCTCGAGCGAAAGCGATTCCGCGGCGTGGTACGCCGTGAACTCACCGAGGGAGTGGCCGGCCGCAGCGACGACGCTCGCGCCGATCGCGGCGCGGGTAGCGGCCCACACTGCCGCTCCGTGTGCGAGCAGCGCCGGCTGCGCATTGTGCGTGAGGGTGAGCTCGTCGGCCGGCCCTTCGAAGCAGAGCGTGCTCAAACCGAAACCAAGGGCGGCGTCAGCGCGGTCGAAGACATCGCGCGCCGCCGGAAAGGCGTCGACGAGATCCTTCGCCATGCCGGGCTTCTGTGAGCCCTGTCCCGGGAAGAGGAGAACGATGTCCATTGTCAGAGACGAACGACCATCGAACCCCACGTGAATCCGGCGCCAAACGCGACAAGGAGGACCGTGGACCCCTCACCGACGACGCCGCGTTCGATCGCCTCATCCAGCGCGATTGGCACCGACGCCGCCGAGGTGTTGCCATACCGGTCCACGTTCACGTAGACCTTGGCCATCGGAATGTTGGCATGTTTCGCCGTGGCCTCGATGATCCGGATGTTCGCTTGATGCGGGATCATGAGGTCGATGTCGGCGCCGGTGAGCTTCGCTGAATCGAGGGCGCGCGTCGCTGCTTCCGACATCGAGCGCACGGCGTTCTTGAACACCTCGCGGCCGTTCATCTTGATGTACTGCGACCGCTCGGCGAGCACGTCGCTCGAGAATGGCTTGGCGGCTCCGCCCGCCGGACGACAAAGGAGATCGCCGAGCGATCCGTCGCTGCGGACGAAGGTCGACAGGATGCCCTTCTGCTGCTTGGAGCGCTTGAGCACGGCGGCGCCGGCGCCATCACCGAACAAGACGCAGGTGGCGCGATCCGTCCAATCGGTGATCGCGCTGAGCTTCTCGACCCCGACGATGAGAGCGGTATCGGCGTTGCCTGTCGCCATCAGCCCTTCGGCGACCGTCGCGCTGTAGATGAAGCCCGAGCACGCGGCGCCGACGTCGAACGCGGCGGCGCGACTGGCGCCGAGCGAGGCTTGAAGATCTACGGCCGCGGACGGAAGGAGCCGGTCGGGCGACGCCGTACCAAGCACGATGATGTCGAGCTCACCGGGCTGCACGCCGGCCTTTTCCATTGCTTTCCGCGAGGCCGCGGCGGCGAGGTCGGTCGCGTTTTCCGTTTTCGCGATGTGCCGCTGCTTGATGCCCGTTCGTTCGACGATCCACTCGTCGGTCGTATCGATGCCGATCGCCGCGAAATCAAAGTTCGTCATCACGGTGGAGGGCACGCCGCGTCCGGTGCCGGCGAAGTAGGCGATGGGACGCTTCATGAAACGGGTTTCCCCTCGGCAGCGGCACTGACGCCTTCCTGAAGACGACGGCCGATATGTTCGTCCATACGGGTTTCGATCGCTTGAACGGCAACTTTAATGGCGTTCTTGATGGCCCGCGGCGACGATTTCCCGTGCGAGATGATGCTGACGCCGTTGACGCCGAGAAGCGGCGCGCCACCGTGCTCGGAGTAATCGAGTTGCTTGAGCGCCTTCATCATCGTGCGCTCGTCGAGGCCGGAGTCCTTGAGCAGTCGGATGATGAACGGCGCGATCGCCTCATAGAACTTGAGCACAACGTTGCCGACGAAGCCGTCGCAGACGACGACGTCGATCGGCCCGCGATCACAGGCGCCGGCCGGTAGGTCACGCCCCTCGACGTTGCCGACGAAGTTGATCCCGGCCGACTGGAGGAGTTGGTGCGCCTCCTTCACAACGGCATTGCCCTTCTCCGCTTCTTCGCCGATGCTCAAGAGGCCCACCGCGGGATTGTCTCGGCCGAGGATGTCCTCAGCGTACATGACGCCGAGCCGAGCGAACTGCGCCAGCTCGTCCGGCGAGCAGTCGACATTCGCGCCGGAGTCGAGGACGACGACCGGTTTGCGCGCCGTCGGGAAAACGGTGGCGATGGCCGGCCGCTTCAGTCCCGCGTGCAGGCGGAGCACGAGCATCGACGCGGCCATCTGCGCGCCGGTGTTGCCGGCAGAGACGAACGCGTCGGATTCGCCGTCGGCCTGGAGTCGCAAGCCGACGAGCATGGAGCTATTCGGCTTGCCGCGAACGGCGGCGGCCGGCTTGTCCGTCATGGCAATTGTTTCCGCCGCCTCGATGACGTCGAGGCGGTTGCGCTGCGCCGTTACGGAGGCGAACTCGGAGTCGCGCGCAAGCGCGTCCAACTCACCGTTGATGACGGCGGTTTGACCGACGAGCTGAATCGAGTGTGCGGGATCGAGCTCGCTCAACGCGAGCAGCGCGCCGGCCACGGTCGCCCGAGGGGCGAAATCGCCCCCCATGGCGTCCAACGCGATCCGCGCCAAGGCTACGCTTCCTTGGCTTCGACCCGCTGTTTACCGCCGTAGTAACCGCACTCGCCGCACACACGATGCGGACGCTTTGGCGATCCGCACTTGGGGCACTTCTGGATGACAACCGCGGGCGCCGTCTTATGCGTATTGCGGGCGCGCTTCTTTCGCTTTGAGGTGCGTCTCTTCGGGACGGCCATGGTACGGAGGGAGAGGTCGAGTGTTGAAAGGGACTGATCGGCGCTGGCGCGCGCCCCATCACTTCACGGATTGGTTCTTCAGCTTGCGCAACGCGTCCCAGCGTGGATCGGCTTCCTGCTGAGCGCACGTATGCGGTCCGGCATTCAGGTCGGCCCCGCACTGCGGGCAGAGACCCTTACAGTCCTCACGACATACTGCGAACGAAGGAGCGACGAGGAGCCACTCCTCCCTGATCGTCGGTCGAAGGTCGATCTCCTGAGCCTTCGGATCAAGCGGGTACACGTCCGGATCGTCGGTTTCTTCACTTCCGACCTCGGCGAAGATCACATGCGCTTCGTCTTCGACGTGCGCGCGTGCATCCGCCAAGCACCGACTGCATTGGAGCAAAACATCGCCCTCGATCCGGCCGTGCCAATAGAACCGGCCGGCGCCGGCCGGCGACAATCGCCCCGTGATGTGAACGCTGCCCTCCGGCTTTATGTCCGCGCGCTGCCAAACAGGATCATCGCCAGCGAGATCGTCATCGACGACGACGGCATGCGACTCGAGCGAACGAAGGTCAAAGGACAGCATCCATCAAAAATAGCCCAACCTATGGCTCATTACAAGTCACTGAGCCATCAGCGGTTAGGTAACGTTTCAACGCGCGGCGAGGATCTCCGACTCGGCGAAGAAGAAGCGGGCCTCCCGTGCGGCGTTCTCGTCGGAATCGGACGCGTGGATCGCGTTCCGCTCCTTGGATTCCGCGTAGAGCTTGCGAACGGTTCCGGCGTCGGCCTGAGCGGGATCCGTCGCCCCGATTGCGGTACGCAACGAGGCGACCGCGTCCGCCTTCTCGAGCACGATGGGCATGCACGAACCCGAAGTCATGAAGGAAACGAGCGAACCGTAGAACGGCCGCTCACGATGAACGGCGTAGAACTCGCCGGCCTGTGCCTGCGTCAGGTGCATGACGCGGCTCGCCAAAATGCGAAAACCTTGCTGCTCGAGATGGGCAATGATTTTTCCCGCTTTGCCGCTGCCGAACGCGTCGGGCTTGATGATCGTCAGCGTGTAATTGCCAGCCATATGAGTTCCTGTTCAGGGTTCTACCAGTTTGCGCACGATGTCGCCGCGCGTGAGAAAGCCGACCAGCCGTCCATCGCGGACGACGGGCACGCGCTCGACGTCCTTGTTAATCATCAGCGCCGCTACCTGCGCCACCGGCTGCTCCGGAGCGACGCACAACACCTGCCGGGTCATCACGTCGCCGACCGCCCGTTGCGCAGCGTAGAGCGGCGATGGGACGCGCGGCGACCCGTCCGACAGTACTTCCGATGCGAGCAGATGCCGCATCAGCTCGCGCACACTCAGCATCCCGAGCAAGCGCTGTTCGTCGTCGACGACGGGCAGCGCACCGAGGCCCGAGCTGATCAACTCACGCGCGGCCGTGCGGAGCGGCACATCGACCTTCGTCGTCCGTGCACGCTCGGTCATGAGGTCGCGGACGAGCAGCTGCTCCGGCAAATCGTGCTCGACGAGCATCGGCAATCTAACAACGGCTTCCGGGCTCTGGGCATCGAGCAACGCATCGACGGATTCGCGTTTGGCGAGCAGTCGAGCGAGGCCGCGCACGACCTGGAGTTGTCGCGCCGCGAGTCGTGGCGGACCTACGACAACGGCCACGACGGGCGCCTGCTGCGACGCGTCTTCGGCGAGCATTCGACGAATGCCGTTCCGGTACACCCCGATCGCCACTTGGAGGCTGGTTGCCGTATCCGTCCGGTAGTGGAGTAAAAACGCATGGTCGGCGATCGCCACCATGTCCTCGCCGCGTTCTTCGACGACACGGGACAGGAGTCGTTCGAGATCACCGATCGCGCCAGACGCGGCAAGTCGCTCGAGCAGGGCGGTTCGCGCGTCGTCGAGTGTTTCGCAGGCGAGTGGAATGATGACCCGCGATGGCGCCAGGAAGTCGGAAAGTTTCATGGCGCCATTTCTCGCGTGGTCGCGGGCGTCTGGTTCGAGGCGCCACGGAGGGAGATTGCCGCGAGAACGGCCGTCACGACCAAGGCGGCATTGCGAGCGGCGAGGAGCGCGAGCGCGTACGAGTCTCGATCGAGCAATGCCTGATACCGCCAGGGATACAACCAGTACGTCAGGAGACCCGTGACGGCAACGCCGACCCAGACGGCGGTCCGACGCGGACCGATGACAAACGGCACGAACGGCGTGAGCCAGACGAGATACTGGGGCGAGAGAACCTTGCTGGCGGGGATCGCGACGAGCAAGACGGCGAGTGCGCCGTGGCCGACGAATTGGACATCGTGCGCTGCCGTGGGGCCGCGACGACGCGCCGCGTGATAGATCAAGGCGTAGACGGTCGCGAGTACCGCGAGGAGGACAAACGTCGAGCCGCGGGCCAGTGCGTCCGGGATTGGACCGCTGACGTTCCACGAACGGAAACTGTACACCACATCGACCCATCCGAGGCCGAGATTCCGCCCGGCAAAGGCGATCGTGCTGTACACGCTATCGAGATGCGTGCCTCGCTCGGCGTGAAAGGCTAACATGCCGCGCAGGCTTCCGGCATCGCGCAGCAACCACGGTAGAAGAATCAGTACGCACGTAACGACGAACGCAGCGAACGCTTGCACAACGCCGCGCCGGTTCTGTCTCCAGGCCAGAAGCACGAACATCGGCGCGAAGAGAATGGGATACACTTTCGTCATCACCGCGAGCCCGAGCAGAACCCCGCTCCCGATAGCGTCGTCCGCGGCGAAGCGGAGCACGGCGAACAGCGACAGGGCGGCCGGGAAGATGTCGAACTGCTGAAGGTTAATCGGACCGACGGCGAGCACGGCAACGGTGTACAGTCCGATCAGCCGCCACGGCGACGGCCCCCATCGGCGCGCCGCGAGATAGAGCGCGAGCACGATGAGGAGGTCGGCAACGATGACTTCCACCTGGTACCACACGTAGTACCAGCGAAACGAATCGCCGAGGATTCGCGGGAGCGTAAAAAAACCGATCGCCAGCGGCGGATATTCGGCGAAGAAATCGCGATACGGCAACTGGCCGGCGAGCACACGCCCGCCATAGTCGTAGAACAATCCCGTTCCCGAGAACGGGATCGAGTACGGTCCTCGAAACAAGCCGGCGAAGATCGCGACGTGACCGAGGGCAGCGCCTCCGAGCATCCAGAGGCGCGTGCCCTCGCGCGACGTTCGCTGCGCATTCCACATGGTGGACTGCTATTTCACCCGGTCTCGAAGAAGCTGAACGAACTCGAGCGGTCGCTTGGCGACGCTCATCCCTGCCGCCTCGAACGCGGCGATCTTCTCGGCGGCCGTCCCGGCTGAACCGGAAATGATCGCGCCCGCGTGACCCATCCGACGACCCGGCGGAGCCGTTTGTCCGGCGATGAAGCCGACGACCGGCTTCTTCATGTGCTGCTTCACGAAGGTCGCCGCGTCTTGCTCGTCGGTGCCGCCGATCTCGCCCATCATGGCAACGGCGGCCGTGTTGGGGTCCGCCTCGAACGCGGCGAGGCAGTCAATGAAGTTGGTACCGTTGATCGGATCGCCGCCAATGCCGACGCACGTCGATTGGCCCAAACCCGCGCGCGTGAGCTGATACACGACTTCGTAGGTGAGCGTCCCGGACCGGCTGACGACGCCGATATTCCCCGGCGTGCAAATACGCCCCGGAATGATGCCCACCTTGGACTGCCCCGGTGAGATGAGGCCCGGACAGTTCGGACCGATGAGCCGCGCACCCTTTTCTTTCACGAAGGGATAGACACGCGTCATGTCGAGGACCGGCACGCCCTCGGTGATCGCGACGATCAGCTTCACACCCGCGTCGGCCGCCTCGAGCATCGCATCGGCGGCGTAGACGGGCGGCACGTAGATGACGGACGTGTTCGCGCCCGTCGCGGCGACGGCGTCGGCGACGGTGTTGAAGATCGGGACGGTGTTCTCGAACTTCTGGCCGCCTTTGCCCGGGGTGACGCCGGCAACGATCTTGGTGCCGTACTCGATCATCTGCTTCGCGTGGAACGATCCGTCGCGCCCCGTGATGCCCTGCACGACGAGCGTGGTGTTCTTATCGATGAAGACGCTCACGCGCCCCTCGCTGCGCTGGGGGTGACAGGAGAACCCTTGGCGAGAGCGACGGCCTGCTTGACCGCTTCATCCATGTCGGACGACGCCGAGAAGCCGTTGTCTTTGAGAATCTTCATGGCGATTTCTTCGTTGGTGCCGGTGAGGCGAATGACGATAGGAACGGTCAGGGGATTCTGCTTGGTCGCGGTGACGATGCCGTTCGCGACGTCGTCGGTCCGCGTGATGCCGCCGAAGATGTTGAAGAGAATCGCCTTCACGTTCGGATCGGCCGTAATGATCTTCAGCGCGTTGACGACCTTCTCCGGATTCGACGACCCGCCGATGTCGAGGAAGTTCGCCGGGTCACCGCCGTAGAATTTCACGAGATCCATCGTCGCCATGGCGAGGCCGGCGCCGTTCACGACGCAGCCGACGTCGCCGTCCAATTTGATGAACGTCAGATTCGCGTTTCTCGCCTGCACTTCGCTCGGCGCTTCGGCGCTCTCGTCACGCAGCGCGGCGATATTCTCGTGGCGATCGAGCTCGTTATCGTCGATCACCATCTTGGCGTCGAGGGCGACGACGTCTCCGCCGGGCGTCGTGACGAGCGGGTTGATCTCGGCGAGCGAGCACCCGTTGTCCATGAATGCCCTGTAAAGCTGCTGCATGATCTTCGCGGCGGCGCGGACCCTCTTCAGGTCGTCGAAGAGGAAAAAGCCGAGGCGCATCGCCTGATACGGTTGCAAGCCGTAACGCGTGTCGATCGGTAGCTTGAGGATTTTCTCGGGCGTCTTGGCCGCGACTTCTTCGATGTCGATGCCGCCGGCGGGACTCACCATGAACACCGGCTTTTTCGAGGCGCGATCGAGAATGATGCCGACATATGCTTCACTCGCGATGTCCGCCGCGGGCGTAATCAGAACTTTCTGAACGGTGAGGCCCTTGATCTGCATTCCCAGAATCTTGCTAACGATCTCCTTGGCCTCCTGCGGCGATTTTGCCAGCTTGACGCCGCCCGCCTTCCCGCGGCCGCCGGCGTGCACCTGCGCCTTCACCACGACGGTGCCGCCGTATTGTCGGGCGATGCCCTCGGCCTCCTCCGCCGTTGTCGCGACCTCACCGGGCGGGATAGGAACGCCTGCGTTCCGCAGGAGCTCCTTCGCTTGGTACTCGTGAATGTTCACGCGGTCTCCGTTGCCGTTATCGTCGTTCCCGCTTCGCCGCGGACGGCCTGCTGTCCGCAGTCGAGCGAGGTTATGATTGCCCGGCCGCTCGTGCGCCGGACAAAATCGATTGCCGCCCGAACTTTGGGCGCCATGCTGCCTTCACCAAACGCCTTGTTGCGATCCATCTCGACTGCGTCGTCCAGCGTCAATCGGGTCAGCGCCCGTTGCGTGGGCGTTCCCCAGTCAGCGTAGACTGCGTCGACGTCGGTGAGGATCAACAGCAGCTCGGCGCCGAGGTCGCGTGCCAGAACTGCCGCGGCGAGATCCTTGTCGACCACTGCGTCAATCCCCTCCCATCCCAGCGTCGGATGCCGATATACCGGCGCACCGCCGCCGCCGCAGGCGACCGCCACGACGCCGGCATCCATGAGCGCCCGGATGACCGGCAGCTCGCAGATGCTCTTCGGTGGCGGACTGCCGACGACGCGTCGCAAGTTACCATGTCCGTCCTTTTTTACGACGTGGCCCTCCGCCTCGATCTCCGCCGCGCGTTCCGGGGAGACGGACCGGCCGATGAACTTGGTGGGCTTCCGCATCGCCGGATCGGCGGGATCGACCTCGACCTGGGTGATCACCGTCGCGACTTGGCGAGTGATCCCGGCGCGCATGAGGGCGTTCTCGAGCGACTGTTGGATCATATAGCCAATCCACCCAGCCGTTGCGGCGACCAATACGCCCAACGGCAGCGGGCTCGCCTCCTCACGCGCGACTTCGTTGCGAACCAGCTCGTCGCCGACTTGTGGCCCGTTCCCATGGACGACGCAGACGTCCCAACCCGACCGTGCGAGCTCAACGATAGGTCCGAGGCTTTGCCGCGCGTGGCGGAACTGATCGTACACGGTCGGCGATTCGCCCGCGGGTGCGAGCGCGTTGCCACCCAAAGCAATAACGGCGACCGGTTTTCTCGGCGAAGTCCGCGGCATGGCTACGGCTTGTTGGGTTGGCCGAGGAGTTTTCCGAGCGCGTCGAAGGCCCGGCCGAACGCGGTCCAGTCGCCGCGCCGAAGGGCGTCACGCATCGCGTTGTAGAGGGTCGATGCGGAGGCGTGCGGCTCCGCCACGGCCCCCGACGGCTGCGTGAGGCGGTTCCCGATGGTCAGCGGCGGCACGACGGATCGCGTGGTGTCACCCGACAGCAACACCACGCGATTGATCGATGGCACGCTCTGCGCGCGCCAACGATAGGTTGGCTGGAGGAACGCGACGCCGGATCTCACCGGCACCGCGCGCACGCGCCCATGCGCGAGCGGCCCTTCCCGTGCCGCGCTGCCGGCGCTATCGAGAGAACGGAGACGGTCGAGAATGCGGCTCCAGCGCGCTCCGGGCGCCGGCAAACGATACCACATGACGCGTCCCGTCGATCCGCCGGTGCCGATGAGCAATCCGCGAAGCTGGTCGGTCTCGTCGAGGAGCGGCAGTGTGAGCGCAACGACATTCGATCCCGGCAGCACCAAGGGCAGATCATCGCTGCCGGCGAGCGTATCGGCGCCGTTCAGAATCGGCACGTGGCGCGGCGGGTCGCCGTCGGTCGTTCGCCCATATCGTCCGAAGGCCGCCGCCTGGGCGTAGATACCGTCCGAGGGTGGAGCGAACAGCGCACGCAACCCCGGCGGCAATCCAGTCCAGGTGCCGAAAAGTCCCGGGAGCGCACGAACCCAGGTGTCCGCGATCGGATCGAGTGTGGAATCGGGGACGATCGTCACTTCACCAGTTGCCGCCTGGACGACCGCGATGGCGGCGTGTCGCAGGTAGCTGCGCTCCTCTCCCGCAGCGACGATGTGCCAACTCAGCGGGTATGTCTGCGACGCGGTGTAGAGGTCCACGCCCCAATACAGCGTGTCTTCGCGCAAGAGCGGCTGCACGTGCGCGCCCAATGTGAAGAAGGGCGCACACCGGGCCACGCGCTCGCGGACGTCGCGATTGGCGATGAGCGTCGGTTTCGGTTGTACCAGATCGCCGCTCAGCAGGTGGAAGTCCTGCATCGACCACGCGGTCGCCAATCGCGTCACGAAGGAGGCGAGCGGCGTGCCCGTGGTGCGAGTCAGCGAGTCGGCAACGACCGCGGGTGTACGCGCGCCGGGAAATACGATCGGCGCCTCGAGTGGCGTGTCATCGGTCGCGGTCGCGTTCGCCCCGCCAAGGCGCACCGGTCCACCGCGGTCGTCGGTCTCGGACGCACGAATCCGCGCGACGGTCCACGGCGCTCGCGTCGACGCGCCGGGCGGCGGCGCGCCGACGACGTCGGCGACAATCTCGCCCGACGCGACGCGCCAACCTGTGAGTGAACTCTGATCGTCGCCCGTCCGGCCCGCGTCGACGGCGCGCGACAGCGCCGACGGATCCCAGACCGAGATCCACGGCATCGCCACGGCAAGCGACGGATAGATCGCGGCGCTGTCGACGTTCGTAATATTTCCGATGGCGAACGCCCGGCGGGTATACGCCGCGCGCGTGGCCACATAGGGCCGGTCGCGCATCAATCGTTCGTTGTCGGAGCCGGAGTGTTCCGCGATGAGCGGCGCGCCCTCGCGCACGACGAGGGCGAGCACGATCACGCTCAGGGTGGAGATGCCGGCGAGGCGGAATTGGCCGGCGAAGCCGGCCCAGAGGACGATCAATCCGGCGCCAAGGGTCGCCACCGAGAGCAGCAGATCACCCGGAATTCCAACCCGGTGATCCACGTAGCTGAATGCCCCATCGACGCCCGTGCCGTCGATGAGGAGCGAATACATGTCGAGGCGAAAACTCCACGCGGCCATCAGGAGAACCACGCCGGCAAGCACGGTGAGGTGACGCTTCACATACCCCGACGCCTCGAACCGGCGGCGCTCCCACTTGAGGCTGGGCGTCAGCGCGTAAAGCAGGATGACCGCGGCGCCGACAACGACCACCGCGATGAACGCCCAATTCCAGAGCATGTTCTCGAACGGCAGCCAATAGACGAAGAACCCGAGATCGTTGCTGAAGTAGTTATCGGTCTCCTGGAACGGCCGACCGGCGCGCGCCAGAAACAATGACGTCCATGCATCCTGCGGCAGCGTGAGAACCACACCGAGGAGCGCGGACAGCGCGACGGTCGCGCCGAGCAAGTAGCGGCCAGAGACCTCTTCGCCGATCTCGATGTCGCCGATGCGCCGCGGAAAAACGAGCTGCACGACCGATTGCCGAACGGCGTACAGATTGGCGAACGCGAACAGGCCGGCGCCGAGCGCTGATCCGACCTCGAGCAGCATCGTCTGCTTGGCGCGCAACCGCCAGAGCGCAACCGCGCCGAGCGATTCGTACCACAGATAGTCCGCATAGGCGCCGGCGAGCGCTCGCCCGGCGATGAGGAGCACCGCGGCAGCCCCGAGGACGACCATGAGCCACCGCCGCGATGTCATCTCACACTCGAACGCCTTGCGAGCGCAACCAGCCCTCCATCTCACCGCGAATGGCGGCGAGGCGTTCCGGCGTCTGCGCCTCGTACCGTGCGACGATGACGGGCTGGGTATTCGACGCGCGGATCAAGCCCCAGCCGTCGCCGAACAAGACGCGAACGCCGTCGACGTCGATGACGTCGTACCGCTCGCGGAAGTGCGTCACCGCTTTTTCGACGAGTCCGAACTTGAGCTCCTCCGGCACGTCGATGCGGAGCTCCGGCGTGGACACGAACGCCGGTACGTCGGCGAGCGCCTGCTCGACCGTGCGCCCCGAATCGGCGAGAATGCGAAGGAGGCGCGCGGCCCCGTACATCGCATCATCGTGGCCGTAGAATCCTTCACTGAAGAACATGTGGCCGGACATCTCGCCGGCGA
>JAICJQ010000004.1 GCA_025928335.1 Gemmatimonadaceae bacterium
CCATCGCCCACGCCTTCGAGAGGCGGATGTCATGTGGCCAAAGACGAAAGTCGACGCCAATCGACGCGTTAAGCGCGTCGAATTCGGGACGAGCGTCGGCGGCGAAGCGTCCGCCCCAAAGCTTGTGCGTCGTCTCGGACGCGTGCGCGGCGACGGTACCCATCAGGCGATTTGCAGCGCGGGGAGCTCGTCGCTCGTCGCTCCAGCGGCCGGCGTGTCCGTGGTTGGTGCAATTCCCAGCTCCTGATCCTTGATGGCCCGGACGCGCGCCGGCAGCGCGAAGAGGCGAATGAAGCCTGCGGCGTCGCTCTGCTCGTAGACGTCATCCTCGCCGAAGGTGACAAAGCGCTCATCGTACAGGGCGTTGGCGCTCTCGCGCCCGACGACGGCGATCGATCCTTTGTACAGGCGAAGTGACACAGTGCCGGACACCCGCTCCTGAGTGATGTTGACGAAGGCGTCGTATGCCTCGCGCTCCGTCGTCCACCACCGACCCTCGTACACCAAGTCAGCGTAGCGTGGCGCAATCATATCTTTCGCCGCCAGCGTGCGTCGATCGAGAACGAGCTGCTCGAGCTCCGAGTGCGCCGCGTACAGCAGCGATCCGCCCGGCGTCTCGTAGACGCCTCGGGATTTCATGCCGACGAGTCGGTCCTCGACGAGGTCCACGACACCGCACCCGTGTCGACCGCCAATTTCGTTGAGGGTCGCGACGAGGTCGACTGCGTTGAGCCGCTCCCCGTTGACGCTCACCGGTGTTCCGGAGTCGAACCCGATGACCACCGTCTCGGGAAGATCGGGCGCTTTGGTGACGGTACGCGTGAGCATGAGCAGATCGTCGGGCGGCGCGTTGTTCGGATTCTCGAGAACGCCGCCTTCATGCGACAAGTGCCAAAGGTTGGCGTCGCGCGAGTAGATCTTCTGGCGCGTGGCCGCCACGGGAATACCGCGCGACTCCGCGTATGCGATGGCATCCTCGCGGCTGCGAATGTTCCACGTGCGCCATGGAGCGATGACCGGGAGATCGGGAGCAAACGTCGCGTAGGTCAGCTCGAAGCGAACCTGATCGTTTCCCTTCCCCGTGCATCCGTGCGCCAACGCGTCGGCGCCGACTTGTCGCGCGACTTCGACCTGGCGCTGCGCGATGAGCGGGCGACCCATGGAGGTGCCGAGTAGGTACTTCCGGTTGTAGATGGCGCCCGCGCGAAGCGTCGGATAGATGAACGACTCGACGAATTCCTCGCGCAGATCCTCGACGAAGCACTCATCCGCGCCTGAGGCGAGCGCCTTTGCGCGGACGCCGGCGAGTTCCTCGCTCCCCTGTCCGATGTCGGCCGCCACGCAAATGACTTGGGCGCCGGGATAGTTCTCCTTGAGCCATGGGACGATGATCGATGTGTCGAGGCCGCCGGAGTAGGCAAGAACGATCTTCTTATACATGAGCGCTCCACGAAATGCTCGGTTATGCAATCAGAGCGCATATTTAATCGTCGACAGGGCCGACGTCAACGTTCGAAATTGGCAGTCGGTCGTCCTGACCTCGTCAAGTTGCCCGAGCGAGCTCGAGAAGACGGCGCGTGAGGACGGCGCGGGCCTCGGTGGAGCGGCAGATAATGAGTATCGTGTTTTCGCCGCCCAGCGTTCCGATCACCTCGGTCCAACCCTGTGAGTCGATGGCTTCAGCGATCGGCTGGGCTCCGCCGGGGAGGGTGTGCAAAACGATGAGCTCAGAGACCCCGTCGATCCGAGAGAATAGCTGAGGCAAGAGCCCGTCTAGAGAAGGTTTAGCCTCATCGGCCACCATTTCGGGAAGCATGTAGCGCGAACCGTTTTCAGAGGGCACTCGCACAACGCCAAGATCGCGCAAGTCTCGCGACAGCGTCGCCTGAGTGACGCTCCAACCGTCCTTGGCCAGAAGCTGCTTCAATTCCTGTTGATTTGCGACTTGGCGGCCGCCGATGAGCCGCAGGATCGTTTCCTGTCTTCCGTGCTTATTACGCAGATGGAATCCCCGTATTGGTCATGACTCTAAACCCGTGAGGCTGCGCCGAAACGTCCGGAACTGATTGACACAGCGAATTCGCATTATTATGCATTAAGCGTGAATAGAATCAGTGTTGGGGTCCTCGGCGCAAGCGGGTACGCGGGGCAGGAGCTTTGCCGGCTCATCGCGCGCCATCCGCAACTCACGCTGCGGTTCGCTACGGCGAATGAACAGCGGGGCGCGACCGTGCGCCTGGGGCGACACGTGGTGCAGTACATCGCGGCCGACGAAGCGCCGCTTCACGACGTCGAGCTCGTATTCTCGGCGCTGCCGCATGGGGCTTCGAAGGTCTGGGTGGAGCGCATCCGTGAGGCTGGCGCGCGCGCTGTTGATCTATCGGCGGACCTGCGCCCGGGCAATGGGTGCGAAGGCATTCCCTACGGACTCACGGAACTGAATCGCCGCTTCGTGGACGGCGCCAGTGTGGTTGCCAACCCCGGCTGCTACCCGACGTCCATCCTTGTGGCGCTGGCGCCACTCGTCGAGCAGGGCCTCATCCGGCCCGATGCCACCGTGGTCGTCAACTCTGCCAGTGGGGTGACGGGCGCCGGGAATTCGCCCAAGCGAGATCTGCTATTCGGCGAAGTCGCCGAAGATTTCCGCGCTTACGGGATCGGAAACACGCATCGTCACCTCAACGAGATGCGCGCAACGCTCGAGGCATGGAAGGCGTCGTGCGACCTCGTCTTCACGCCGCATCTGTTGCCGCTCGCGCGGGGAATCCTGTCGACGATGGTTGTGCCGTTGGCGGAGCCGCTGTCCGACCCGCTCGAGCCTTGGCGTGCCGCCTACAACGCCGAGCCGTTCATCGAGATCACGTCGGACACGCCGGCGCTTCGGGACGTTCGCCATCGAAACGTGGTACGCATTTCGGCCGCACCGCTGGAAGGGATGAGAGCGCCCGCACTGCTCGTGACATCGGCGATCGATAACCTCATGAAGGGCGCGGCAGGGCAGGCGGTGCAGAACGCGAACCTGATGCTCGGCCTCGAAGAGACCGCGGGGCTACCGGCATGACGCGCGTTATCAAGGTAGGTGGCCGTCCGCAGGGTGACCCCGCGTTAGCAACGACGCTCGCGGCGGGATGGACCCGTGATGGCGGCGGTATGGTGCTCATCCATGGCGGTGGCGACGAAGTGACGGCGCTTCAGCGAGCATTTGGGACGACGTCGAGCTTCGTGGGCGGTCGGCGCGTCACCACAGCAGAGGATATCGACCTCGTTCGCATGGCGTTGTCCGGCAGCGCGAACAAGCGCCTCGTATCGACGCTGGTGGAGCAGGGAATCAGCGCCGTCGGCTTGTCCGGTGAGGACGCTTCGCTCATCTCGGCGTGCCCGATGGACGCAAAGTCGCTTGGCCACGTCGGCGTTCCGCACCGAATCAACGTTGCATTTCTTCGTCACTTGCTGTCCGGCGGATACCTGCCGGTGATCTCACCGGTGAGCCGCAACGGGAGCGACGAGTTGGGGGCCGCGTTGAACGTGAACGGAGACGACGCGGCGGCCGCGATCGCGATCGCGATCGGCGCCGCCGAATTGCTGCTCGTCGCGGACGTACCGGGGGTGCTCCGCGAGGGCGAGGTAATCCGCGAACTCAGCGTGGCCGAAGCGCGCGATCTGGTTTCCGACGGAACGGCGCGCGGCGGGATGCAAGCAAAACTTCACGCCGCGCTGACCGCCGTCGAGGGCGGCGTGCCGCAGGTCCGCATTTCCGACATTCTGGCGATCGACGATCTCACGCGAGGGACGGTGCTGCGAGGCACCGGAGGAGAAAGACTGTCATGACGGTTTCCACGGAGCCGGTGACCGATTCGCTGCTTGGCACGTACAAGCGAGCGCCGATCTCGTTCGTGGACGGTGAGGGTGTCTACCTCGTCGACAGCGAGGGCCGGCGATATCTCGATTTCGTGAGCGGAATCGCCGTGAACGCGCTCGGATATGGCGACGCAGGTCTCCGCCAAGCGATGCATGCCGCGGCGGACGGGCTTGTTCACGTTTCGAACCTGTATGCCACGCAGCCGGGACAACAGCTCGCCGATACGCTCGTTGAGCGCTCGTTCGCCGACAAGGTGTTCTTCTGCAACTCCGGCGCTGAGGCGAACGAGGGCGCGTTCAAGTTCGCGCGGCGGTGGGCGCGAACCATTGGAGCAGCGAAGCACGAGATCGTCGCTCTTCGTGGAGCGTTTCATGGTCGGTTGTTCGGAACCCTCGCAGCGACCGACCGTCCGTCGTATCGTGCGCCGTTCCGACCGCTCGCGCCGGGGATTTCGATCGTCGAACGCGACATCGAGGACGTCGCGCTCGCGCTCGATCCGGAAACGGCGGCGGCGCTGATCGTCGAGCCGGTGCAGGGCGAGGGGGGAGTCCGCGTTCTCGACGCCGGGTTCCTTCGCGAACTTCGCGCGTTGACACGCGAGCGTCAGGTCGCGTTGATCTTCGATGAGATTCAGTGCGGCTTGGGACGGACGGGGAAGCTTTTCGCGTACGAGCACTTCGGTGTCGAGCCGGATCTGCTGACGCTCGCGAAACCGCTCGCCGGCGGCTTGCCAATGGGGGCGATTCTCGTGAGCTCACCGATCGCGACAACGATAAAGCCAGGCGACCATGGCACCACGTTCGGCGGCGGGCCGTTCCTCGCGAGCGTGGCGAATTATGTCCTCGCGCGCCTCTCGGATCCCGAACTACTGATGCATGTCGAGCAAACCGGGGCCTGGTTCGGCAAACGCCTCGCCGACATGGCGCGCCGCAACGATCGCATACGGACCGTGCGGGGTATCGGCTTCATGTGGGGTGTGGACGTCGCGGGAATTGCGTCGCAGGTGGTGCAGCGCGCACTCGACGCCGGAATGCTCGTGTGCTCGGCCGGTGACTACACCGTACGCTTGCTGCCGCCGTTGGTGGCCTCGCGCGAGGAGTTGTCGGCCGGTCTCACGATTCTGGAAGACGCGTTTTGATGAACGTCGCAGCAACGATCCGTCGCGGCCGGCCGGAGGACGCGGAAGCCATCGCGGGACTCATCGCCGATTTCGCCGACGAGTCACTGATGCTTCGTCGGACTCCGCACATGGTGGCGCTGGCGATCGACGACTATGTCGTCGCCGTCGACGCGCGTGCGCGGATCGTTGCCTGCGGCGCTCTCAAGGAGTACTCACCGTCGGTCGCAGAGATCGCGGCGATCGCCGTGTCGCGTGAAGCACACGGCTGCGGTTTGGGTCGCGCCATCGTCGACGCCGTCGAATCATTGGCCGTCAAGCGCGGCATATACGACGTGTTCGCGCTTACGCTTCAGCCTGCGTTTTTTGCGGCGCTGGGCTACCAACGCGTCGATCGCGCTCGGTATCCCGAAAAGATCGGTCGCGACTGTCTGGGTTGCATTCGTCGGTTCGCCTGCAACGAGATTTGCTTCGCGAAGAACTTGCAGGCCGAGGCGCGCGCCGCGGCCTGAGTCCCGAGCAGTAGATTGACCGGGATGAGAAATGATCGCGTCGGCCTGAATGGATTGAAGCAAGCGTTCGACGAGGCTCGCTTCGGACCGCAGCGGACGCTCAACCTTCGCGAATCGCTGCCGACGGCGGACCAAGCGACGAAGCGAGCGGAATCCTGGCTGCGACAGGCCCAAGTCGCGCGCGCCGGCGAGGTGCTCGTCATCACCGGTCGTGGGCGCGGAAGCGACGGGGGTGTTTCGGTTGTTCGGGAGTCCGTCAATGCCTTGCTGCACGTGCTGCGCAGGCGTGGCGTCGTGCGCGAATTCCGAGAGCACACGGCAGGGTCGTTCGTCGTGGCACTCGCACCCATCGCGGAGCTATGGGAGGCGCCGCGTCGGAGGCGTGATCGCCGGCCGGCGCCTGCGGAGCAGCCGCCTTCGCTCCAGGGGCTCGACGGCGAGACACGCGCGATGCTACGCCATCTGGCGGAACGGGCACTCGACGCCCTCGGTGTGAAAGACACGTCGGAATTCGTCGACGGTGAGATGGGGCGTCAGTTCACGGCGATCGTCGCGTCGATTGGAGCCGATCGCGACAATTCCGCGGGGCTCCGCGACGCGATTCGCGCGGCGCTCGAGCAGCCCGAATAGGCGGCGGCCTTAATCTCCAGTAGATTCGTTGCGTCTCCACAGGGTAAGAACTCGTGTCGATTCGCTTTGGAATCTTCGTCGGTGTGGTCGCCGCATCTCGCATAAGCGCCCAGCAACCACTTCCCGGTTACTCACCGGCAACGTCCGCTGCCGAGCGCGCGCTGGAGGCGGACGCGATCAAACGGCCATCACCAGCCGCGGCGTCCGGGCACTCGCGGTCGCTGTCGAAGGAGACACACGTCTCGGGGACACCCGCACAAGCGAGAACGCGCGACTATGTGATCAACCAACTCAAGGGATGGGGCCTCGAGACCGAGGTGCGGTCCTACGATGTCTGGATGCCGCATCCCACGGCCGTACACGTGGCGCGGATTTCACCGCAGCCGAAAGAGCTCAGCCTTCGCGAACCGCCTGTCGAGGGCGACCCGACGTCGTCGCTATGGCAGTACCCGACCGTAAACGGATACAGCGGCGCCGGCGATGCAACGGCCGACGTTGTCTACGTCAACTACGGGCTGATCGAAGATTACGCGCAGCTTGATTCGCTCGGCGTCTCGGTCCGCGGCAAGATTGCTATTGCACGCTACGGGCGATCCTTTCGCGGAATCAAGGCACGTGAAGCGGAAAGGCACGGTGCCGTCGCCCTGCTCATCTACAGCGATCCGCAGGATGATGGTTTTGTCGTCGGGGACGTGTATCCCGAAGGTCCGATGCGGAACAGCGGCGGGGTGCAGCGGGGAAGCGTCTTGAACGTCGACGGGGATCCGTCGACGCAGGGCTATCCGAGCAAGCCGGGCACGGTGAGGTTGGCGACGGATCGACTCGAGATTCCGCACATTCCTGTCGTTCCGATCGGTTACGGAAATGCGGCCGAGCTGCTGCACTTTTTACGCGGCGCGAGTGTGCCCCGCGGTTGGCAGGGAGGCTTGGCGTTCCACTATCACGTCGGTCCGGGGCCGGTGAAGGCTCGTGTCAGCGTTCACGACGATCGCGGGACGTCCCCGATCAAGCCGATCTACGACACGTTCGCGATGATTCGCGGAAGCCAGTACCCTGACGAGATGGTGATCATTGGCGGACATCGTGATGGATGGGGGCCTGGCGCAGCGGACAATGTGAGTGGCACGGTGAGCGTTCTCGAGGCGGCGAAAGCCGTCGCCGAAGCCATTAAGCAGGGAACGCGGCCGAAGCGAACGATGGTGTTCGCGACGTGGGACGCAGAAGAATGGGGTTTGATCGGATCGACCGAATACGTAGAGGACGACACGCTTCGATTGAGCCGGGGAGCGGTCGCGTATTTGAATCAGGACGTGGCGGCGCAGGGCGCGCGGTTTGGCGGCGGCGGTTCGCCGTCACTGCGGGGCGTCCTGCGAGATGTGGCGCGACTGGTACCCGATCCGAACGGGAAGGGTAGCGTGTACGCCGAGTGGCGACGGGCTTCCGCGGTACCGGACACCGTGGAGCCGGCGATGGGCGATCCGGGTGGAGGATCGGACTTCGCCGGCTTTTACAATCACCTCGGTATTCCGATCGCGGAGTGGGGCTTCGGCGGCGCGGGCGGCGTCTACCACTCGCAATATGACAGCTACACCTGGATGACGAAATTCGGTGATCCCGGCTTTCAGTATCACGCGGCGGCGGCGAAGATCGCCGCGGCGATGATGCTGCGTTTGGCGAACGCCGACATCCTGCCGTACGACTACGTGGAATACGCTCGGACGATGCGCCGCTACATCGCGCCGATCGAACGCAGCGTGACGGAACACAAATGGACGTTGCCGGCAGTGGGGCTTCGGTCCGCAGTCGATCGCCTGGAGCGAGAAGCTGTTTCGTTCAACACGACGCGCGACTCGGCGCTCGCGGCCTCGGCGTCGCCACAGCAGCTGCAGCGGACCAATCAAGCGCTCCTTCGGGTCGAGCGCGCGCTCACGAGGCCGGAGGGATTGAAAACTCGGCCATGGTTTAGAAATCTCATATACGCCGCCGACGAGAACAACGGATACGCCAACATGGTGTTCCCGTCGGTGAATGAGGCGATTCGATCGGGCAACGAGGGATTGGCTCGATCCGAGATGGACGACCTCGCGCGCCGCTTTGACGCAGCGGCTCAGGCTGTGGCCGACGCCCGAGCGGCATTGCGCAGCCGCTGAGCCGCGCCGATCACGGCTGAGTCGTTTCGGCGGTAGGTGGGCGGCTGCCGCGCGTGACGTACAACGTCACCGCGGCGCTGACCGCGACGGCAATGAAAACCATCGTGACAACGAGCAAAATGACTTGCTTGATGCCGAGGCCGGCCTGGTGGACGCTCGTCGCCGCGGGCGTCGGCTGCTGATCGATCGCAGAGACGCGCAGCGGTTCGATAATATGCGGGAACGGAGGGGTGGAACTGGTGGTCGCGGCCGCTTCCGTCTCCTGACGTGGCCCCTCGATAGACACCGGAATCGCTCCTGCGCCGGCCGCTGAGTTGTCGTCGAGCTCGAGCGAATCGGTATCGAGTGGGGCGTCGGCGGGCGACATGCTCCCATTTCGACTCGGCGGTGAGGGGGCCTTACGGCGAGCCACGTACGCACGAGGCAAGACACGCCCTTCCGCGTCACGGCTGAGAGGCAGCGATCCGGCGACGGGACGTGCGCCTGGCGCAGGTGTTGGACGAGATAGCTTGGATTCGCCGGGCGACGGGAAGCCACGCGCGGGACTCGGTCGCGGTTCGAAGTGGCCTCCGTTCCGCGCGGCCATAACGCTCTGCGGCGTCGCGGGCGAGACGGCGGAGACGTCGACCGGAGTGCGGGGCGTGGCGGGAACGGGGAGATCGAGCTCGATCAACGGATCTTCGTCGATCACAGGCGTCGTCGAGCGCGGCGGCTCGGCCGCCTCGATCGTTACGCGGGCTTCGCCGGGAAGGACTCCGCTCACGGCGCCGCTGCAAACACAACCCAAGCGTGGAGCGACGTCGATGAGAACGTTGGCACCGATCAGCAGCAACTGCGCGATCTCGGCCACGAAGTCATCGCTCTCGACTTCAGCGAGCGATCGCGAACCCGTCTCCGCCCAGAGATGCTCGGCGGTCGGCGCTCCGCCGGGCTGAGAACGGAAACGACGACGGTCTGGAGGAATGATCGATTCGAAGACGCGCGGCTGTTCGTCGAGCATGATTTGTCGCTCGGCAAGCATGTTCATCAACGCGTCCGGGGTCATTCGAATGTCGATCGACTCGTCCACCGCGCCGGGGCAGCCACCGACGTAGGTCACTCGCATACGCGTGGGATGCGACAGCGCTCTCAGATAGCGAGCGAGAGCGACCGGGGGAGACACGAGCGGGAGCAACACGGGGCGCAGATCACCACCGGTCGTGAGAAGGCGATGTGCCACGATCGGGCAACTGCATTGGATGGCTGGACGTTCGCCGAAGCGAGGGAGCCGCTTGAGCACGGCGGCGGCGATCAGCTCGTCGCCCCAGCTTGCCGGAACAACGTTTCCGAAGCCTGCGCGGAGACAGGCGTGTGCGAGCTGAACCGGCGTCGCCGGCGCCGCGGCAAGCAATGCATCGGCACCCAGGATGACGATGGGCACCGTCGGCGACAAGATCGTGTCGCTTCCGTCGGGAGCTGCAACCGCGAGGGTCATGACCGCGCGTCAAATCCTGAGAAGTCACCGAGGCGGGGAGTAGCCGAGACCGCGGCGGCGAGGGTTAGGTCCAACGAAGGTCGAAAACGGCTACGTGTCAAGAGCGGCCCAGACATTGCACGTCCGGATGCTGTTGCGGGACGCGAGGATGGTTGTGGGGGAGACGAATTTTGGGGCGGCGCGGCTCACTGAGGCCGAGCGTGAGTCGTTGGTTGCGTACGCGGCACGCGCATCCTGGCCTGCGGGTTTTGTAATCTATCAACGCGGCGCACCCGCCGACGGAGTGTTCGTGGTAACGCGCGGCCGCGTCGTACTGCGCAGCCGTGTGCGCGCGGCCAGAGGTTTTGTCCCCTGGATCGCGTGTCCGGGTGAAACCTTCGGGTCCGAAGGACTGACGCAAACGGCGCGCTACGCGACGGATGCTCGGGCGGACGACGAAAGCGAAACGCTTTTTCTGAGCTCGGCGCGATTTCGCGCGTTCGTGCGCGAACAGCCACAGCATGCATTGATGCTCGTCAGCCAGCTCGTTTCCGAGCGCTCGGCGTTGTTGGACAAGCTCCGCGAGCTCACGACGCTGAGCGTCGAGCAGCGCCTATTGGCTACGCTGATTCGCATGGCGGCGAACGACACGTTCACAAGAGCGGATGGGCGGATTGTGTTGTGTTCGGCGCGCTACCGTCTGTTATGCGAGCTGGTTGGCGCCACTCGCGAGTCGGTGTCGCTGGTACTGGGGCGGTTGACCGGCGAAGGACTGGTCGAGCGCGACGGTTCGTCGATGATCGTCGCGTCGCCGGCGCTCTTGGCCGAGCGGCTGGATGCGGCCAGTTTCGACGGCGAGTTGCCGTTCACCGCGATCGACGAGACGGCGGAGCAAGCCGTTCATTAGCCGCAACTGCGTGAGCGTGAGCGGCCACCCGGCTCGAAGGAGCACGGGTGGCCGTTACATTTGAGCGATGGCGTTCGTCGCCCTCGCGGCCGTCGTCGGACTCTTCCTGTTCGTGGGTCTTTCGCGTCGCCGCGCGTGGTCGGCGGCTTTCACGCCACATTCGATCGGTCCGGACGGCATCATCGTTGGTGCGGCCGGCTATGAGCTCGAGCGGCCGGGCGCGCCTGCCGTCCTTGTATTGCACGGCGGCGGCGACACGCCGCAGACCGTACGCTATTTGTCGGATGCGCTCCATGCACGCGGATTTCACGTCGTCGCCCCGTTGCTGCCTGGTCACGGCCGAACGATCAGAGAATTCTCAACGGTGACCGCCGGCACGCTTACCGACTCCGCGTTCGAGTGTTACCACGCGCTTCGTGAGCGCCACACGCGAGTCGGCATCATCGGTGTGTCCATGGGCGGAGCGCTCGCGGTCCAAGTGGCGGCCGCGACACCGGATTTGCCGGCGCTTGGTCTGGTCGCGCCATATCTCGCGATGCGACCACGGGCGTCGAGGTTGGCGAGGACGAGCCGCATCTGGGGCATGTTGGTTCCGGCGTTCGCTTCGTCGGAAGGGTTTTCGATCCGCGACCCGGAAGAGCGAAAGAAAAGTCTGGCGTACGGCGCATTCACCGCCGGAGCTCTTCGCGCCCTTTACATCACGGTCCAACGGGCGGCGGCGGCGTTACCGCGTGTTACTGCGCCGACGCTGGTAATACAATCGCGGGAAGACAATCGAATCGACGTGGACGATGCCGAACGAGCGTTCGCGCGGCTCGGTGCGCGCGAAAAGCGGTTGGAGTGGACGGCGGGCGCCGCGCACATCATCACCGTGGACTATGGACGCGAGCACGTGATCGAGCTGCTCGCGTCCTGGATGGAGGAAAAGTTGGTCAGCCGGTGACGCGCTCGACGAGCGATTCGCCCATTTCCTTGATGGCCTCGACGCCCTCGGTCACGGCCGACGTCGCCTGCTGCGCGACTTCCTTGGCGACTCGAGTGACGCGTGCGATCGGCGCTGGAACGCGGGACTTTTTCTGAGTCTTCTTGGCGGGTTTTTTTGCGGCGCTCGTCGACGAGCGTTTGCTCGTACTCTTGCTCTTCGTGGCGCTCGCACTGCGTCGGGCGCTCGATCGTTTTGAAGCGGCCGTCTTGCTACGACTCGACTTTACCGTCGGCCGTTTGGAGGTAATACGCTTACCGGCACGGGACCCAGATTTGGCGCGGGACTTCTTTGCTTTCGAGGCCATCGGCGTTCTCCGCGGAGTCGATCGTGGAAGAGAGAGGCGGCGGCAGACACAGCAAAAACTGGACTCAGCGGTAGCGAGTTACTAGGGCCAAGCGCGTTTCTTCGAATAGGGTTTTCCAAAGACGGCGGCGAGTGCGGAGTCGGGATCAGCCGCTCGGATGACGACGTCGATTCGTGGAGAGAGCGGCACGAGCGTCGAAAAATCGCGGTAACGTGAGTAGCCGTGGCAAAAACACCACGGCCCCCGCCGCGTCAGATCCCCGAGCCAGATGTCTGGCAGCCCGATCCAGGTGAAGGCGTAGAAAAGGTTCAGCTTCTTGAACCGGGGCAAATCGCTCTCGATCACTCGGTGCGGCAACGATCCGTGCTTTCCCCATTGAACGTCGATTGCCACTTGTCCGCGATCATGCCAATCGGCGTGGAGCAGGGTGCCGTGCCAGAAGGTCCAAACGTCCGTCGGTGCCCGGGTCGAGTCATAGCCGACCCAGAGGACCTCTTCGTCGGTCGGGACAGTAAATGGAATCCAAGATCCGTGGACGTCGTCGAGCCAGAGGAGGTGATAGGCGACGATTGGGCGGGTGGGATGAACGACGGCGACGACTCGCTCAAGCGGGAACCACTCGTCACGTTGGACGTATAACAAAGGGGCGATCGCGCGAGCGAGCATGGCCGCGCTGTCCCCAGGATTCAGGGCTCCGGCGAGTGAAACTGGTGGGGGGAACGGGGGGATGTGGGCGTGGGGACCGCAGCCCATGAGCCAGACCGTGGCGAGCCCAACGGAGACGTGGGCACGGCGTGACAAATTGATACCCTCGTTAGTCTTGTAACTTTAGAAGGTTAGTCGTAATTGGCATACCGGAGCCAAGGTTTTCCGGGGTTGTTTGCTGTAGAGGAGGGAATATGCGCAAGCCGCGACCGGCTACGTATAACCCAGCGCAGGCGCTTAATCTGATTGCCAACGATCGAACCGGTTCACCGCTCAGCTGCCCGTCGTGTTCGGGAATGATCGAGCGAACGCCGAACCAGGTTCCTCCCCCGCCCAGATCTCACGTTACGCTCCAGTGCCGCGAGTGCGGCCGTGTTGCTCGTTACATAGCGGGCGCAGCGTAAGGGTCTCGCCTCTCCGCGCTCGCCAGTGTCCCCGGCGGAGCGCACCAAGTTGCACAAAACTTGCCCCGACGACGCTCAAGCGGCCTCGCTGCCGCGTGGGTGGAGTGTGCGTGGCGAGGTGGATCACGCCGGGCGGGGTGCGCGGACTTGTGCCTCGAGCGCGGGATCAGGTATCACCGTTTCTGCAAGAGGTAAGTGCAATGGCTCGTCTTACCGGCACCGTGAAGTGGTTCAACGACGCCAAAGGCTACGGCTTCATTTCGCGTGAGGGCGGCCCTGACGTCTTCGTGCACTTCAGCGCCATCCAGGGGAGCGGGTTCAAATCGCTGGCCGAGGGCGATCGGGTGGAATTCGAGATCGTTCAAGGTCAGAAGGGGCCCCAGGCCGCGGATGTCGTGAAGGCCTCGTGATCCGGCGCGCACGGCCGAGCAAAAACGCCCTGGCGACCGCCGGGGCGTTTTTGTGCGCGTCAACCTAGAACATCATGCGCGCGCGTTTGCCCGCGCCGATGCTGGCGACAATCGGCAACCAGTTGCCGACGGATCCGCATTGGGTGTTCGAGCAGAAATACGATGGCATGCGCGTCATCGCCGCTGCCGACGCACGGCGCGTTCGGCTAGTGACTCGCAATGGTCGCGATAAGTCGAAACAGTTTCCGGAAATCGTCGACGCGTTGCGGGCGATCGCTCGACGGGCGCGCCGGTCGCTCGTGCTGGATGGTGAAATCGTCGCGGTAACGAAGGGTCAGGCCGCGTCATTTCAGGCTTTGCAGCCACGCATGCAGCTGGCGGATCCGAAACAGATCGCGCGATTCGCTGCCGATTCACCAGCGCGTTTCGTGGCGTTCGACGTGCTTCGCGATGGGCGACAGGATCTGACCAATCTTCCCGCCGCTGAGCGGCGCCGCCACCTCGAGCGACTGCTTGGCGCCGGGGGCGATAAGAGAATTGATATCAGCGATAGCTCTCGTTCATCGAAGCGGATGATATCGAAAGCCAAACGGCGAGGCTGGGAAGGCCTGATCGCGAAGCGAGTCGACGCGCCGTATCGCCCCGGATCGCGTTCGCCGAATTGGATCAAACTGAAACTGCAGCATCGCGCCGAATTCGTCGTCGGCGGATACACGGATCCTCGTCGATCACGCGAATTAATTGGCGCCCTACTGCTCGGATACTATGACCCCCGCGGCGCGCTATGCTATGCGGGGCATACGGGCGGCGGGTTCGGGCGCGAATCGTTACGTGACATCCATCGGCGTCTGCGCCCGCTCGCTCGCTCGACTAGCCCGTTCGCCGAGGAGATTCGGACGAACGAACCGGCCCATTGGGTGAGGCCGGTACTCGTCGTGGAAGTGAAGTTTTCCGAATGGACGGCGGACGGAAAGTTGCGTCAACCAATATTTCTAGGCGTCCGCGATGACAAGGCGGCGCGGGAGGTCCACCGCGAGCGCGAGAGCATCCAGCAATGGGCACAGGAGATCGGTAGCGTGGGGGGGACGCGAGGACGGAATCGGAGTGCCGGCAAGCCGGCGCAGCGCGCCGGAGGCAAGTCGACGGATCCTGTCGTTGAGCAACTGGACCAAATTCAGGCTGGGGGCGGCGATGGGGTGCTGCGGCTGAGCAGCGGTTCACTCCATGTATCCAGCCTCGACAAGCTGTACTTCCCAGACGACGGCTTCTCGAAGGGCGACCTGATGCGCTACTACGCGACGGTGGCACCGGTTCTCCTTCCGGCGATCAAGGATCGGCCATTGATCCTCAAACGATACCCCAACGGCATCGACGGCACTTCGTTCTTTCAGCAGAACGCGGAGGACGTGCCCAAGGGAGTGCGAACTGCTCGCGTCGCCACTGATACGAAGCGAGGCGCCGACCGGATTATCGGCGGCGACCTGTTGACGCTTCTTTACACGGTCCAAATCGGGACGATCGCGGTGCACGCCTGGCAGACGCGCACGAAGACGCATCGATTCGCCGACACGACGACGATCGATCTCGATCCGGGGGACGGCGTACCATTCGCGCGCGTCGTTCTGCTCGCCAAGCACATCAAGGAAGAAATGGACAGCGCCGGTCTTCGTGGTGCGGCGAAGACATCGGGCTCGCGAGGGATTCACATCGTGCTGCCCATGCCCGCGCGGACGTCGTTCGATATCGCCGCCGCCGTCGCTCAACGGCTTGCCGAGCGCGTGACCGCTCGCCATCGTGACATGGCAACGCTCGAGCGAAGCATTCGCGCTCGACCGAAGGGATCGATTTACGTGGACGCGCAGCAGAACGCGGCAGGAAAAAGCGTCGTAGCGGCCTATTCCGTGCGTGCTCGACGCGGGGCGACCGTCTCGGCGCCGCTCGAGTGGTCGGAACTACGACGAACATTGCGTCTCGAGGCGTTTACCATCGAGACGATGCCCGTCCGGCTGCGCCGGATCGGCGACATTTGGGGCGCGGCGATGAAGCGGCGCAACACGAAGCGGGTGCTCGATCGCCTGTTGAGCGGCGAGTGAGACCGGAGAAGTGCGATGGACCCAGACCGGGAAGTTTCGCTGAACGCAGCCGCCATCTATTGGCGTGAGCTGCCCGGCGGTGGCTATGTGGCGATCGACGTCCGCCGAGAGCGAGAGGTTCCTAAGAGTTGCGTGTCGGTGGAGCGACGCGCGAAGCACGAGCGACGAGGCGGCCACACGCCGATTGTGATCGCCGAGGCCGATGGTGACGAACGATCGCCGGCTTTCGCTGAGTTGTATCGACTGGCGGCGGACAACGCCGCGATCGCGCGAGCGCTACTCGAGATCCAGGGACCGCAGCGCGCCGATTGATCGTTAGCCGAGCGCGTCGAACCGGACGCCCCGCCGTGCGCGACGACGTCGCGGGGGAGCGTAGCGGAAGAGCTGCGCGGGACGTCCCCGTCCCTCGCTGCGCCATTCGTCCGTCGCTTCGACAAGCGACGCTGCGTGAAGGGCGCGGCGAAAGCTGGCCTTGTGCAGCTTGCGTCCAAGCAGAAGCTCATAAATCCGCTGCAGGTCGCTCAGCGTGAATACCGGCGGGAGCAAGCGGAAGGCGATCGGCTGTTGATCCACACGAGCGCGCAGCGCCTCGCGCGCGGCTTCTACGTCGTCACGCTGACGCGGCGCCAGTGATGCGAGCGTGTCCGATACGTCGAGCCACGCGTGCGGCGAGCGAACGGCCGTTCCCGTGGGTAGTAGTCCAAAGTACAGCACCGTGAGCCGAAACTTGTCGGCCGACGGCCGAGCGCCGAATGTGGCGACCTGCTCGATGACGGTCGGCGCGGTCGGCGCGGTCGGCGCGACTTCCTTGGCCAGGTCCAGAGCGCACTGATCGGGCGTCTCATCGGTCCCGAGCGTCGAAACCGGGAGCATCAGTTTGAAACGAGATCGCTCGTCGGCCGCGGAGCGCACGACGACGCCCAGCTCGCCGTCATGTGGCGTGAAGAGCACAAGCTCGACGCCGACGGCAAATCCGCGCGCGGAAGCGCGTCGCGACGACGAACGATCGCTCATGCGCGCGAATTAGTGGCAGGCTGTCAATAACGTCAAGACACCGACGACGGGCGAGGGCCGCCTAGGGTAAGGCTGATCGCGCCAGGCCAGCGCCGAAAGAGAGGACCGGGGGGATGCTGATCGGGAGACGGCCGCTGATGGCTGCGGTGCCGAGAAGGGCGTGGGCAGCCGCGTTTTGCGAGACCGGAAAACCTCCCCACGCGACGACGTAGGTGGACGCGTCCGGGACCTGCTGCAACAAATACGGATTGCCGAAGGCGACGAGGATTGTCCGGGGGTGGCGTCGGACGAGCGTGCGAAGAAAGCGCGCGACGGGCTCCGGTGCGTTGGGATTGGAAACGTTGGTGCCGGTCGTGATGTAGGAGCTGATGATGGCAACGTCCGAGGAGTCAGCGGCGCCGAGTAGACGATCAAAGTTCGTGGACGGATCGTCGGGCACGATTTGCTCGGTGCGGAGGTCCGCAAAAGAGCGTCGTAATTCGGCGTTGAAGGTGGCGCCCGCGGCGAGGTCGGTGCGGCCGGCGATCGAGATCGAGAGCACGCGTCGAGCAGGATTCCCGGAGCGCCCAATCGGAACGAGGGAAAGAGAATCCTTCGCCAGCGTAACGGCGCGTTGTGCTATCGCGGCGGCGGTGGCGAGATGGGCCGTATCGCCAACGATGGCGCGGAGTGAATCGAGATCGACGACGCGTTGCCGATTCAAGCCAAGTCGCTGCTTGATCTCGAGGACGCGCCGAACGGACGAGTCGACCCGCGCTTGTGTGAATCGGCCCTCGCGTACACCACTGACGACAGCATCGATTGCCGCGGGCACGTCGCTTGGCATAAGCAGAATGTCCGCGCCAGCGGCGACGGCGAGCTTACAGGCTTCGGCGATATTCAACGCGTTCTTGATCGCGCCGTAGTTGCCGCTCGCCGACTGGCCGGCGGACGACCCCGTCGTGACGCGTGACAGGACACCGTTCATGTCCATCGCGTCGGTGATGAGCAACCCCTTGAATCCAAGCTGTTTGCGCAGCAATCCCGTCATGATCGCGGGATTGAGTGTCGCAGGAACGGACGCGGTGTCGAGAGCCGGCACGAGGCCATGAAAGGTCATCATACCGTCGATGCCGGCGGCGATCGCTCGACGGAATGGCACGAGCTCCACCGAGTCGATACGCGCGCGGCTCGCATGGACTGTCGTAATGGTGAGATGTGAATTCTCGTCGGTGTCGCCGTGCCCGGGAAAATGCTTCCCGGTGGCGAGCACGCCGTGATCCTGCAGGCCATGGATCAGCGCTTGGCCCATGTCGGCGACGAGCCGCGGATCCTCACCGAAGGAGCGCATTCCGATGACGGGGTTCGCCGGATTGTTGTTGACGTCGAGCACGGGAGCGAAGGCGATGTGAACGCCGAGCGCGCGCGCCTCGATGGCGGTGATCCGTCCCTCTTGATAGGCGAGCGACGTGTCGCGTGTGGCGCCGAGCCCCATTTGATATGGGAACATCGTGCCGCCGCCGAGATAAATGTTGTTGGGAAGGAAGTATCCGCCGCGCTGGCGAAAGGCGACGCCGGTTTCGTAGTCCGCGCCGACGACCAGTGGCAGCGCGCTGAGTCGCTGCATGGCGTTGAGCTTTTCGGCGGTCTCCGTCGGAGAACCGATGGACATGATGAAGCCGCCGACGTGCTCGTGCGCGATGAGCTGCTGCACGCGAATCCAACCGGGGCTCGACGTTGGCGTGTAGTCGCCGAACAATTGAGGCCAGACCAACTGGGCGGCGCGGTCGCGCGGCGACATTGTCGCAAGCACGGAGTCGGCCCAGTGCGCCGCGCCGGGCGTTGCTCCGGGAACGCGTGCGACGACTGACGTCGCGCAACCCAAGGCCGACGTCGCGGCGAACAGCGCGGCGAGCCGACGGACTTCGCTCACCACTGAATGGTGCCCTTCTTCGAGGTGTCGACTTCCTCCTCCGAGGCCGACTTGAAGAGAAAGCCCTGCATGTTCTGCTTCAAGAAGCTTCGCGCCTGCGGATCCATGACGTTCAGGCCATAGTGGTTGATCAGCATCGTCTGCTGTCGGAGCCACTGCCCCCAACAGTCCTGGCAGATTTGTTCGACGATGCGCTGGCCGATTGCGCCGGGAAATGGTGGGCGCTCAAAGGCAGGTTTGACCTGGCCGCAACGTACGCAGGTGATCTCAGACATAAAGTGTTGGTTGGACGTTCCGCAATTTAGGGACTCGGCGACGGGCGACGGGCGACGGGCGACGGGCGGCGGGCGGTGGCCGGCGGGTGGTGGCATGCGGGCGAAAAAAAGGGGTCGCCGTGTGGCGACCCCATTATGACTGCCAGACGATTCTTATCAGTGACCGCGAGCGTAGTCGACCTTGGCGAGCCGAACGAACTGGAGCATGCGAATGTAGACCCAGCCGATGTCGAACTCGAACCACCGCGCGGCGAAACGAGCTGACTTTGGATCGGCGTGGTGATTGTTGTGGAGCTCTTCGCCGCCGAGCCAGATGGCGATCGGCGAGATGTTCCGGCTCTCGTCCTTCACGGGGAAGTTGCGATATCCGAGGGCGTGCCCGACGCCATTGACGATGCCGGCGGCCCAGAAAGGGATCCACATCATCTGGATGCCCCAAACAACAGGACCGATGAAGAAGCCGAAGAGATATACATCCGCGACGAGCATGATCAGAATGCCGAGCCAATTCAGACGGCTCAGGAGGTGCCGCTCGATCCAATCATTGGGAGTTCCCTTGCCGTACTTCTCCAGCATACCGGGTTGGCGCACGGCGCGACGATAGTAGAACGCGCCCTTAAAGACGATGTTGCGGAGCCCCTCGAGCAACGGGCTGTGGGGATCGCCTTCGCGATCGGCAAAGGCATGGTGCTTCCGATGGCACGCGACCCACTCCTTGGTCACTATCGCGGTGGTCAGCCAAAGCCAGAGTCGCATGGGAAGCGCCGCGAGGTAGTGCAACCGAACGCCACGATGCGTCTGCGCACGGTGGAGAAAGAGCGTAACGCAAACATTGGTGACGTGGCCTGCGATGACCACGAAGAGAATGGGCACCCACCAGCGACCTGCCCAAACGCCGAAACCTGGCATTGCTGAACTCCGCACTTGAGACCAAGGTCCAGGATCGCCAGTAGCGTCCCGGTCGAGCCGAGCAATTTAAGCTGACCCGGTCACTGCTGCCATGAGACGACGCGTGCTCAAGAACGCCACTAGGGCTTTCCCTGATTCGGTGGACGTACGGCTGGCGCGGCGCTACCAGCCGCCGAGCCCGCCGGAGTGTCGGCAGGAGGAGCGTCTCCCCACACATCATTCGCGCTGTTGACGTCGGGTACGCTTGGATCGGGCCACAGGCGCACGCCGACGACAGACCGGCGAACGGGGATTGTTGCCATGTAGCGATCCGTTCTCGTCCAGATTTCCACTGGCAGCCGAACATCTGTCGTGGTCCGATCATCGAACTTGAGACGCATCGTGACCGGGAAGGGAATCGAAGTCGCCCGGCGGAGGTGCACTTCGACGACGTTTTCGCCCCCCGCCTGTCGCATCGTGACCCCGTCGACGGCGATGTCGAGAACGTCTGTGCCGTAGAAGAACGCGCGCCAGAACCAGCCGAGGTCTTGTCCGGAAACGTTTTCGACGGTGCGGAAAAAGTCGGCCGGCGTCGGATGCTTGAACGCCCAGCGGCGGACGTATTCTCGCATCGAACGATCCATCGCGTCGCGGCCGATAACGCCGCTCCGCAATGCGAGAAGCACAGCTCCCGGTTTGCGGTATGCCATGGCGCCGAGGGCGTCAGGATCAATGCGATCGGCGGGCGTCATGACCGGCGATTGTCGGCCGCTCTCGACGGCCTGCCGCCAGCTACTGAGGTACGCCGGAAAGGCGACGGTGCCGGGGTTGCGTCGCTCGTTGGAAAAGGCGTTCTGGAAGGTGTTGAAGCCTTCATCCATCCAGGCGTGCCGCCGCTCGTTCGAGCCGACGATCATCGGGAACCACTCGTGGCCCTGCTCGTGGTCGATCGTGCTGAAGGTCGACGCAGGGTCGGCGGTGCCGTAGCCGACCATGACCAACATGGGATACTCCATTCCCGCCACCGGGCCCGCGATGGAAGTCGCCTGCGGATACGGGTACCGCATCCAGAGGTCGGAGTATGTCTTGATCGCCCATTGCGTCTGTTCGGCCGCCGATTCCCACGCCTGACCCGCTTTAGGAGACTCATATAAGGCTTGTATCAACACGCCATCCCAACTGGTGGCGTCCCAACGGAAGTCGGGGGCGGCGGCCCATGCGGCGTCGCGCACGTGCTCAGCACGGAAACGCCAGCTTTTCGTTCCGGTGATGCCGCGTCGGCGTCTCGCGGCAGCCTCGTCCGCAGTGACGACCTGGACGACTTGCGTCATCCGCGAGGCGCGCTCGAGGCGCTCGGCTTGACTCGTGGTGAGCACGTCGCGCGGGTTTTGGAGCGTTCCGCTTCCGGCAACGATGAAGCCGGATGGCACCGTGACGGTGTAGTCGATGTCGCCGTATTCGAGATAGAACTCACCTTGGCCGAGGTAGGGATCGGTGTTCCATCCCCGAGTGTCGTCGTACACCGCCATGCGCGGGTACCACTGCGCGACGAGGTAGAGTGAGCTGTCGCGCCCCATGCGATCGGAGCCGTGTTCGGGAACGGCGAACGAATACTGCATCCCAATGGTGAGCTGGCCCCCTTTCGGCAGCAGGGGGGTGTCCAAGTCGATTCGCATCATCGTGTCATCGACCTTACCGACTGTCCCGCGACCATTTACCTGAAGGCCGGTGATCTCGTAGCCGCCTTGAAACCCTCGAACTCCGAAGCGTGACTGCGCGGCAAAGACGAAGCTCCCCTTACTGCCGGGCTTATAGAGGTTCTGGTCGAGCTGGAGCCAAACGAAACGGAGGGTGTCCGGCGAATTGTTTGTATAACGAATACTTACCGATCCGCGGACGGTCTTGTCCGTCGTATCCAAGGTCGCGGCGATGGTATAGTCGGCGCGCTGCTGCCAGTAGTCGGAACCCGGCGCGCCGGACGCTGTTCGGACGCGGGAGGGCGACGGCCAGTCGAAAGGATCGACGCCGTGGAAAGGATCATCGGCGACGGACGCAGGCGGACGTGTAACGGTAACGGGTGCCGGGGCCGAATTCGCGAAACGCGGGACGACGAGCACAGGGGTGACAACCTGCGGTCCACGCCCGAAGCAGGCCGCGCTAAGTATCGCCCCGACAACCCCGAGTGCTTGCGCTGCTGGCAGAGCTTGGCTACCTCTGCTGCGATGGCGCGAAAGACACCGAAAAAGACGGAGGGTATCGCCGCGATCGTCGATGGTCAGGCGACGCGAGCGGGGACGGCGCGTTATCGCGACCGTTTCAGCGCGGAGTTTGTCGCGGATCATTTTCGTGACACGTCCTTCACGGGTTACATGTCGTCCATCGGCATTGGCACCTACCTCGGTGACACTACCGATGAGGATGACGCATCCTACACGACGGCAATCCAACACGCAGTTGGATCTGGGATCAATGTCATCGATACCGCGCTCAACTATCGGGCGCAGCGATCGGAACGAAGCGTCGGTGCTGCGATCCGGCGCGCGATCGAAGCCGGCGTAATCCAGCGAGACGAGATCGTCGTCTGCTCGAAGGCCGGGTATGTTCCGCTCGATGGTACTCCGCCCGCCACGCGAGAGGAATACCGAGAGTATGTGGAGCGCGAGTTTCTCGAGAAAGAAATCGTCCTCCGCGAAGAGCTGGTTGGTGGCGGCCACAGCTTAGCGCCGCGGTTTCTACGCTACTGCCTGGCGAAAAGCCGACAGAACCTCGGGCTCCGGACAATAGACACCTATTACCTCCACAACCCGGAGCAGCAAGCTCGTTCGGTGGAGCGTGAAACGCTCTACAGCCGGATCGAGGCGGCATTTGGGGTCTTGGAGGAGGCGGCGGAGCGCGGCGAAATCGGCATTTACGGTTGCGCGACGTGGAACGGCCTACGAACCCCTCGGGATTCGGCCGAGCATATCAGCTTGCATCGTTTGAACGCGATCGCGCATGGAATTGCGGGTGACTCGCACCACTTCCGCGCGATTCAACTGCCGATCAACCTGGCGATGCCCGAGGCGATTCGGCAGCACACACAAACGATCGACGGAAATCAGGCGAGCGCGATCGAGGCGGCTCAGGCGTTGAACCTGACCGTGGTGGCGAGCGCCACGCTGCTGCAAGCAACTCTCGTCAAGGGACTGCCGCCGGAAATCGGGCAGCACTATCCCGGCGCGTCGGACGCACAGCGGGCCATCCAGTTCGTTCGCTCGATCCCAGGGGTCACCACAGCGCTCGTCGGGATGCGGCGTGAGGCGCACGTCGACGAAGATCTCGGCGCGGCTAGGGTTTCCACTCCGCGATAAAGAGATTCAGGTCGCCCTCCTTCGACGAGCGGCCGGATGCCCAAACCAGCGAGCGGCCGTCTGGGCTGAACATCGGGAAGCCGTCGAATTCCGCATGGTGGGTCACCTGCTCCAAGCCCGATCCGTCGGCGTTGACGAGATAGAGCTCGAAGTTTCGGCTGCGCGGATTCTTGTAATTCGACGAGAAGATGATCTGCTTGCCGTCGGGCGTGAAATACGGCGCGAAGTTGGCGCCGCCGAGGTTCGTTATCTGATGTTGGCCGGAGCCGTCGGCGTTCATGACCCAGATCTCCATCCGATTGGGCCGCACGAGCCGTTGCTTGAGTAAATCCTGATAATTGGTGAGCGCAGTGTCGCTCGGATGCCAGGCGCGATAGACGATCTGCTTTCCGTCTGGCGAGAAGAACGGCCCGCCGTCGTAGCCTGCGGCGGTCGTGAGCCGCCTCAAGCCGGTGCCGTCGACGCGCATCGTGTAGATATCGAGGTCGCCATCCTTGAGCGACGTGAATACGATGGTTTGGCCGTCCGGCGACAGCGTACCTTCGGCGGTATAGACGCCATAGTTGGTCAGCCGCTTGAGACCAGAACCGTCCGGGTTGGCCGTGTAGATGTCGTACGGGTCGAGACCCCAGACGTAGCCCTTGGATGGATCGGGTTTGACCGGACAAGCGGCAGCGGCGGCGTGGGTCGAACCGAAAAAGATCTTTCGGTCGCCGTCATAGAAGTAGCCGCACGTGGTTTTTCCAAGGCCGTTAGAAACACGATGGACGTCGGACCCATCAACGTTCATCACGAACTCCTGGTCGCAGCCGTTGCCGTCGCGCGTCGACTGGAAGATCAGGCGCCTACCGTCGTGGCTGAAATACGCCTCGGCGTTTTCGGCGCCGAAGGTGAGCTGTCGAATCTTGCCGAAGTGTCGCTCACCGGCTTCGGGCGTGGGACCTGTTGCGGCAGGATGCCGCGAACATGTGGAAACCGCCGCCGCGACTGTGATCGCGGCGGCGGCGGATGTCAGTAGGCGCATGCCCAGAATTTAGGGCTTTTTCGGCGGCGTCGCTCGGGTTCCGTTCGCCAGCGGCTCACCGGCCGAGGCGAAGAGATCGCGTTGCGTCGCGCCCTTTTCGACCAATTCGATTGCCTTGCGGAGCGCGGCGTCGTAGGGCAGGTCGCGTCGCTTGGCCGTGGAATCGCCGAACGCATAGTGAGCGACGCGCTGGTCGAGCAAGCGGCTGACGTAGCGGCTTGCGCCATCGTACAACTTGCGATCGTTCGTCACGGCCTTCGACTGAAGCCGGTTGTAGAACTCGTTCATCCACGCCGGCGTAACGGTAAAGTTCGGCTGGGCGGATTTGCCGAGCTCCATGCTGTAGTCCTCGAGCGTGCTGCGGAACTCCTGGCTCTTCGGCGCAACGGCGCGGGCGAACTGCTGCTCGGGCGTTGTGAGCGTGTCGTCGGCCACAATGACGTCCGGGGTGATGCCACCCCCGCCGTAGACCGTGCGACCCGCGTCCGATTTGAATGACGGGCGCGTCTTCTTCGTCGCGTTGGTCTCATTGGAGTCCGGTGTTTCCTCGACGAACGCGCCGTTCACGAACTTGCGCGGGCGCTGAATCGACCGGCCGCTCGGCGTGAACCATTTGCCGGTCGTCAGCTTGAGCGCGTAGCCACCGTCGAGCGAGTAGACGCCCTGGACGAGACCTTTGCCGAAGCTGGTCGAACCGACGACAAGCGCCCTGTCGTGATCCTGCAGCGCGCCAGCGACGATCTCGGACGCCGAGGCGGTGCGTTCATCGGTGAGGATGACGAGCGGAATCGTTGGCGCAATCGGACTGGTCTTGGCATTCTCGACCTGCATCGGCCCTTCACGTCCCTTGACGGAAGCAATGAGCTGGCCCTGCGGGATGAACATGTTGGCGACCTGCAGGCTTTGCTCGAGAATTCCACCCGGATCGCCGCGAAGATCGATGATCAGGCTTTTCGCACCCTTGGCCTCGAGTGCGCGAACCGCCTGCATTGCATTCTCGGCCGCATTCTCATTGAACTGCTGGAGAGGGATGTAGCCGATCTTGTCGTTGAACGTGAGCGTATAGGGAACCGCCGGAATGCGGATGATGGCGCGGGTGAACGTGCCGTTGATTGGAGAGTTTACGCCTGGTCGGGCGAACGTCACCTTCACCTTCGTGCCCGGGTTTCCGGTCAACGAGTCTGACACCTGATTGATCGTCCAGCCGCGCGTCGACATGGTGTCGACCTTGACGATCAGATCGCCCTCGTGGACGCCGCCGGCTTCGGCGGGCGTGTTTGGATAGACCGTTACCACACGAACGGTCTTGGTATTGGGCTCCGGCTCGATGAGCATACCGAGACCGCCGTAGCGGCCGCCGGTGCGACTGTTGAACTGCTTCAAGTCGCGCGGCGTCAAAAGCTCGCTGTACGGATCGTTAAGCTCCTTCACGAGTCCGGCCGCTGCTTTTTCGTAGACGTCGGGCTGCGGCAGGGTGTCGACGAAGCGCTCGGCGACGAGCGTCATGACTTGGTCGAGGAGCGCAGCGCCTTCGCGTTGCGGTCGAGCCTGGAGGAAAAAGCCGCCTCCGACGACCGGAATCAACAAAGCGCCGGCGAGCGCGAGCTTACGATTGCGTTGCATGAGCACGTCCAGCGTGTGGTGTGTATTGAACGATAACCTTGGCAAAAACGACTCCCAAATCGACGGTCATTCGTCGTGGGATTCGGGATCGGACACGGCGTCCGCGGCGTGTCGGGTCCAGAGAGACTTCCAGGATAGTGCCACGCCGGAACGGAAGCGCTTTTTCGTCAGCCGAAAGCCCGCCGGCGAGATGGCAATTGTAAACGGCTCGCCATCAATCTCGATTTCTCGGCGGATAGTTTTGTCGAGCTTGGTAGCCATGGGGTGTCGTCGGAGTGATACACTGGCCAACCCGGGCGGTTCTGTCGAGAGCGGTTGAGTTCGGTCGCGCAGGGTCTCAGACGGCCTTCCGGCCAGCGAGTACGTAGTCGACGAACCATTCCCTGTGCTGTTGACGAACAACGGCTTCACGGATCACTCCGGCTTCCTTCAGCATGTCGTGCGCGGGCTGGAGAACGCGCTGCAAATGCGAAGGGTATCGTTGCGATAGCGGGAGCTGATCCCGAAGGCGATCGAGCGCGACGCGCCAGGTCACTGTGTCGCGAACTCGCGCCGCTTCGAGCAGGCGAAAGAGCCTTCGGGCGACGGGCGACGGAAGCGAGAAATACCGCACAACATTCAGCGGTACAACGTGACGCGCCGCGAGGTTTTGCCGGATGATCGGAGAAAGAATCACGCGCGCCTCTCCCGGTTCAGCGGCGACCACGGTAGGGAAAAGTGCCAGTTGGTCGCGCTCGCGGGAGCGACGGCGCTCGATCATAACGGAGCTCAACAAGGTGAAGCTCAGGTCGGCGGGACCAGCCGTGACAGGGTCGAAGTAGCTCTGCTCCGACTGAAGGGTGGTTCGCTCGAGACGCGTGAGCGCGCCGCGCAACTGCTCATACGTTCGACCGTCGGCCTGGCGACCCATCGAACGGAGAAATGCGTGGAGCGTGAAGGTGATCGCGCCATCCGCGGGCTCGCCGGCCTCCTGGAAACGGTGCATCAACTCGATGTAAACGTCCTGGTCGAAGGTGCCCGGAAGGCGATCGCCGGGACTGGCGAGCACGCGCCAACGCCCCCCCTCTTCGGTCGCGTAGGAAATCGCCGCATCTTCCGGCGTGTCGCTGAGGCGAAAGAGGGGCAACTCCTCGAGTGAACGGTCGAGGAGAACGCTTCGGGCCTGAGATCGGCGCTTGGCGGCGAGGCTCATGGACGGCAGTGTCAACCGAGCGGCATGACGGTCCCCGTGATCGCGCTTGCCTGTGCAGAGCATAGGAAGAGGACCGCATCGGCAACCTGCTGCCTCTCCACGTAGTGCACCGCCTCTCCCATCGATTGCACGTTCGACGCCGTCCGAATAGAGCTCGGCGCCACAGCGTTCGCGCGAACGCCGTTCTGTCGCTCCTCGGCGGCGATCGCGCGCATCAGCGCGACGACCCCGGTTTTCGCCACCGCGTACGCAGACATTTTGGCCACCGCGCCACCGGGCAGCGCCGCCTGCGAAGCGAAGAAAACGAGCGCACCGCGGCCGGCGCGCAGGAACGGGATAAATGCTCGGGCAGTCACGTACGCGGTGGTGAGATTGATTCCGAGTTGGCGGCGCCAGACTTCGTCGGTGCTCTCGGCGACGGGGCCGCTCATACCGAATCCTCCCGCCATATGGACAAGGGCATTCAGCGTGGGACCGTGCGTGTCGCGAATGGTCTGGGCGAGGGCCGCAACAGCGGAGGAATCGGTCAGGTCGCAGGCATAGGCATACGCCTGCTGCCCAGCGTCACGAATCGCTTGCGCGCGGGCGTCCACGTGGGCCGAGGTGCGGTCGACCAGGATGACTGAAGCGCCGGAAGCCGCGAAGGCTCCCGCAACGATTTCGCCGACCTGTCCTTCGGCACCAACGCCGGTGAGGAGGACCGTGGATCCGGTGAACATGAGCGTCGCCTCAAGAATGCGTCGTGGTAGCCGCCCGGACCAGGCGAACGTTCGCTGGCATAAAGCGTGTTACGCTAGGGGATACATGGGAAAGCTGAAACGTATCGGTCTCGTGGCGCTGGCCATTCTCGTCCTTGCGATGGCGCTGATCGGCGTGCTGACGATCACGAGGGGAACGCCAATCGGCCGAGTGGTGACGCTGTCAGATTCGGGGCCACCCGCCATCTCGGATTCCCTGTTCGAGCGGACGTTCGAGATGTTCACGGGAACGCACATCTCGGATGGCAACGCGGTCCAGCAAGCGAACAACGGGAACGGCGTTTATCCAGCGTTATGGGCGGATCTCCGGTCGGCGCGCCAGACGATCACGGTGCAGATGTACTACTCGCTTCCGGGAGCCGTGGCGGATACGCTGGCGGCCATTCTCAGGGAACGCGCGCGGGCCAAAGTCCGTGTCCTGCTACTCGTCGACGCCTTTGGCTCGCAGCACCTCACGCGTTCCTGGATTCGCGGCTTGCGCGACGCCGGCGTGGAAGTGGCCAGACTGCGGCCGCTGCGGTGGTACACCGTGTCGACGGCCACGAATCGGTCGCACGTGCGTGTGGTCGTGGTCGACGGCCGCATCGGCTATACTGGCGGGTTCGGCTTGGCGGATTATTGGTTGGGCGATGGCCGCCATGAAGACCAATGGCGTGAGTCGAACGTGCGGTTCGAGGGGCCGGTCGTGATGCAACTCCAGGCGGCGTTTGCGTCAGCCTGGGCCGAGGCAACCGGCGAGTTGATCACCGGCCCACTTTTCTTTCCGTCGAGCGGCTTCCAACCGGCGGGGAGCACGCACGCCGGACTGTTGTTCACGTCGCCGACGCTGGGGAGCACGCCGGCGGAACGATTTCTGGCGCTGACGATCGTTGGTTCGCGCAAGCGCCTCTATGTAGAGAACTCATACTTCGTTCCGGACGACGACTTTCGACGGCTGCTCAAACGCGCGGCGCACCGTGGCGTGGACGTTCGGGTGCTTACGGTCAGCTCGAAAACGGACGTAAAGACGACCTGGTACGCCGGTCGCCACTGGTATGAAGACTTGCTGCGCGGGGGAGTACGGATCTACGAGTATCAGCCGACGATGCTGCACTCGAAGACGCTCGTTGCCGACGGCATCTGGAGTTCAGTCGGGTCGATGAACTTCGACAACCGTTCGATGGCTTTCAACAACGAGTCAAACCTCGTGGTGCTCGACTCGCTGTTCGGGCGTCAGATGGATTCGATTTTCTTCGATGATCTGAGGTACGCGACGGAGATCAAGCTCGAGTCGTTTGAAAAGCGGTCGGCGTGGTCGAAGCTGGTCGAGACCGGCGCGATGTTGCTGTCTCGGTTGCTCTAGTCGGCGGGGACGGGCGACGGGCGACGGGCGACCGGAGACGAAATCAGCGGATGTCTTCGCGGCCGAGAGCGGCGCGGACGGCTTCGCGCATCGCGATGAGGGCGTCTTGGCGCGACGCGGGTGAGTCGTCCCGCACGTGGAGCTCTACGCCGTCGGCAACGGGCAAGCGACGCCAACTCGCCGTGGCGTCATCGTTGTCCGGTTGCTTTCGGGTCTCGACGGTAGCGCCGAGGGCGGCGGCCAACGAGGTGGCGACGCGTCGCTCGAGCGCATCGCCGGTGACATCCTTCATTTCTTTCTTGATGATGTCGAGCGTCACACCCTCGCGCTGCCGGATCTTGATGGCAAGCAGTTGGAGGAAGTGGCGGTAGTTGTAGGTAGCGGCCGTTCCGGTGCCTTCGGGACGCTCGAGCAGCCCATTGGCGACGTAGAAGCGAATTGAGCGCGCACTCGGCGCGGCGCGTGCCGAGGCGTTGGTCGGGCGAACGCCAGCGGCGTCGACGAGGGCCGTCACGTGTGCCGCGAGGCCGCGCGCGTTCCAGGGCGCATGACGGGCGTGCGCGCGCAAAAGCGCGATTGGAGACTCAGCGGCCACGCGCGGACGGGGAGGGGGATGACGAAGGAGAGGGGGAGGGCAGTACGAAGGTGACGGTGGTGCCCGTGCGCGTATCGCTGTCGAGGCCAAGAGAGCCGCCATGGTCATTCATCACGCGCTGCGCGACAGCGAGACCGATGCCGACATGCCCGCTCTTCGTCGTGACGAGCGGATCGAACGCCCCGGCGAGGACGTCGGGTGCAACGACAGTCCCGGGGTTTTGTAGCCGTGACTCCCACGATCCCTCGGGCGAGAGTGACGAGGCGATGCGAAGGTCGCTCCCTTCCGGCGCTGCCTCGATGGCGTTGAGGAGGGTATTGGTGAAAGCCTGCGCCAACTGCTCCGGGTCGAGGTTGAAAGACTCGTGGGCGGGTGCCGCTTGGTGATCGACGAGCAGCGCCTTGCTTTCGAGGGCACCACGGTTGGACTGGAGCACGTCGGTCCACACTTCATCCGGAATGCCGGGTGCGAGGCGGACTGGCGCCGGGCGGCCGTACTCGAGAAGTGCCGACACAAGGGCGTTCAAACGCTCGGCTTCGCGCATGATGCGTCCGATGTTCCGCTCAACGAGTGGATCATCGGAGATGCGATAGCGGAGCAGCTGGGCAGCGGAGGTGATGCCGTACACCGGATTCCGCAGCTCGTGAGCGATCGCCGCCGCGACGTCTTGCGAGACTTTGATGCGAGTACGCTGGAGCGACCGGCTTGTCGCCGGCTCGTCTGGTCGTGGCTGAGTGTCAGCGGGTGGCGCCGTCATGCTGGATATTAAAGCAGAACGGCGGCGGAGCGACTAGTGTGCGCTCCGCCGCCGTTCCGGTTCGGTGTACGGTTAGCGGCGCTTCTTGGCCGCCTTCTTCATGGCCCTCTTGGCGGCCGGCTTTTTCACGCCGCCTTTCTTCGCGGGCTTTTTCGCTCCGCCAGACTTCTTCTTGGCGGCGGCCTTGCTCGGTTTCGCGCTCTTCTTCGCGGCTGGCTTCGCAGCCTTCTTTGCTCCACCTGACGCCTTCTTGACGGCGGCCTTCTTCGCGGGCGGAGCGACTTTCGCCGGCGGGGCCGATTTCACTGGGGCAGCCGATTTCGCGGGGCCTGCCGACTTCGTCGGCGGGGCGGATTTTGGTGGCGCGGCGGCTTTCGCCGGAGCTTTCTTCGCTGCGCTACTGTTCGTCGCGGCCGCACCCGAGGCAGTCCCCGTGCCTTCAGGGGCAGGCGCCGCAGCGGCGGCTCGAGGGGCGCGAGGTGCGCGAGGTGGACGGGCGGACAACGTTTCGGAGTCGTCTTCTTCCTCGACGGCCTCGAACTCGGTGCCACCTTCTTCGTCATCGTCGTCGACGTCGTCGGTGCTGTCCCAAAGATCGTCGCTGTCGTCCTTGTGCGTCATCCAGCCGCCGTCGTCTTCTTCATCATCGTCGTAGGATGCGCTGCCACCACCACCGTACCCCAAATCATCGACGTCATCGTCGCGATCAGAGAATCGGTACTCCTCACGCAACTCGTCACCCCGCGGCATGCCCGCCTCCTGAGAGGTTGTTGATCACGATTGAATCAGCGGCGCGGTGGTCGAGCGACCATGATACTCGCGCCACAGATACCGATGCGAACCGCCGCACCGCACATCGGCATTTTTCAAACGCCTTAGTATACTGGCCCGGGCGCTTCGTCAAGAAGAAACACTGCCGTTGGCCGTGGCGCGAAACGATTCGCGAAAGCCCGGGTGTCGCGAGCGCGAAATCTGACGGGCAATCAGTCCACGAATTCGACCGACACAGGGTGGTCGATCAATCCTCGCTCCACGCCGCGCTGTAGGAACTGGCGGACGGCTTGGCGTCCGCGATCGCCGTAGTCCAGCGTCCAGGCGTTCACGTACATGCCGACGAAGGTGTCGGCGCGCTCGCGCTCCAAGCCTCTCGCATACTGCATGGAATGGTCGAGCGCCGCCGTCCTATGCTGTAATGAATATGCGATGCTGTCATGAAGGTGGCGCGAAATCTTGGCTATCAGATCGCCCCCGAGGTCCTTCCGCACCACGTTGCCGCCGAGGGGAAGCGGCAGACCGGTCTCAGCGAACCACCATTCGCCAAGGTCCTGAACGAGGTGAAGGTCGCGATCCCCATACGTGAGTTGTCCTTCGTGGATGAGGAGACCGACATCAACGTCCCCAGCTACAACCACATCCTCGATTTGGTCGAACGGAACGACGACAGGCTCAAAATCCGGCTCGAAAAGACGCAGAGCGAGGTACGCGCTCGTGAGCATCCCGGGGATCGCGATTTTCTTTCCACGAAGCTGATCACGGGACATCTGGGTGCGCGCGACGAGTCGCGGTCCGTACCGGTCGCCCATCGATGCGCCGTGCGGCAATAACGCGTACTTGTCGGAGAGATAGGCATATGCATGGATCGAGACGGCGGTGACCTCGAGCTCTCCGCGAAGGGCACGCTGATTCAACGTCTCGATGTCTTGAAGCTGATGAACGTAGGACAGCCCTTCGGTATCGATCTTTCCGGAGGCGAGCGCATAGAACATGAACGCGTCGTCCGAGTCCGGACTGTGGGCAACGTGAATGGTCGTCATGACGGTGGGGTCGGGAAGGGGAGCGGTCACGCGGTAAAGCTACACGACCGCCCCCGCCCACGCGTCGTGATCACTGCGCGTGACGACCGCCCGGTTCAGAGATTCGCTCGACAGTTTCGCCGGCGCGACTCGTGTCCTTTGTTTTTCGAAGCACGTCCGCCTGCGACACGATGCCGACGAGAGATCCGCGTTCGTCGACGATCGGGATGCGGCGGACCTTCTCCGTGCGCATCGCGTCCATGACGTTGCCGACGTCGTCGTTCTCCTTGCACGTGGCGAGATCATCGGTCGACATGACATCACGGACGCGGCAGGTGCCGTCCTTTCCGTCGGCGATGCAGCGGATGGCGATGTCGCGATCGGTAACGACGCCAACGAGCTGCCGATCAGAACGTCCTTCGACGACAGGCACGATGCCGACGTCTTCCCGTTTCATCACCTGAGCTGCTTCTCGCACGCTCGCGTCGGCCGTGACGCAACTCGGATCCCTGGTCATGATATCCTGAATTTTCATCGTGCTCCTCCCTGACAAATAGGCATCTCGTTTTCGGGGGCAAAGCGCATGCCGAGCAAGGATGCTCGGCTTTACAACGGGCGTCACGCGGTCTTAGCGTTGAAGCGACCTGCACCCGAGGAATTCCTGCCGCAACGCTCTCGCTCGCTCGCCCCCGACATGGCCGGGGCGACGAAATCCGACGTGCTCGAGCTCACCGAAAAGCTGAATGTGCGCTTCATGCGCCTTCAGTTCACGGACATCCTCGGTATCAACAAGAACGTCGAGATTCCGTCGACGCAGTTCGAGAAAGCCCTGGCCGGGGACATCATGTTCGACGGCTCGTCGATCGAGGGATTCGTTCGGATCGAAGAATCGGACATGCTGCTCGTGCCGGATCTGGAAACGTTCCTGGTGTATCCGTGGGGCGACGATGAGAACCGCATCTGCCGTCTCATCTGCGACATTCACCGCCCCAGCGGGGAGCCGTTCGTGGGCGATCCGCGTGGCCGACTGAAGGCGTTGCTTGCCAAAGCGAAAGCGCTCGGCTTCACGATGAACGCGGGTATGGAAGCCGAGTTCTTCTTGTTCAAGCCGGGTGAGCAGGGCGAAGCGACCACGGCGACGCATGACGTCGGAGGGTACTTCGATCTGGCGCCGACCGACCTCGGCGAAGACGCGCGGCGGGCGATGGTGGACACACTCGAGCGAATGGGGTTTGAGGTCGAGGCGGCTCACCACGAGGTCGCGCATGGGCAACACGAGATCGACTTTCGATACGCCGACGCCCTGAAGACGGCGGATAATATCGCGACCTTCCGATTTGTCGTGAAGCACGTTGCCTCACGGTTCGGGCTGCTCGCGTCGTTCATGCCGAAGCCCATTTACGGGCAGAACGGCAGCGGGATGCATACACACCAATCGCTGTTTCGCGGAAAGGAAAACGCATTCTGGGATGGGGCGGCGGAGTGGGAGCTGTCGACGACCGCGCTGCACTACATCGGCGGATTGTTGCGGCACGCGCGGGGGATGTGCGCGATCACGAATCCGCTTGTCAATTCGTACAAGCGACTGGTGCCAGGGTACGAAGCGCCGGTGAATGTTGCGTGGTCGATGCGGAATCGGTCGCCGCTGATTCGAGTGCCCGACCGTCGCGGGCCGGGCACTCGCGTCGAGCTACGAATGCCGGATCCGGCCGCAAATCCATATCTCGCGTTGACGGTGATGCTCGCGGCCGGGCTGGACGGCATCGAAACGCGAGCGGACCACCGCGAGCCGGTGAACGAGAATATCTGGGAGATGAGCTTCCGCGAGAAACGGCGACTCCGCATCGACGATCTGCCGCACGACCTCAACGAAGCGTTGGACGAGCTCGAGAAGGATGACATGATCACCGACGCTCTGGGCAAGCATATCACGTCGCATTTCGTCGCCGCGAAGCGACAGGAATGGCGCGACTACATCACGCAGGTGAGTGCGTGGGAACTCGAGAGCTATCTGGCCAAATATTAGGAATGGACCAGTGAATCAAGTCTCCATTCGGGACGCCGAAGAGCGAGATGCGCCGGCCATTGCCGCGCTGTGCGGGCAGCTGGGATATCCGACTCCGACTGAGTCGGTCGTACCGCGAATCGACCGGCTGCGAGAATACGCGCAGGCCCGTGTGATCGTCGCCGTGGTCGAGGGCTCGCCGGTTGGCCTCGCGACGATCCACCTGCGGCACATGATCAATCACGAGGCACCGATCGGTCAGCTGACGTTGCTCGTCGTCGACGAGCGCGTGCGCGGCCAGGGCGTCGGGCGGGTCCTCGTGGCCGAATCGGAGGCGTGGGCGCGTGCGCGCGGGTGCAAGCGATTCGTCGTCACGACGGCGCTGCGGCGTACGGAGGCGCACGCGTTTTATGAGAAGCTTGGCTTTACCCATACCGGTCGCCGGTACGGGAAGGATTTCTCGTAGAGAAACGAGGGCGTGATGAACATGTGGCCGCGACGCGTTGTGATGATGGGCGTGATTGCCAGCGCATCACTCGCGATGGGACGGAGCGCCCCGAGCTACGAGGTGTACGGGATCCGATACGCGACGATCCCCAACTTTCGCGTATCGAGCCTCATCCAAGGTGCGGACACCACCCGCCGTCTCGACATTGCGATGATGGTGTGGCTGCTCAAGGGGTCGGATGGCCGCAACGTGGTCGTGGACGCGGGATTTCATCGCGCGGATTTCGTGACCCGATGGAAGCCGACGAACTTCGTCCCGCCGAGCGAAGCGCTAGAACGCGCGGGGGTGAAGGCGGACGACGTCACGGACGTCATCATCTCACACATCCACTGGGATCACCTGGACGGCATCGATCTCTTTCCGAAGGCACGGGTGTGGATCCAACGCGAGGAGTTTGAATACCACCTGGATTCAGCGGGCACAGTGCGCAACCGTGCCATCGACGCCGGCGACGCGAAAATCCTCGCGGAGATTGCTCGGCGGGGTCGACTGATGCTCGTCGACGGCGACGCGAAGGAGATCATTCCGGGCATTACGGTCTATACCGGCGGAAAGCACACCTACGCATCGCAGTTCGCCGCGGTGAAGAGCGGCGCAAATACTGTCGTCGTCGCGTCGGACAACTTGTATCTCTACGAGAACCTGGCGCGGCGAGTACCCATCGCGCAGACGCTCGACGCTGCGTCGAATGTGAAGGCGCAGGGGCGTATGCTGAGCCTCGCGAGCGACCCGCGGCTTATCGTGCCCGGACACGATCCCGAGGTATTTGCCCGGTTCGCAGAACCAGGGAACGGAGTCGCCTGGATCCACTGACGCGCGACGTGAGAAGCGCGCTGTAGCGCGGCTTAAACGGCCGCAGTGGGCGGGGCGACCGCGACTACGGAATCATGACACCGTCGCGGCGCTGCTCGGACGGTTTTGGCGCCTGCTCGTGGTCGGTGCGCCCGAGATTGAATGCCGTGCTGAGGAGAGCAATATGCGAGAACGCCTGCGGAAAATTGCCGGCCTGCCGCTGCAACCGGGGATCGTACTCCTCGGCCAGCAGTCCGACGTCGTTGCGCAATGACAAGAGCCGCTCGAACAACCGAACCGCATCCGCACGACGGCCGAGCAGGATGTAGTTGTCGGCGAGCCAGAAACTGCACGCGAGAAAGGCGCCTTCGCCCTCGGGCAGTCCGTCGTCGGTGGCGGCGCTGTCGTAGCGAAGAACGAAGCCGTCGACGAGCAGGTGCTTCTCTACGTACTCGACGGTTCCACGCACGCGAGGATCGCTCGGAGGCAGAAAGCCGACGAGTGGAATGAGCAGCACGCTCGCATCGGCGAGCTTTGAACCGTACGACTGGACGAAGGCGTTGACGCTCGGGTTGAACGCTTTCGCGCAGACGTCGGCGTGGATCTTGTCGCGCAGGGCGCGCCAATGGTCGAGTGGGCCGTCGAGGCCGAACATCTTGGCGCTCTTGATGGCGCGGTCGAAGGCGACCCAGGCCATGACCTTGGAGTGGGTGAACTGCTGCGGCGTGCCGCGGACTTCCCAGATGCTCTGGTCGGGCTGATCCCAGATCTGTTCGAGCCGTTTGGCGAGCGCTTTCTCGAGCGACCACGCCTCCCCGATCTCCTTGATCTGGCCCATGCGCGCCTGGTGGAGCGCATCCATCACCTCGCCGTACACGTCGAGCTGCAGCTGTTCGTGCGCCGCGTTGCCGACCCGGACCGGTTTAGAGTTTTCATAACCAGGCAGCCAGGGAAGCTCCCATTCGCGAAGCAAGCGCTCGCCGGCAATTCCGTACATGATCTGCGCCTGATTGGGGCTGCCCGCCGCGGCGCGAAGCAGCCAGTCACGCCACGCCTCCGCTTCCCGGAAATAGCCGGCGTCCATGAGGGCGAGGAGAGTGAGCGTGGCATCGCGCAACCAGCAAAAACGATAGTCCCAGTTTCGGACACCCCCGATCTGCTCCGGAAGCGACGTGGTCGGCGCGGCGACGATACCGCCGGTGGGGGCGTACGTCAGGGCCTTGAGCGTGAGCAGCGAACGCATCACGGGCTCTCGCCACTCGCCGCGATACGTGCAGACACCGGCCCAGTGCGTCCAGAACTGCTCCGTCGTGCGGAGAACCTTGTCCGGATCGGCGGTCTTCGGTGGCTGCTGGTGTGACGGCGCCCAGGTCATGACGAAGGACACGCGCTCACCCTCGCCCACCGTGAATTCGCCAACGGTCGTGAGATCCTTCCCGCGCAGCTCGATGTCGGACTTGACGACGACCATGTCCGGGCCCGCGATGGCGCGCAGCGAACTGTCGTCGAGGCGGCTCACCCATGGCACGAGTGACCCGTACTCGAATCGGAAGATGAGCTGCGTATGCATCGCGACGCGCCCACGCAGCCCGACGACAGTTCGTACGACGTTCGATCGATGGTCGCGCAGCGGCATGAAGTCGATGACGCGTACGGCGCCATCGCCGGTTTCGTAATCCGTCTCGAGGATCAACGTGTCGCCGCGATAGCGGCGCGACACACGGGCATCCGTGTCGACGGGCGCGAGCAGCCAACGACCATTCTCCGGAGTGCCAAGCAGCGCGGCGAAGCAGGCGCCGGAATCGAAGCGCGGCCAACAGAGCCAATCGATGGATCCATGGCGTGACACGAGCGCCGCCGTCTCGCAGTCCCCGATGAGCGCATAGTCTTCGATCCGGTCCGCCATGTCGCGCGCCTAGTCCAAGCCCACGGCTTTCGTGTCGAAGAGCACGACGGTCTTGATGTCGTCGGGATGACGTACGAAGGCGTCCTTCCAGCGGTCCACCGGAACGCGCTTCGTGATCAGCCGGTGTAGCCAATCGCGATCCGCGTTCGCCAAAGCGGCGATAGCCGCCTCGTAGTGGCGGCGATTGGCATTTACAGATCCGAAGATCACGCGGTTGTCGAGGACAACCTCTCTGTTGAGCGAACCGAGATCGACGGACCGCACGCCGCCGCTTTCGGACACGCCGAGGAGACACACCAAGCCGTCGGCCGTGCTTCGGTTGAGCACCTCGGCGATCACAGTGGGCGCGCCGGTGCACTCGATGATGACGTCAAAGTCGCCGGGCACGGAGTCGAAGGAACCGTTGCAGTAGGTAGCCCCCAAGTCGCGCACGATGTCCGGCTTCGGTCCCTCACTGGCGAGATCGAAGACATGGACCTCGAGACCGCGCTGCTTACCGAGCAGCGCGGCGAGCAGGCCGACAGGACCGGCCCCGGTGACGAGAACTGATCGCGGTTGCCACCGCGCGCGTTGGCCGATGCGCTCACAATGCTCCCAGGCTTTCGCAACGACGCTCGTGGGCTCGGTCAGCACGCCGGCGAGTCCAAGCTTCGCCGTGCCGGGCACGACAAATGAAGGTTCGATGCGCCAAAATTCCGAACCAAAGCCGTCGAGCGACTTGATGCCATGCTCCGTATAGCGACCATTTCGACACATATCCCACTCGCCGACGGCGCAGTTCGCGCAGGGGACGGGATCGGGGTGTCGAACGATGCCGACAACCATGTCGCCGGCGCGGAGCTTGGAATCCTTTGGCGCCTCCTCGACGACGCCGAGCGACTCATGTCCAATGATCAGGCGCTTATGACCGGGCGGCGCGGCGCCGTATTCGCCGGCAATGATTTCGCGGTCAGTTCCGCAGACGCCGAGCGCGACAGCGCGTACAAGTACCGATCCGCGGTCGGCGGACGGTATTTGAAACTCTTCGAGCCGAAGCGAATCGGGAATTCCCGGCTCGACCGTCAGCGATCGCATGGAAGGCACGCCGACGGTCTCTGCAGAAAGCGCACCGCGATCAGACGTTCGGGCGATTGGGCGATCGGGCAGCTCGGCCGGCGAGACTAAATGGCGGGCGACGCGAGCGGGCTACGAGTCATTGTTGTCATGGGTGTCGCGGGCGCCGGGAAGACGCTCGTGGGCTCAACGCTGGCACGAGCGCTCGGATGGGCGTTCTACGACGCGGACGATTTTCATTCGCCCGCCAACGTGGCGAAGATGCATCGCGGGATCGGCCTCACGGACGCCGACCGAGCACCGTGGTTGGCCAGTTTGCGTGACATGATCGAGCGAGTGATCCGCGACGGCAGACACGCCGTGCTGGCCTGCTCGGCGCTCAAGGAGTCGTATCGGAGAACGCTCACGCCAGATGACGCGCCGACGGGAACGGTGCGCTTTGTCTATCTTGACGTACCAGCGGACGTGCTGCGCTATCGCCTCGAACATCGCCCTCGTCATTTCGCGCCGCCCGAATTGCTCAGCAGTCAACTCGCGACGTTGGAGCGGCCGCGCGACGCGACGTGTGTAGACGGGACTCTTCCCCCGGAAGAGATCGTTCGCGTCGTGCGCTCGGAGCTCAGCGTCTAGCGATTCGAGCCCGCGTGGCTGGCGACGCCGTTTCCGCCATTGACGAAGGCTACCAATGCCGTGATCTCGCGTGGGTCGAGCCCAAGTCGCGGCATGCGGACGTAGGTCGTGCCGCCGATGCCGCTCTTCGGGTTCTGGGAGAGCGGGCTTTTGTCTGGATCATCGAGGAAGGCAGCGAGAACCTCAGGCACGTAGCGGCGTCCCGTGAGGTTTGGCCCCACGCTGGTCGTCTCCCAGTCCGACGTCTCGGGATGCACGTGACAGGTGATGCATCCTTTTGCGACGAAGAGGTGCTTGCCACGAAGCGCATCGCGCATAGGCCGCGGCGCGGCAGCGCCGGACGCGACTACCTGCAGCGGCATGAGCGGCGTGGACTTCGTGCCGTTCATGAAACCGGAGCGGATATCGATGGTCCACGCGCCTTCACGGGGCAGCGTCATGGTCGCGGCGTAATGCCCGTTTGCCGTCGTGCTGGTCTTCGCCTCGATTACTGCGGAGCCGCTTCGCGCGAAGACGTACGGTCGCAAATCGTTGAGTGGAGTCATGCCGTGCTGTCGAACCGCAAACGTCAGTGTCATCGGCGTTCCCGCCACCGCGTACTCGGGGAGCGAATCCACGGTGACGACAATCCACCCGCCAAAGGCGAAGGCGGCTGGCGGAAGAGCGATGAGCGCGAGTGTCGTGATGCGAATCGAGCGACGGCACATGGGACCTCCCGATCCTGCCTCGAGTTAGCCGCACGACGCTCGACCCCTCCCTTGACCGCGAGTGTCGGTCGCCGTGGGCGGCGCCGAGGCGCGCGGCCAGACGTTGTCCGACGGATCATGGTCGGGGAAACGGCAGTGCGGATCCAGAGTGACCTTTTCGACCTTTCGGCCTCCCAATTGGATGTCCGCTTTGAAGGTTTTGCTTACACCGCTGAACCACACGTCGACTGGATAGGTGACCACGACGGTGTCACCAGCGACGCTTGCGTTCGCCGGGGCTTTGATCGGCGCGTTGCCGGGCGCGAGCTGCAGCTTGAGGACGATCGGCGATGGCATCTGCCCGTCCTGCTTGACGGTGACGATGGTGTGGGCGCCGTTCGTCGTCACATTCTGGATGGAGCCGTCGACGGATTCGGTGGTGAAGAGCCAGTAGTACCAAAACCAGCCGAGGTCACGATGCAGCGCGTTGCTCATGAAGAAGGCGTAGTCCCAGGGCGACGGATGTTTGAAGCGCCAGGCTTTCGCATACTCTGATTGCGCGCGCCAGACGGCCGTATCGCCGACGATCGCGCCGAGCATGGAGAGCATGAGCGGGGTTTTGGAGTACGCCTGGAAGGAGTAGAGCGGTCCGCCGAAGTTCTCGTTCCACATGAGCGATCCTTCTCGCTCATCTCCACTCGTGCGGCCGTATGATTGCCCGAGGCCGTCGAGGTCGGGCGGGCGATGCGCCGCGTCGGCGGCGGAGAGGATATTCATGTACTGGTTGAACCCTTCGTCCATCCAGCCATACCAGGTTTCGTTGTTGCTGACCATCATCGGCCACCATTGGTGACCAGTCTCGTGATCGGCGGGACCGTCGTTGGACATGACGAGCATGGGATACTCCATGCCGTTGTCCGGACCGTCGACCATTGTGTGTTGAGGAAACGCGTCGGGCATCCAGAGTTTGGAGTAGAACTCGAGCGCGTGGCGAAGAATCGGACCGGAGGTGGAGAATTGTGCCGCGCGGCCCGGCAAGTAGTAGACGTTGACGGGAATGGCACCGCGGCCGGGGATGGTTGCGCGCGTGGCCTGCCACACCCAGTGACGGGCGGTGGCCCAGGCGAAATCGTTCACGGTGTCGGCGACGAAGTGCCAGACTTGGCGGTCGCCGCCGGCGGGCGACGCGAGTGTCTCGTCTGGACCGACGATGGTCCGCGTCGAATCCGATGAAAGCACGTGCGACAAACGCTCGCGCGCGGTTGCGGATAGGACCTGCGTGGGGTTCTGAAGGACTCCGGTGGCGCCAACGATCCAGCCCGACGGCACGTCGATGCTGACATCGAAGCGACCGAAGTTATTGTAAAACTCAGCGGGCCCGAGATAGGGCTCGGTGTCCCAGCCGCGAAGATCATCGAAGACCGCGACGCGCGGGTACCATTGCGCGACTTGATAGAGCGAGTCGCCCCACCGCAGTGTCATGCGGTGGCCGGCGCCTGGGCCGCCGGCGAGCTTGTTGTGCCACTCGATCTCGATGGTGGCGACACCCTTCGGCGCGATCGGGCTCGGGAGATTCAAACGCGCCGACGTGGTATGGAGGCCACTGATCGAAGGCCCGCCGGTCGGTTGCACCCCGCCGCGCCCGCGTCCCATCGATTGCGCGTTGAGATCGACGGTGGATCCGTCAACCTTGAATTCCGTAATCACGAAGCCGTCGTGATTTTCGGCTGGAGTGGATGCGCCGCGCGGGACGTCGCCGCGGAAGATGTTTTGATCGAGGCGGAATTGGATCGATGAGAGGGGAGTGTCGCTGTTGTTGTGCAGCTTGATCGTTTCGCGTCCGGCGATCGTGGAGGTCGCGGGCTCGAGGCGAACGTTGATGGTGTAATCCATCCAGAGCTGCCAATAGTTTCGTCCGGGGCGACCTGTGGAATCGCGCGTTCCGACGGCGAGCGCGTGTCGAATCGCGTTCGTGAGTGGGATATCACGACGGATGGCGCGCGTCGGCGCCTGGGCGACCGCGCCGGTGCCGGCAAGGGGCGGAAAAACGATCGTGGCGACGAGCGCCGCGAACGCGGAACGACGTTTCACGTGTTCGACTCCGGTCTGGGAGAGCTCGAGGAACGGCTTCGGATTCTACATCATCGGCGCATGAAAGCCATGTTCTGAGCGAAGCGAAGGACCTACCGTCATTGACTAGTTACTAGTCGAGGACAGTAGCTCCTTCCGTCGCTGCGCTCCTCAGGATGACAAATGGGGTGCGCTCCTCAGGATGACAATCAGGGCGTCGGCGGGCGCGGCGTCTGGTTTTTGATCTCGTAATCGGCGGGCGGCTCGGCGCCCATCAGATATTTCACGAAATAATCCCAGCGACGGCGCATCATGTAGTTCGACATGTTGCCGTAGCCGTGGGGCTGATTCGGCAGCATGATGAGGTCGAAGTTCTTGTTGGCTTTGATCAGCGCGTCGACGACGAGCAGCGTGTTGTACGGGGGCACGTTGTTGTCCATGGTGCCGTGCGCGAGCAGAAGATGACCTTTGAGGTTCTTGGCCATGTTCTGATTCGCTTCGGGATCGTAGCTGTCGGTCCCATCCGCGTTCTTCGTGAGCAAACCCTGATAGCGCTCGCCCCAATCGTCCTCGTACTCGCGCTGGTCGTGGTTGCCCGATTCCGCGATGCCGACCTTAAAGAAGTCAGGATAGCGGAACATGGCATCGGCGGTGATGAAGCCGCCGCCGGAGTGGCCCCACATCGCGGCACGGTCGATGTCGATCCAGGGATACTGCTGCGCGAGCGCCTTCATTGCCGCGACCTGATCCGGGAGGGTGTTGTCGCGACCCATCGCGCCGTAGTAGGCGTCGTGGAATGCCTTCGAGCGGCCGGGCGTCCCGCGCCCGTCGATCGAGACGACGACGAACCCCAACTCAGCGAGAGCTTCCTTATCGCCGTGCGCGGCCGCGAACTGGCGAGACCCAACGCTCCCGGTCTGCGGACCGGGGTAGGCGTTGTTGATGATCGGGTACTTCTTGGTCGGATCGAAGTTGGTCGGACGGAACAAGAGCCCGTAGAGATCGGTCGTTCCGTCGGCGGCTTTCACTTTGATGGGAATCGGCGGCTTCCAGCCGGTGGCGACGAGTTGGGAGATGTCGGCCTTCTCCAACGGCAAAAGGAGCTTGCCGTCCGCGTCGCGAAGTGCGATGACCGGCGCGGCGTCGGGCCTCGAGTAGGTGTCGACGAGATACTTGCCGTCGGGAGAAAGCTGGATGTTATGATCCCCGTCGTCCGGCGTGAGGGAAACCTGAATGCCGGCGTCGAGACCGATGCGGTAGTAGTGGGCGAAGTACGGGTCCTGTCCCTTCTCGCGGCCATTCGCGGCGTACCAAAGCGTACGAGTTTTCTCATCGAGGCGCGCGATCTGCGTGACCGGTCCGTCGCCGGTCGTCACTTTGCGCTTGAGCGCACCGGTGTTGAGATCATAGAGGTAAAGTTGGCCCCAGTTGTCGCGCTGGGAGTACCAAAGCACCTCGTTCGTCGGCCAGAGAACGCGCCACCCGGTGCGCGACTCGAATTGCGTCGGGGCTTTCTCTTCGAAAACCGTACGGACGGCTCCGGTCTTCGCGTCGGCGACGCGAAGGATTGCGTCCTTGTGATCGCGCGACGTCGAGACGAGAGCGAGCTTGGATCCGTCGGGGCTCCAGTTGTAATCGGCCATCGAGATGTTGTCGCCGATCGTCGCCCTGTGAAATTCGGGCGGGAGCGGGAGGCGCGTGACCGTCCCGGCGTCGACGTCGATGATCACGCGCTGGAGCATGGCGACGACGCTGTCGCCGGGAAGCGGATACTTCCATGCCTTCAGCGACGGATGGCCGACTTTCATCTCGACGAGGAACATGTCGCCGACCTTGCGCTCGTCCTGCTGCGAGGTGGCGATCTTCTTCGAATCGGGGGACCACAGCAGAATTGGACGATCGCTGCCGGCCCATCCGGCGTTGTCGGTGGCGTATCCGAAGTCCTTGGCGCCGTCGGTGGTCAGCTGCTTCTCTTGACCTGTCGCCATATCGCGGACCCAGAGATTCCAGTCGCGGATGAACGCGGCGCGCTTCCCGTCGGGCGAAATAGCGACCGGACCGGCTGCGTTGCCGCGCCCGCCACCGCCACCGCGGCCTCCCCGTCCGCCGCGCCCACCACCCGTCGACGAATCGTTGAGCGGAACGCCGGGACAGTTGCTGCCGGTGGCGTCGCACACAGTGCGCGTCTTTCTGGCGGGATCGACAAGCACGAGCTCCGATCCTCCGTTGGTTCGCAGGCGATACCAGAGCCGATCGTCCGAGAGCCAGTTGGCAGTGATCGCATTGCGGGATACGAGCGGCGTTACGCTGGGACCGAGTAGGCGAACGGCGCGGTCGTAGTCGGCGGGAGTCAGACGCTGAGTCGTCTGCGCCGCGGCAGGTGCGAGCGCCGACAGACTCGAAAGGGCCAGGACGAACAGGGAGGCGAGACGCTTCATGTCGTTCTCACAAGAGGGAATCGCGTAGCAAACCGGGCTCCACCAAAATGGCCTCCGTTACAGGGCGACGGCAACCGAGCGGGCTCGAGAAAGGAAAGTGAAAACGAGTTGCAAGGAGGAAACGCGCGGCCCGTTCCGGCATATGACACTGTGTTGCTGGCGGCGGTCGATCCCCCCAATACTTCAAGCTTCGACCGTTCTTCGCCCGCCCATACCAACGAACAGTCATCACCATGAAGAAACGCGTTTATTCCCTCGCGCTGCTGTTGGCGAGCGCGCCTGTGGGTGCTCAGACGCCCAAGCAACAGCCCGCGGCCGCGGCCTCGCTGACGGCGCCGCTGCCCACCGATCCAAAGGTCAAGGTCGGTACGCTGCCGGACGGCATCCGGTATTACATCCGCCAAAACAAGAAGCCGGAGAAGCGCGCCGAGCTGCGGCTTGTGGTCAACACGGGATCGGTGCTGGAAAACGACACCCAGCTCGGACTGGCGCATTTCATCGAGCACATGGCGTTCAACGGGACGACGCACTTCAAGAAGAACGATCTCGTGAAGTATCTCCAGTCGATCGGTGTCCGTTTTGGTGCGGACCTAAATGCCAGCACCGACTTTGACGAAACGATCTACATCCTCCCCATCCCGACGGACACCGCGCGGATCGTCGAGCAAGCGTTCACGATTCTCGAAGACTGGGCGCACGGGCAGCTGTTCGATTCGACGGAAGTCACGAATGAGCGCGGCGTGGTGCGCGAGGAGTGGCGGCTCGGAAAGGGCGCCGGCGACCGCATGCTGCATCAATGGCTGCCCATCGCGTTGCGTGGGTCAAAATACGCCGAGCGTCTGCCGATCGGAAATGAGCAGAGCATCATGACCGCGACCCCGGCGCGGCTTCGATCGTTCTACAACAGCTGGTACCGGCCCGATCTCGAGGCGGTGATCGCGGTCGGAGATTTCGACCCGGCGGTGATCGAAGCGCAGATCAAGAAGCATTTCTCCGGGCTCAAGATGCCGGCGAACCCGCCCAAACGCGTGGCGCCAATCATTCCGCCGAACAAGGAGCCGCTGATCGCCGTGGCGTCCGACAAAGAGGCGACGGGGTCGGACGTCGAGCTGATGTTCAAGCTGCCGGTGGAGAAGACAAAGACGGTCGGCGACTATCGGCGTGATCTGATGGAGCGGCTGTACATGGCGATGCTGAACGAGCGTCTCGAGGAGATCTCACAAAAACCCGACGCGCCGTTCCTCGGCGCTGGAGCGTCGAAGGGAAGTTTCATTGGACGCACCACGGAAGCGTTCACCCTCGGCGCGAACGTGAAGGATGGCGGTATCGATCGCGGGCTCGAAGCGCTGCTCGATGAGGCCAAGCGTGTCGACCAATTCGGCTTCCTGCAGTCGGAGCTCGATCGCGCGAAGCAAAACCTGCTGCGCGGTTACGAGCGCGCGTACGCGGAGCGTGACAAGACGCAGTCCGCGGCGTTCGTGCAGGAGTACGTCAGCAATTACTTGACCGGCGAGCCCATCCCCGGCATCGACTACGAGTACAAGCTCGCCCAGCGGCTCGTGCCGGAGATCTCGCTGGCTGACGTGAACAAGATGGCGAGCAACTGGATCACGGACGACAATCGCGTGATCATCGCGCAAAGCCCCGAGAAGGAAGGCGTCAAGATTCCGACGGCCGCCGAACTGCTCGCCGTGTTCGACCGGGCGAAGAAGACGACGGTTACGGCATACACCGAGAATCTTTCGGGCGGAGCGCTGTTGGAGGACGTGCCGACGTCGGGGAAGATCGTCAGCGAGAAGGCCATTCCGGGGATCGCGACGACGGAGTGGAGGCTGTCGAACGGCATTCGGGTCTACGTGAAGCCGACCGACTTCAAGGACGACGAAATCGTCTTCAATGCGTCGAGCCCGGGCGGGACGTCGCTTGCCGCGGACTCGAACTTCATGTCGGCCGCGTTCGCGTCGCAGATCGTGGCGTTGAGCGGGATCGGCAAGTTCAATGCGATCGACCTGGGCAAGAAGTTGACGGGGAAAGCGGTGCGGGTGAGCGCCGCTGTCGGCGAGACGAGCGAAGGACTGGGAGGACAGGCGTCGCCAAAAGATCTCGAGACGCTCTTCCAGCTGATCTATTTGGATTTCACCGCGCCCCGATTCGACTCCTCGGCGTACCAGGCGTTCAAGAACCAAGCGGCGCCCTATTTGGCGAACCGCGGCGTCGATCCCGATGAAGTGTTCAGCGACACCGTGCAAGTAACGATGGCGCAGCACCATTATCGGGCGCGGCCGTTGACGGCGACGACGTTCGCCGAGATCAATCCGGACAAGGCGCTAGCGTTTTATCGCAACCGGTTCGCCGACGCGAGCGATTTCGTGTTCGCATTCGTCGGGAACATCGACACGACGACGATGAAACCGCTCGTCGAGAAGTATCTCGCCTCGCTGCCGACGCTCAATCGCAAGGAGAGCTTCCGCGACAACGGGGTGCGGCCGCCGACGGGCGTCGTCGAGCGCGTCGTGCGGAAGGGCGTGGAGCCGAAGGCGAATACGCTCATCGAATTCACCGGCGACTGTCAGTACACACCGGAGACGCGGTTCGCCATTCGTGCGATGATGGAGGTGGTACAGATCCGACTGGACGAGACGTTGCGCGAGCAGCTCGGTGGAGCGTACAGCCCGAGCTCCGGCGGTTCGTGCGGCCGGACGCCGCGGCAGGAATACTCGATCAACATCCAATTCAACTCGGCGCCGGACAACGTCGAGAAGCTGACGAAGAGTGTCTTCGCCATCATCGATTCGCTCAAGACGACCGGTCCGAAAGCATCGGATGTCGCGAAGGTGAAAGAACAGCTCATCCGGCAACGTGAGGTCGAGGTCAAGCAGAACGGCTACTGGGCGGCGAACCTCGTCGGGCGGGATCAAGCGGGTGAGGACGTCTCGGGCCTCCTCGCGGCGTACGACAAGATGGTGAGCGGGCTGACAGCGGCGCAGATTCAGGAGGCGGTGAAGAAGTACTTCAATACCGCGAACTACGCGCGATTCGTCCTCCTCCCCCAATCGGGAAAGACCACTCCATGATCGCTGCCCGATCGTTGGCGTTCACTCTCGTCGCGGCCTCGTCTCTCGCGGCGCAGATCCCGGAAAGTGAGTTCGCGGCGCGCCGGGACTCGCTGGCGCGCCGCATCGACAGCGGTGTAGTGATCGCGTTCGGAGGTCGCACGCCGGTGACCGACTTCGGGACCTTCCATCAGCTGCCGGCCTTTCACTATCTGACCAATTTCGATGAGCCTGACGCCGCGATGGTCATGGTGGTGCGCGGCGGGAAGGGCTCGACGACGCTGTTCATCACGCCCGCCGAGCCGCGATCGGCGTTCTACTATGGGTGGCGTCCGGACTCGACGGCGATCCGGCGCATTCACAATGTGAATGCGCGTTCGTTCTCGTCGCTCGCCGCGGTGGCGGATTCTTTGGCCGCTGCCGGACTACCCTTCCACACGCTCGACGATTTCGAGGACGCGGATTTCTCGCGCGCCGACTCGCTGACACGCGGCCGTGCCTTCGTGCGCGCCCTCGCATCGCGGCATTCTGGGCTGGCGGTGAAAGACGCGCAGCCGATCGTCGATCAACTCCGAGCCCGGAAGAGCACGGCTGAGCTGGCGTTGCTGCGCAAAGCCGCTGAGATCAGCTCCGAGGGGCATCGCGCGGTGTTGCTCGCTCCGGTCCCGTCGCACGAGTACGAACTTCAGGCGGTGCTCGAGTACAACTTCACGCGGCTTGGCGGCTCGCGTCCCGCGTATGGGTCGATCGTCGGGTCGGGCGTGAACGGGACGCAGCTGCACTACATGAAAGATCGCGGGATCACGAAGCCGGGGGACGTCGTCGTGATGGACGCGGCCACCGAGTACGAAGGCTACGCCGCCGACATCACGCGCACGATTCCGGTGAGCGGCACGTTCACGAAGGAACAGCGCGCGATCTATCAGCTCGTGCGTGACGCCCAAGGGGCGGCCGAGCGTAATTCGAAGCCCGGCATGCTCGCGTCAGCGGCTCAGGATTCGTCCGTCGTCGTTCGGACCAAGGGCCTGGCCGCGCTGGGACTGATCGAGAGTGAGACGGCGATGTTCGATCCGCCGTGGCAGGCGAACTGCGAGCGCACGCCGATGGTCTGCCGCCAGGCGAACTTCTGGATGATTCATGGCATCAGCCACGGGCTCGGGCTCGCCGTGCACGATCCGGCGCAATTCTCGTTTGGCGATCGGACGTACAAGGTCGGCGATGCGTTCACGATCGAGCCGGGGATCTACATCAGCACGCGTATGCTCGACGCGCTGCCCGATACGCCGAAGAACCGCGCCTTCATCGCGAAGGTGAAGCCGATGGTCGTGAAGTACGAGAACACCGGCGTTCGCATCGAGGACGATTACGTGATCACCGAGCGCGGGCTGGAGCGAATCAGCTCGGCGCCGCGGGAGATCGCGGAAATCGAAGCGCTGATGAAAAAACGCGCTCGGCCCCTCGTGCCATAGGTTGCGCAGTCTTAACGCTCGTTAGTCTGCCGTCAGTTCCGTCGGCGGCGGTTTCTTCACTTCCTGGGCGCGGGCCGGCACTGCCAGGAAAGGTCAGGGCAGCGGCGGCGCCAAGCCGCATTGGGTTTCCTCGGATGGGCGGTTTCCCCGGCTACTCGGGCGGCTCGGCGCCTGCGCCGTTTACTCTTGTCGACTAGAACAACAGCCCAAAAGTGACGGGCACCGTCTGGATCGAGCTGCGTGAGATCACACCGGTGTTCTCTGCTATAGACGTTCTGGATCTTCGCCTCGGCGAATGCCGAGAGGCGACCGAGCTTGATCTCCACGCCGCCCCCGCCGTCGACGCCGAAGTTCGTGTTCGAGACGGAGGACGATGCGTTGGCCGCGTTAATCATATCCTTCACATTGAACGCGCCAAGTCCCGCCATGACGAATGGTCGCACCGGTCCGGGGAGCAGGTGCAACGTGATACCCGCCCTCCCGCCGAGGATCTGGCTGTGGCCGATTTCGTCCTCACCGGTCGTCGGTCGTACCGTGCTGGTCTGCTTCAGACCGTAGCGATCGTAGCTGAACGCGAACCGGAGCCCGGAAGCCCGTTGAGAATGTGCACGAGCACGAAGCCTGTGCCGTTCACGCCGTCCTTGAGCGCGTCCTTGGCGTCGGATACCTGCACGCTGACACCGCCACCGAAGCCGACGCGAACCATGTGCTGCTCGTCCGCGCTGCCACCCATGGCGCGCTGCGCGAGCGCTGGGGTGACCGAGAGGACGGCGAGCGCCGTCGCGCCCGATAAGACGCGCAACGTGGTCGAGCGAAATACGAAATTCCTTCTCACGACTGCAACTCCTCCATGAAATAGTCGCGACCAGCAGACAGACGTCGGCGCCCGGGACGCGGCGGGCACCGCGGATCTAGGGCGCGCGCGGGATTTGGCGCACGGCGGCCGCTTTCTCACCGAGGCGGCGAAGCTCTTTGATTGGTTCGGGACTGTCGTCGACTTGGAGGAGCAGCACGGTGTCGTTGTGGAGCCAGACGCCACCGTTCTTCTCGACGATCACCATCGCCGCCGACTCTTGGCCGCGCTTGTCGCCGCCGGCTGATCTTTCGGCTGCCGGTAGTTGACGTCGAGCGCGTCGAGGCGTTGCAGGTGGCGCGGAAGACGGTTCGAGAAGTCTTTAAAGTCGCGGCGGTCGCGAGCCGTCCAGAGGACTTCGGCGAGCGCGGCGGCGCGCGGGTATGCCATGTACTCGACGCTCTTCGGTCCGTCGAGGTATTCAGTCCAGACTTGAGCCTGCGCGCCGAGGATGTGTGACGCGAACTCCGGCTCGAGGCCAGCGGGAACGGGCTCGTAAGAGTACACCGTATCGATCGGCAGGAAGCCGCCGATGGCGAGCGGTTCGGAGTCCGGCTTCGCCTGATAGTGATCGAAATAGGTATGGCTGCCCGGCGTCATGATGACGTCATGGTTCGCACGCGCCGCGGCGATGCCGCCCGCCGTTCCGCGCCACGACATCACAACGGCGTTCGGCGCGAGGCCGCCGTCGAGGATTTCGTCCCAACCGACGAGGCGCCGGCCATGGGCGGTGAGAAAAGCATCCATCTGCTTGATGAACCAGCTCTGGAGCTCGTCCTCGGCGCGATACGGATGCCGAGTATCTGCTGGGTCATCAGGCGTGATGCCGAGATCGCGGATCCTCGCTTGAGCCCGCGCGCTGGCCTTCCACTGCGGTTTCGCGGCCTCGTCTCCGCCGACGTGGATATACGGGCCCGGGAAGAGCGCCATCACCTCGGTGAGCACGTCCTGCATGAAGCGGACGGTCGTGTCCGACGGATTGAGGATGTAGTTGCTGACACCCCACATCGTCCACGGTTTGATCGTGTCGCCGAGGTTCCCGAGCGCGGGATAGGCGGCGATCGCCGCCTGAGAGTGGCCCGGCATCTCGATCTCGGGCACAATCGTGACGAATCGGTCGGCCGCGTAGGCGACGATCTCACGGACGTCGTCCTGCGTGTAAAAGCCGCCGTGACGTCCTTTGTCGAAAGGGGCGTTGGTCGTGTCGCGAACCTGATGCCCGACGATGGTGCTGTCGCGCCAGGCGCCGACTTCCGTGAGCCGCGGATACTTCTTGATCTCGAGTCGCCAACCCTGGTCATCGGTCAGATGCCAGTGGAAGGTGTTCATTTTGTGCAACGCCAGGAGGTCGATGTACTTCTTGACGAACTCCTTGGGCATGAAATGGCGCGCGACGTCGAGGTGCATGCCACGCCATTGAAAGCGCGGTCGATCGAAAATCGACACGGCAGGTGCGCGCCAATCGGTGCTGTCGTAGGCGGCGGCGCGGAAGATCTGGGGCGGGAAGAGCTGCCGGAGCGTCTGCGTAGCGTAGAAGGCGCCCGCTGCCGCCGAGGAGGTGATTGTGACGACGCGTGTGGCAACGTCGAGACGATAGCCCTCCTTGCCGAAGGCCGTGTCGCGTTTCGCGGCACGACGGAACACGATCCGACTCCCGGCCGATGACGAGCCGACCGAAACGCGCGGCTGAAACCCGAGCGCGGGTGCGATGCTGCGCGCGAAGCGCACCGCGACGGCCGAGTCTCCACGGTCGGTCCAAATCACCGTCCGTGGCGTGAGCGTGAACCATCCAACGCGGACGGCGAGCGACTCAGGTCGGGGAATCACCGAAATACCGCCGGCGCTCTGCGCTCGCGCGGCGCCGACGGTTAATGAAAGCGCGGCGATCAACTGACAAACGCGGAAAGGCGTCATCGTTCGCGGGTGCACAGTGGCGACAACATAAATGCGCGCCGACGGCCGCGACACCTCTTCAACGGGCGGAGGATTTACAGGGCGCATGGCTTCACACCATGTTACGTCTTCTCACAGCAATCCTCCGAATGAGCCAGGACCGACGTACTTTCCTCTCGAATCTCGGCATGGCAGCCGTCGCCGCTCGCTCGCCTCGGCTGCTCGGCGACTTACTCCGGCCGGGTGCCGCGAAGCTTCAGCGAATCGGCATGGAGCTCTACACCGTGCGGAGTCTGACGGCGAAGGATCTTGCGGGTACGCTCGCTCAGCTCGCCAAGCTCGGGTACAAGGAAGTCGAGTTCGCCGGCTACCAAGGACACTCCGCGGCCGAGGTGCGAGCCATGCTCGACCAAAATGGCCTGACCGCGCCGTCGGCGCACGTCGATATCGTGAAGATCGAGACCGACGCCGACACGATGTTCAGCGATGCAAAGGTCGTCGGCCACAAGTGGATCACTGTGGCGTCGTTGCCTCGTGGTCAACGACAGACGGTCGACGACTGGAAGCAAGTCGCCGCTCGCTTCAACGCCGCCGGGAAAAAGGTGAAGGATGCAGGGTTCCGGCTCGCGTTCCACAATCACAACGACGTCTTTCGCAAAGCGGCGGACGAGCTGCCGATCGACATCCTGATGCGCGAGACGGATCCCGGGCTGGTGAGCTACCAGATGGACGTCTATTGGGTCGTGAATGGCGGCGGCAATCCGGTCGAGCTCCTTGGCAAGTATTCCGGTCGATTCAAGATGCTTCATCTCAAGGATTCGATGGGTCCGCCGGACCAGAAGATGGCCGACGTAGGGTCGGGCACGATCGACTTCAAAGCCGTTCTCTCACACGCGAAGGGAATCGAGAACTACTTCGTCGAGCGGGATGATCCGACGGATCCCATGGCGAGCGCGGCGGCGAGCTTCAAGTTTCTCTCACAGTTGGAATTTTGACCATCGAAGGATTCGTCTACCTCCATCGTCACGGGGAACGGACGGTAGATCCTTCGCTTCGCTCAGGATGACAGCAGATGCAGCGACCTGAATACGACGTGTGCATCATCGGCTCGGGCGCGGGCGGCGGAATGGCTGCCTACGTCTTGACCAAGGCCGGTGCCCGCGTCGTGATGTTGGAGGCTGGACCGCGCTGGTTCGCCTCGAAAGATTCGAAGATGCTCGTGCCGAACTACGCGACGCCGCATCGCGGTGCGGCGATCCACGGCCGGCCGTTCGGCGAGTTCGACGCGTGCGACGGCGGCTGGGAGATCGACGGCGAACCGTATACGCGCGCCCCGGGCACACAATTCAGCTGGTGGCGCGCGCGGATGCTCGGTGGACGCACGAATCACTGGGGACGGATCTCGCTCCGCTTCGGCCCCGACGATTTCATGCGGAAGAGCCTGGACGGTCTGGGCGATGACTGGCCGATCACGTACGACGACGTGAAGCCGTACTACGACAGCGTCGATCGCTTCATTGGGCTGTACGGTTCCAATGAAGGGTTGAGAAACGCACCGGACGGCATCTTCATGCCGCCGCCGAAGCCGCGTTGCCACGAGCTGTTGGTGAAGAAGGCATCGGACAAACTCAACATCACGTGCATCCCGGCGCGGCTCTCGATCATCACCAAACCGCTGCCGGGTCGCCAGGCGTGTCATTACTGCGGCCAGTGCAATCGCGGCTGTCAGGTGAAGGCGAATTTTTCGAGCGGCGACGTGTTGATCGCGCCGGCGCTGGCGACCGGGAAGCTCACACTCGTCACGAACGCGATGGCGCGCGAGATCACGGTCGGCAATGACGGTCTGGCGAACGGCGTATCGTACATCAACAAGACCACCGGAGAGGACGAAAACGTCCGGGCGAAGATCGTCGTCGTCGCGGCAAGCGCGATGGAAACCGCGCGGCTCCTGCTCAACTCCAAGTCGTCGCGATTCCCGAATGGGCTCGCCAACTCGAGCGGTATCGTCGGTAAGTATCTCACGGACACGACCGGTGCCGGTGTATCCGGACATATTCCGGCGCTCGAGGATCACATCCCGCACAACCATGACGGCGTCGGCGGGATGCACGTGTACATGCCGTGGTGGCTCGACAACAAGAAGCTCGACTTCCCGCGCGGCTACCACATCGAAGTGTACGGCGGCGCGGGAATGCCCGGCTCCGGTTTCGGCGGTGGAATTCAACGCCGCAACGGCGGCGGCTACGGCAAGCAGCTCAAGGCGGATTACCGGAAGTACTACGGCGCGTCGATCGGCTTCGACGGGCGTGGTGAGATGATCCCGAACGAGAACTCGTACTGCGAAGTGGATCCGACGGTGGTCGACAAGTTCGGCATCCCGGTGCTCCGCTTCCACTGGAAGTTCACCGACTACGAGTACAATCAGGCGAAGCACATGCAGGAGACCTTCCGATCGCTGATCGTGGCGATGGGCGGAACGCCGAGCTCGCCGATGCCGACCAAGGAACAGAACTACGGTCTCGCCGCGGGCGGGACGATCATCCACGAGCTGGGCGGCGCGCGCATGGGCGCCGACCCCACGACGTCGGTGGTGAACGGGAACTGTCAGGCCCACGACGTGAAGAATCTCTTCGTCGCCGATGGTAGTCCGTTCGTTTCGCAAGCCGACAAGAACCCGACGTGGACGATCCTCGCGCTGAGTTGGCGGACGAGCGATTTCATCGCGAAGCAGAAACAGGCGGGGGCGATATGAGCGATCTGGGGGACGGGCATGGGGCGACGGGCGAGGAACCGCCGGCGCCGGGCGACGGGCGGCAGGCGACGGGTGAAAAGGCTGCGACCGGAATTACTCGACGTCGGGCGTTGCAAGTACTCGGCGCAGTGCCGGTCGCGGCGGCGCTCGGTCAGGTGCCGGCGCAGCAACCCAAACCGCTGACGCCGGCCGTTACTTCGCAAGTTCCATCAGGGCCTGCCGCGACGGTCGCGGCCCCCGCAGCCCCGAAGTTTTTCAACACGCATGAGCGGCGGACGTTGCATGTGCTCGTCGACTATATCATTCCGCGCGACGAACACTCTGGCAGCGCCACGGACGCAAAGGTACCGGAGTACATCGAGTTTCTCCTCGCCGAGAAGGATGCAAATCCGACGACGCAGGTGGCGATGCAGGGCGGCCTCGCATGGATCGACGCCGAGGCTCTGAAGCGGTTCAGCAAGACGTTTGTCAATGCGTCCGACGTGCAGCGGCGAGAAATTCTCGACGACATTGCATATCCCGCGAAGGCGAAGCCCGAGATGAGCCACGGCGTCTCGTTCTTCAACCGCCTTCGCGACATGACGGCATCGGGTTTCTTTTCCAGCGCGATGGGTTGGCAGGATCTGCAGTACAAAGGAAACGTGTTCAACCCCGGCTATGACGGATGTCCGCCCGCGGCGCTCGAGAAACTCGGTGTGAGCTACGACGTGATGCAAACCAGGATCAGCCCACAGGAGCGATGAGCGCGAAGAACGGAAAGCATTCGTCGCGACTTGGCGTCGCGTTCGTCGGGAGCGGCTTCAACGCCCGCTTTCATCTCCAGGCTTTTCGCGCCGTGCGCGACGCCGACGTCCTCGGCGTCTGGAGTCCAAACAAGAAGAATGCCTCGTCCGCCGCGCAGCTCGCGCGCGACATCGACGTCGGCGCGGCGAAGCCGTACGCGTCGATCGCCGAAATGGTCGCCGATCCCGCGATCGACGCGATCTGGTTGACCGGACCGAATCACGCGCGCATCGAAAACGTCGAAGAGATCGTTCACGCGATCGAGAGTGGAAAGGGCAGTCTCGTCGGCATCGCGTGTGAAAAACCTCTCGCCCGGAACGTCGCCGAGGCAAAGAAGGCGAGGGATCTCGTCGCGCGAGTTGGATTGGCGACGGGCTACTTGGAGAATCAGGTCTTCTCACCGCAGGTGGAAACGGGACGCGAGCTGCTCTGGGCGCGAGGCGCCGCGACGACCGGGCGGCCGTATCTCGCGCGAGCGGCGGAAGAGCACAGCGGGCCGCACATGCCGTGGTTCTGGCGCGGCGCGCTGCAGGGCGGCGGCGTGTTGAACGACATGATGTGTCACTCGGCGCTGGTCGTGCGACACTTGCTCACGAAGCCGGGGCAGCCGCTGTCGACGGTACGCCCCGCGAGAGTGACGGCACACATCGCAAGTCTCAAGTGGACGCGTCCAGACTACGTCAAACGGCTCGCGAAGACGTACGGAAAAGAAGTGGACTACACGCAGGCGCCTGCGGAGGACTTCGCGAGCACGACGATCGAGTTCGAGACGGACGACGGGTACACCGTGATCGGTGAAGCGTCCACGTCGTGGAGCTTCGTCGGCGCGGGTCTGCGGTTGTCGGCGGAGCTGTTGGGCCCCGAGTACTCGATGTCGTGGAACACGCTCGACAGTGGTCTCAAGCTGTTCTTCTCGCGCGAGGTGCGAGGCAGGGCGGGCGAAGACCTCGTCGAGAAGCAGAACGCCGAAACGGGACTGATGCCGGTCGTGGCGAACGAGGCCGCGGCGTACGGATATGAGGCCGAGGACCGCCACTTCGTTCGCGTGTTCCTCGGCAAGGAGCAACCCAAACTGACGTTCGACGACGGTCTCGAGGTTGTGAAGATGCTCATGACGGCATATATGAGCGCCGAGCAGGGGAAGACCCTCGAGTTTCCGCCGCGCGGGCTCGAGAAGTTCGTCCCTGCTGTGGCGCGCGGTGATTGGAAGCCGGGGTCGAAATAATTTGGTCCGATCAGGGTCAGACCCCGATTGGGTCGCGGGACCGCGAAAATAGCGTCGACCCACGCCGGCGGACCTTACGGCATGGCGGCAAATCGTGCATTACTAAAGGCTGAGACAGCCCTTCGAACGATCCCCCCGATGTACCCACGGAACAGGGCCAGGACATGACCAAACAGGACGCTAACTCCATCACCCGCCGAGACTTCGTGTCCGACGCGGGCAAAGTCGCGCTGGGCGCGCTCGTCGCGCCGCACATCCCGATGATCGTGCCGCGCCACGTACTCGGCGGGGTGGGATATCAGGCGCCGAGCGACACGGTGAACTTCGCGGTGATCGGTTTCGGCGGACAGGGCTCCGTGAACGGGGCGGCCCTCGCCGGCACTGAGCAACTCGTCGCTGTCTGCGACGTCGATCAGGCCTTCGCACACAAGAAGATGGAAGAACACCTCCGGCCGCGGCGCGACAACACCGTCAGCCCCGAAGCGCAGCGATTGCAGGCACAATATGAGAAGGCGGCGAAGTACACCGATTTCCGCGAGATGCTGCAGAAGGAAAAGGGTATCGACGGAGTCGTCGTCGCGACGCCCGATCATGTACACGCCGTGGCGGCGAAGGCGGCGATGGATCTGGGCAAGCATGTCTACGTGCAGAAGCCGCTCACTTGGTCCGTGCACGAGGCGCGCGTGCTGCGCCAGACGGCGCTCGCCAACAAGAAGCTCGTCACCCAGATGGGCAATCAGGGCCACTCCACCGACGGCGCGCGCCTGATCAACGAGTGGATCGCGGCGGGCGTGATCGGTCCGGTGCACGAGGTGCATGTATGGACCAATCGTCCGGCGGGCTACTGGCCGCAGTTCGTGCCGCGCCCAGGCGCGACGGTCGCGATGCCGGCACCGGGCACGCTCAACGGATTCAGCTCGGCGTGGGGACAGAACATCGTGAACGGCACGCTGGCGCGCGCGATGGAGTCAGGTGAAGTGGCGCCGCCGCCTGATCTGCGCTGGGATCTCTATCTCGGTCCCGTGGCTGAGGACATTCCGTATCATCCGATTTACCACCCGTTCAACTGGCGCGGTTGGCTCGACTTCGGCATGGGCGCGCTCGGCGACATGGGGGCACACCTGATCGACCACCCGTTCTGGGCGCTGGGCCTGACGTATCCGACGAGCATCGAAGCGACGTCCTCGCCGTTCGGCACGATGACGATTCCAGGCGATCCGAACGCGCCGGAAGGGTCGCCGGCGCGTCGCAACAAGAGCAAACCCGTTTCGTATCCGCTCGCGTCCACGGTGCACTACCAGTTTGCGGCGCGCGGCAATCAGCCGCCGGTGAAGCTGACCTGGTGCGACGGAGGCCTCTTTCCGCCGCGTCCCGACGTGCTGCCTGATACCGGGCCGGACGCCGTGCTCAAGTCCGAGGGCGGCGTGATCTTCATCGGCGAAAAAGGGATTCTCATCAACGACACCTACGGCGCGAATCCGCGTGTGTATCCGGAGTCGTTGCAGCAGGCGGCGAATCAGGTGCCGAAGTCGATGCCGCGCATCACCTGGAGCCACGAAGAGAATTGGGCGAAGGCGATCAAGGGCCAAGCGACGGCGAGCTCGCCGATCGAATACGCGGCACAACTGACGGAGACGATGCTGCTCGGCGTCGTCGCGCTGCGCGCGGGACAGGGAAAGAAAGTGCTCTACAACGGCGAGAAGATGGAGATCACCAACGCGCCGGAGGCGAACCAGTTTCTCACCCGGGAGTACCGGTCAGGATGGGCCATCTGATGCGCAGCCGCCTCGTTATTGCCGCGCTGTCGCTCGCGGCTTGTCATCCCGGTGGAGTGAGAGCGCCCGTGCGTACGGCAGCGACGATTGCGCAGACACCGAATCAATGGCGGTCGTTGGCCGCGGCCGCGAATTGGCGCGGATACTCCGCGGACTCGATCCCGAGCGGTTGGACGTTCGCTGACGGGACGATCAGCAAGACGCGCGGGGTACGAGACATCATGACGCGCGACGAGTTCGGCAACTTCGAGCTCGAGCTCGAGTGGAAAATCGGCAAAGCGGGCAACAGCGGGCTCTTTTACCGCGCGACGACCGAGTACGATCACATCTACTGGAGCGGGCCCGAGTATCAGCTGTTGGATGACGTCAACGGCGAAGACAACAAGACACCCCTCACGCGGGCGGGCGCCGCCTACGGGCTCTACCCCGCACCCGACGGGCACTCCAGCCCATTCGGGGAATGGAATCGCGCGCGCATCGTGGTCAACGGCAACCACGTAGAGCACTGGCTGAACGACTTCAAACTTGTCGAATACGAGCTCAATAGTCCGGACTGGAAAGCCAAGGTGGCCGCCAGCAAGTTCAAGGACTGGCCGCACTACGGTCTCGCCAAGAAAGGCCACATCGGCATCCAGGGCGATCACCCGGGCACGCTCGAGATCCGCAACATCCGCATCCGGGAGCTGCCATGAGCGCCGTCCGTACGCGGCTGTCGGCGATGATGTTCCTGCAGTATTTCGTATGGGGCGTCTGGTTCGTGACGATGGGCACGTACCTCGGACAAACGCGGCATTTCACCGATCAGCAGATCGGCGCCGCGTACGGCGCGATGGCGATCGCGGCGATCGTGAGCCCATTCTTCATGGGCATCGTCGCCGATCGTTTCTTCGCGAGTGAAAAGCTGCTCGCGCTGCTGCACGTCGTCGGCGGCGTTGTAATGTGGTTCGTGTCGACGCAGGAGAGCTGGAGCACGTTCTATCCGCTGCTCCTCATTTACGCACTCCTCTTCATGCCGACGTTGTCGCTCACGAACTCGATCTCCTTCCACAACGTGCAGGATCCGGCGCGCGATTTCCCGATCATCCGCGTACTCGGCACGATCGGCTGGATCGTGGCGGGGATCATCGTCGGGAAAGTGTTGCACGCGGATGCGTTGGCGACGCCGATGCGTATCGCGGCGGCGGCATCCGTCCTTCTCGGGCTGTATTCCCTCGCGCTTCCGCACACGCCGCCGAAGGCCGCAGGCCAGCCGTTCAGCGCACGCGACGCGCTCGGGCTCGATGCGCTCAGCCTGCTGCGCAACCGCGACTTCGCGATCTTCGTGCTCGGATCCTTCCTGCTCTGCATCCCGCTTCAGTTCTACTACACGTTTACGAATCTCTTCCTGAACGAGATCAAGGCACCGGAGCCGGCGTTCATCCAAACGTTCGGCCAGATGTCCGAGATCTTCTTCATGCTGATGCTGCCGATCGCGCTGCGCCGGTTCGGCATCAAGGTGATCATGCTCGTCGGCATGCTCGCCTGGTCGCTGCGGTATTTCGCGTTCGGAAACGGCAACATCGGTTCAGGGATGTGGATGCTGTACGCCGGCATCCTGCTCCACGGCGTCTGCTACGACTTCTTCTTCGTCAGCGGGCAGATCTACACCGACCAGCGCGCCGGCGAGAAAATTCGCGCGGCGGCGCAGGGATTCATCAACTTCGTCACGAATGGCGTCGGCTATCTCGTCGGCGCCGCGGTGTCGGGGCGGGTCGTGAATCAGTATGCGACGGTCAACGGCTCGTCGGTGACGCACGACTGGCATGCGATCTGGATGGTACCGGCCGCGGGAGCTTTCGTGGTGTTCGTGCTGTTCGCGCTGTTGTTCCGACCGAGAGCAGAGCGTGAGCCGGCGAGTATCGAGCCGACTGGCGCGGGAGCCCCCGCGTAGGATCTACGGCTCCGCGACCTTCGGCACGACGTAGACCTTTCGCAATGCGGCGAGATACTCCTCGTGGAGCGACTTGATCGTCTGGAACTCGCGCTTGACCGTCGCGCGGAAGTCGGGATACGTCGCGAAGTCGAAGAGCAACGCGGTCATGGCCTGGGCATCGACCGTGAAGCCCTGATGGCCGACCGGACCGAGCGCATCCTGTTCCATCTCGTACGTGTGGTTCGGTGAATTCGACGTCTTGGCACTGAAGCCGACGCCCGGAATCGCGCTCGACACGCTGCCCGTCTCTTCATAGCCCTGCGGTTTGCCCGGCTCGGGAAGCACCCCGGTCGCTCCGAACTTCTTTTCGTACGCGAAGGCGAGCTCGTCGAGCGAGCCAATGCTGATGCCGTCGCGATCCTTGCCGTAGTGATCAATCTTGACCTTGGTGCCCGTCGCCAGCGCCGCGGCGCGCGCCGCGTTATCGATCATCTCGGTGAGTTGCGCGAGGTAGACTTCGTCGGGATAGCGAATGTAAAAGTCAGCGGCGGTGCGATCGGGCACGACGTTCGGCGCGGCGCCGCCCTCGGTGATCACGCCCTGCACCCGCGCCTCGGGGCGAATATTGCTCCGGATCGCGTCGATGTTATTGAAGAGATGGATGACCGCGGTGAGCGCGTTGCGACCGTTCCAGGCTGTGAGCTGGTGCGCCGGCGCGCCGCTGAAAATGTACTTCGTGCCGTCGATGTTCATGCAGCAGGTGCCGAATCCCGCCGCCGGCCGGCTCGTCGCGCTCGTCGAGTGGCTGCGCACGAGGATGTCGGCACCGTCGAACACCTTCGACTCGTGCATTACCACCTTTGCGTTCGGCGGCATCATCTCCTCACCGGGGGCGCCGTACACGGTCACCGTTCCCGGGGTTTTCGTGCGCGCGAGATACTCGGCCATGGCCACGGCGGCGGCGATGCCAATCGGTCCCTGAGTGCTATGCTGGTCGCCGTGGAACGCGCCCTTCGTGCCGCGCAACGCGTCGTACTCGACGATGACGCCGAGGGCGGGCGCCCCGCTGCTTTTCGTGTAGCGCGCGACGAAGGCGGTCGGCAAGCCGGGCGTTCCCATTTGCACGGTGAAGTCGTGCTTCTTGAGGTAGTCGGTGAGGATCTGCACCGACCGCTTTTCCTCGAAGCCGATCTCCGGATGCCGAGTGATGTTGTCGCCCATCGCCAGCAGGTCCGTGTCCATGAGCTGCTTGGCGCGCGCGACGACTTGATCGCGCGCTGCATTCGGGCCGGTGAGCTTGGCGACCATCGCGTTCAGGTCGAGCGAACGCTCGAGCGAGTCGAGTTTTCGGACGACGTCGCGCGCCGCGTCTCGCTCGGTCGGCGTCTCCTGCGAGACGGCGGTCCGCCCGGCGAGAACGCAAATCAGCGCGGCGACAATGCGTTTATCGAGCATTCTCAGATCTCCAAATAACGCGATTGGGTGCTTCGCTCGTTCGAGACGATCGCCCTACACATATCGGCCAACCGCCATCGTGATGACGGCGATCACGAGCAGGGGCAGCACGATGTTCGTGCCCCGCTGAATCCGAGCCTGGTATGCGGCCAGCCGTGTCGCGGCTTCTCCCTGTGGCGGCCCATCGCCCGCCTTGAGGATTTTCGCGATTTCGCCCATCGACTTGCCGATCATCACGCCGCCGATCAGAAAGGCGATGATCGCCGCCAGCGCGCCGATGCTGATCGTCATTCCCGAGCGCGTCGCGGCCCAATTCCCGCCGGACGTGGTGTTTCGCCAGAAGAGAAACAGACCGGCGACGACGTTGATGCCGGCGACCGCCGGAAAATACGCGGCGATACGCGTCTTGGTGAGCAGATGGCCCATGAACTGCCCGCCGGCCGGCCCGATCGCGCGAACCGTCGGTTGAATGAACAGTGCGATCAACACCACTCCGCCAACCCATAGTACGCCAAAGAAAATATGCAGCAGACGAAACAGCAGCATCGCGGAATACATGGATAGCCTCGCGTCGGACGTTGGTTAGGAGCGCTGCAACAGGACGATTCCCGAAAAACGCGCGAAGCTCTTCTGCGTCTCTCGAGATCGTAGCTTGCCAAGGAAATTCCACAGCCAGGCGCCGCGCATCTGCCGCTTCAGGCGCTTCGCCTCGAGCCACGACGATCGAAACTGCTCTTCGCGCCAACCATACGGCTCGAAGAACTTCGTGCTTTCCTCCGGAGCAAAACGAAAGGGTGCGTTGCCTGCGCCGACCGTCTTGCCCCAACTCCGCGACATCCACTTGAGCAACATCGGACTCGCGAGGTCGATCGTCCACCAGCGGAAGCTGTTCGGATCGTGGAGATCGCGCGCGAGGCCGGCGACATCGTCCGGTGTCAGATAGATCAACAGCCCTTCGCTCAACACGAGCACGCGTGACGACTCCCCGCCCACCTGCGAGAACAACGCGCGCCGGCGCGCCGCATCCGTGAGGTCGACCCGGACCGCTTCGTAGCGCACGACAGGCTTCTCGTCGCGCAGCATGTCGATCTTGTAGTCCAGAATTCCGGGAAGATCGACGTCGATCCAACGGAGGTTCGGTGGAAGCGACGACATGCGCCAAGCGCGCGCGTCGAGTCCCGCCGCGAGGTTGAGAACGCAGTCCACTCCGGCGGCGACGCGATCGAGAATGATCTCGTCGAAGATGGCGGTGCGAACGATCATCGCCCACGCGGTCTGCTTGCCGCGGGGCATGTTGTCGACGATCTCCTGACCCTTGGTGCCGGCCAGCTTTCGCGCGAACGGATCGTGGAAGATCGCGTCGCGTCGCTCACTCTCCATCGCCCGGTAGACGGCGACCCAACGGGCGGTATCCGAAACGTTTTCGATGGGCATTGGTGCTCGCGTTGGTCCGAGTCCCCGGGCCGGCTGGGGGGCCGCGCCGACGCGGATGCTATCGGTCAAGACGCGGGCTGGCTAGAGGCCGAGCCCGATTTGACCCATACTCGACGGAGGCGACCCTAGCGATCCCTCGGTGCCGAGGGGCAGAATAATCCCGACCTCAATCCCCGGACTGGCCAGATGTCACGCCGCTCTCACAGGCTGCAGCGCGCAATCGCCGCAACGCTTGGCGTCGCTCCGCTCGCCGTCGGCGCTGCGCAAACGCGCATGCTCCGATCTCCCACCGTCAGCAAAACCCAAATCGCCTTCGCCTACGCGAACAACATCTGGACGGTCGATCGTAGCGGCGGCTTGGCACGCCGGCTGACGAGCTTCCAGGGCACGACGGAGAATCCGAAGTTCTCGCCCGATGGAAAACTGATTGCCTTCAGCGCGCAGTACGCCGGGAACGTCGACGTCTACGTCATCCCGGCCGAAGGCGGCGAGCCGAAACGGCTCACATGGCACCCGGGGGCCGACGTCGTTCAAGGATGGACGCCCGACGGCAAGTCCGTCGTCTTCGCGTCACCGCGAGCGACAGCTGCACCGACCGCTGCACCGCGCTTCTGGACGGTCCCTGTTGAAGGGGGCGTGGAGCAGCCGATGGCGTTGCCGCGCGCATATCAGGGCAAGATCTCGCCTGACGGCCGCCACATCGCGTACCGCATGAACAACTCGTGGGACGAAGAGCGGCGAAACTATCGCGGCGGACAGAATCGCCCGATCTGGATCGTCGATCTCAAATCCTACGATCTCGAGACGACGCCCAATGGCACGGCGACGGATCTCGTGGTCGCGCAGGCGGGCGCGCCGCGCGGTTCCGCGCATTTCACGCCGAACAACCCCGAATCCAAGAACATGGATCCGGTGTGGGTCGGCAACGACGTCGTCGATTTCATCTCCGACCGCGACGGCGTCGCGAACGTGTGGAGCTACGACTCGAAGACCAAAAAGCTGTCGCAACTCACGTCCTTCTCCGATTTCGACGTGAAAGCGCTCGACGCGGCGTCCGATGGCGACGCCATCGTGTTCGAGCAAGCCGGCAACATCCACCTCATGGAGAAAGGCGGAAAGGACCACGTCGTGAACATCACGGCAGCGGGCGACTTCCCGTGGATGATGCCGCAATGGAAGGACGTCACCGCCAACATGACGAACATGACGCTCTCGCCGACGGGGAAGCGCATCGCCGTGGAAGCGCGCGGTGAGATCTTCACGATCCCGGCCGAGCGCGGCGACATTAGAAATCTCACAAACTCCAGCGCGTCCGCCGAGCGCGAACCCGCGTGGTCGCCCGACGGCAAATCACTGTCGTATTTCAGCGACCGCTCGGGCGAATATGCGTTATACATCGAGGCGGCCGATGGTCTGACCCCGCCACGCGAGATCAAGATTCCAACCACCGGCCATTTCTACACCGCCGCGTGGTCGCCGGACGGCAAGCGGATCATGTTCCACGACACCAACCTGAAGTTGTGGGTCGTGGACGTGGCGACGGGACAGGCGAAGGTCGTCGGCAACGATCCGTGGATGGTGCCGGCGCGTACGATGAATCCGGCGTGGTCTCCCGACGGGAAATGGATCGCCTACGCCAAGCACTTGAATTCATTGTACAAAGCGATCGAGGTCGTGAACGTCGAGACGGGTGTGGCCAAGCAGGTGACGGACGGCCTCGCCGACGCGATCACGCCGGCATGGGACGCGAGCGGGAAGTACCTCTGGTTCCTCGCCTCGACGGACTTCGGGCTGCGCTCCCAGTGGCTCGACATGACCAACAACGATCACATCGAGAACTTCGGTCTCTACGCCGTGGTGTTGCGCAAGAATGATCCGTCGCCGTTCCTGCCGGAAAGCGACGAAGAAGGCGCGGCGCCGGCGGGCGGCGGCTTTTCCGGGGGCGGACGTGCCGGCCGCGGTGGCGGCGTAGCAGCGGCAGCAGGTGACAGCTCGGGCGGCACGGGCGAACGCCCCGCGGCGCCGCGAGCACCAATGCCGAACGTGCAAATCGATTTCGACGGTCTACAGCATCGCATCCTGACCGTGCCCGGCATCGCCGAACACCAATATTCGAATCTGAAAGCGGGTGCCGCGGGGATGGTGTACTTCCTCGAGGCCGGGGCTGGCGGCGGCGGTCGGGGTGGCGCGGGTGGGTCGACGCTGCACCGCTATTCGCTGCGCGATCATCGGGACCTGCAGTTCGTTTCCGGCGCGTCGGACTATGATGTCAGCGCCGATGGCCACAAGCTCGTCTACCGCGCCGGCGGCGGTGGTGGCGGGGGACGCGGTCGTGGCGGCGCAGGGGGCGCCGGTGGTGGCCCGGGCCTATTCCTGGCCGACGCCGACCGCACTCCGCCCCAGGCCGGTCAGGGCCGAATCAATGCCGATCTCCGCGCATACGTCGACCCGAAGGCGGAGTTCAAGCAGATCTTCGACGAAGCGTGGCGCAATCAGCGCGATTACCTGTACGTCACCAACGAACACGGCGCCGATTGGCCAAGGATCAAGCAGATGTACTCGCAGTTCGTGCCGTTCGTGAATCATCGCGCCGATCTGAACTATCTCGTCGACATGATGGGCGCCGAGATCTCGATCGGACACTCGTACGTTCGCGGCGGCGACATGCCCGACATCCCCGCCGCCGTGCCCGGCGGGCTACTTGGCGCCGACTTCGCGATCGAGAACGGACGCTATCGCATCACGAAGATCTACGATGAGGAAAATTGGAATCCGGATCTTCGCGCGCCGTTGGCGGCGCCGGGCGTCGATGTTCGCGTCGGCGACTACATCCTGGCGATCAATGGACAGGACCTGAAGGCGCCCGACAACATTTATCGACTGTTGGATGGAACCGCGAACAAGCAGACCGCACTCGTCGTGAACGCGACACCGACCGCGGATGGAGCTCGTCACGTCACCGTCGTGCCGGTGGCGACCGAGCAGAACTTGCGCACGCGCGCCTGGGTCGAGAACAACAGGCGAATCGTCGACTCCCTGTCGCACGGCCAGCTCGCGTACGTGTATCTGCCGAATACCGGCGTCCCGGGCTACACGAGCTTCAACCGGTATTACTTCGCACAGCAGGACAAGAAGGGCGCCGTGATCGATGAGCGATACAACGGCGGCGGACAGGCGGCGGACTACATCATCGACGTGCTCCAGCGCGACTTCGACGGCTACTTCAACAACGTGGCCGGCGACCGCATGCCGTTCACCAGCCCCGCGGCGGGCATCTGGGGTCCGAAGGTGATGATCATCAACGAAATGGCGGGATCGGGCGGCGATCTCATGCCATACATGTTCCGCTACCGCAAGATCGGGACGCTGGTCGGCAAGCGGACGTGGGGTGGCTTGGTGCATACCGCCGACACACCGCCGTTCGTCGACGGCGGCTCAGCCATCGCGCCGCGCGGTGGATTCTTCGCCCGAGATGGGAAGTGGGCCGTGGAGAACGAAGGTGTCGCGCCGGACATCGACGTCGAGAACACGCCGAAGGAGGTCATCGGCGGGCACGACCCGCAGCTCGAGACAGCGGTCGAGGAAGCAATGAAGCAGCTTCAGGCGCACCCGGTGGACCGCGCGACGAAGGAGCCGCCGCCGCCGACTTGGGGTAAGCGCATCAAGCCGCCGATGCACTAACGCACGGCGGAAGCAACGAACGAAAGGGGCAACCGAGTTGGTTGCCCCTTTCGGTTCTCGGCATCATCGTGCTATGCGCTCGAGCCTGGGCGGACGCTTCCCGTGACGAACCGCGCCGATCACCGGTTCGTACTCCAGTTCACGACAATCGCGCGCATGACGGAGGAGTAGGCCGCCGCGGCTCATATCTCCACGCCCGACGAACGTGGACGGAAAGACGAGCCGCTTTCCGAAAACCGCGGTCAACGTGTCGCAGTACTTCCCCGTCGCGATGCTTCCGAGCAAGACGACCAACGATTCGGCGTGAAGACGATCCCCGAGCTCTTCGGCGTGCCTTCGCAGCGGCGCCACGTATCGCTCGCCTGCGGTCGCCAGATCAACTTTCGCGAACGCTAACAGATCGGTCCGCGTGATCATGGTGCCGGGCGTGACGAGCCCACGATCGGTCGTGATGACGAACCCGCCGGCCGGCTGCCCGAACGCGGTCGCGTAGGCGAGTTTGCCGCGGAAATAGAGGCCGCTCAGGAAGCTGAATACTTCACCGATCGGAGCGCCTTCCGGCGCACGAATGCGCCGCGCCAGATCGAACGTCGCCGCGGGATTCAACAGCATCTGCGCGCGCCGGCCGTCGCAACGGGCCGGGGAAAGCAAGAACACACGACTCATTCGCAGAAGTCTATACTCGTGTCTTCGCGCCGAATATCGTGAGCGGTCCGCCCGTGGGGCCGGGAAGGCGAGGGGCACCGCACAAAGTCGGTCGTGACAAGTGGATCATTCTCTCCTACAATACGGCGAAACCCGCCGAGTCCGCCACACGTTATTTGAGTGGATGGCTCGACCTCCCGTTCCGAGGTGATCGTCGGTGCAGCTCTCCATTCTCGTGTTGAATCTCGTCTACGCCGCATTGGGCGTGGTGCTGATGTACGTGAGCTATCGGATTATCGACCGGCTCACGCCCGAGGTGGATTTCCCGGCGGAGCTCAAGCGCGGCAACATCGCCGTGGCGATCTTCATCGCCGCGCTGTTCATCGCCATCGCGCTCATCGTTGGGCGCGCGATCAGCTGACGATGCGCCTCGCTGCCGCCTCCGCGCTGGCGTTTGCGCTGTGCTCATCCGCGAGCGCTCAGGATACCGCCTCGACGCGCACGACGCTCGGCAAAGCGACGGATGTCTTCGAGCGCGCCGCCTCGGCGCGCGCGGCGAAGAAGGTGAGCGAGCGCTATGACCCCGCGTTTCGGAAATACACGAAGCGATATTTCGGCCCGGCGTTCGACTGGCGCTATTTCAAGGCGCAGGGGTTCGCGGAAAGTGGACTCAAGCCGAACGCGACCAGCTGGGTCGGCGCACGTGGCGTGATGCAGTTGATGCCATCGACCTACCAGGAGATTGCATCGCACCGGCCGGAGTTCGGACCGATTGATCAACCCGAGTGGAACATCGCCGCGGGGATCATGCACGACCGTTACCTGTGGAATCTGTGGCTCAACACAGTCCCGGATGACGAACGGCATCGGTTTATGTTTGCGAGCTACAACGCCGGCGAAGGAACGATCAACCGCGCCTTCGCCGCCGCGAAATCCAAAGGCAGCGTCCCCGCCTGGTCGAGCATCGAGCTGATCGCCCCGACGGTTCAACGGTGGCGCTACAGCGAGACGCTCGGCTACGTCAGGCGGATCGACAGTACCTACGCGAGGCTCACCGGGATCCGGTGAGGGCTCGCTACACAGGGATTTCGATCGATTCGCTTTGTTTCGTGAAAAACCGCGGACCGCTTTCCGTCACGTGCAGACAATCCTCGAGGCGAATTCCAAACTCGCCGTAGATCACGATCGTCGGTTCGTCGCTGAAGCACATCCCCGGTTGGATCTTCGTCGTGTTCCCTTTGACGAAATTCGTCCACTCGTGACCATCGAGACCGATGCCGTGGCCGGTGCGGTGTGGCAGACCGGGGACCTTGTAACCGGGGCCGAAACCGGCATCGCCAATCACTTTTCGCGCAGCCGCGTCCACTGATTCGCACGTCGCACCGACCTTCGCCGCGGCGAAGGCTGCATTCTGCGCCTTCTTCTCGATGTCCCAGACGTCGCGCTGGCGCTGCGTTGCTTTGCCGAACACCGTCGTGCGCGTAATGTCGGACGTGTAGCCCTCGACGGTGCATCCCGCGTCGATGAGGACGACGTCGCCCTCCTTCAGCTTTTGCGGCTGGACGCTACCGTGCGGAAATGCCGTGTACTTCCCGAAGATCACCAGTGCACCGTCGGCGTTCCCGCCGAGCTTCTTGGTAGCCGCGGCGACGTTGGCGCCCAACTCCTGGTTGGTCATTCCTTCTTTCATCGACTTGAATGACGTGTTGATCGCCTGAAGCGTAATGTCGTTCGCGCGCTGCATCAGCGCGATTTCAGCGGGCGACTTGATCATGCGACAGCCGGCCGTCACCGGAGTCGCGCTGACGAATTGAGCGCCCGGCAGTCGTTGACGCACGCCATCGAAGATGAAAAACCGAACCCGCTCCTCGAAGCCAACCTTGCCGGCCGCGGCGCCACGATCGCGCAGGATGCCGGCGATCACCTCGTACGGACTTTCGTCTTCCTGCCAAACGCGTACGTCATTCGAGAACTTGATCAGCTCACGCGCGCGCTGCTCCTCGAACGCCGGGGTGACCCACGCGAGCTCGCCTTTCGCCGGAATGACAACGCCGAACGTGCGCTCGCTGTTTCCCCACCGTACGCCGGTGAAGTACACCATGCTCGAGCCGCCCTCGAGAAACATCGCGGCGATGCCGTTGTCGGCCATCAGCCGCCTCGCTTTCTCGATGCGTGCGCGTCGCTCGTCGTCGGTGATCGGCGCGGGCGCTCCCTGTGGTTGTATGAGAAGCCTCTCGATTGATGTCGTGGCGCGCTCCGCGCCGGCGAGCACCGGCTGAGCGACGGCGAGCGCACCGGCCGCGCCGGCGGATGTGCGAACGAAAGAACGGCGATCCATGACTTCTCCAAGGTACGATCGGAGCCGCAATGGTACCCGCCGGCGGCGGCGCGGGCAATTCCCGCCCTTCAGGCTACTTCGCGTTCGACATCACCTTGATGAGCTGGATCTGTCCGGCGTGGTAGATCGCATGGCACGTGACGCCCAAGACGAGATTGAGCCTCGCCCGCTCATCGAGCGGCGATGACCCGGCGTTCGTGGCGATGTCGGCCACCACCGCGGCCAACCGCTCCTGGGTCGCGTCGACCGTACTGCGAACGTCGTCCCACGACAGGGTGTTTCCGGGAAGCTCGAACCAATCGCTCCCTTCGAGAACGAACGCTCCCGGCGCCTGTCCCGTGAGCTGACCGATCACCGAATGGGCGCAAAATGCATGGTGCAACGCGATTTCCGCGATGTTGTGCCGGCCGACACCTGGACGCCAGAACGCCGTAGTATCTGATATGTCGGCGATTGCCGCCTTGAGATCGGCGCCGTGCCACGCGCCCGGTCCGTATCCCTCTTCGAGCACGCGTGGAAGAATGCTCGAATCAATGCTGGTTGCTACGCTAGCCACGTTCCCCTCGGACGTTAAATTTCCAACATGCTAATGCACGGCCGTGCAGACGTCTTGGCAAAAATTGCAGCCGGCACGGCGGCGGCGGTTCGCGATCGCCACCTGCGGGGCGCGCCGGGAGACGCCGTCGCCAAGCCGCTCGCGCGAGGCGACGGCTGGTCCGTCGTCGATGTCGTCTGCACCTGCGGCCCGAGCGACCGGGTCTTCGAAGAAGTACACACCCGACAGTCGATCGGCGTCGTGCTCTCGGGAACGTTTCAGCACCGCTCGAAGGACGGACGCCACGTGATGTCTGCGGGCTCATTCCTTCTTGGCAACCCCGGCGACACGTATGAATGCGACCACGAACATGCGGTCGGTGACCGATGCGTCGCGTTTCACTACTCCGTCGCGTATCTCGAACACGTCGCGGCGGGCCTGAATGCTCCCACTATCCGCGCGCGCTTTGCGGCGACTCGTCTCCCCCCGACGCGAGAGTTGTCCGAGTCGGTGGCGCAGACGGCCGTTGCTCTCGGCATGCCCGACGGAGCCGAATGGAACGAGCTCGCGGTTCGTGTCGCCGCGACAGCGCTACTGGCCGACGTTGGTCGCAGCCCGCGCCGAGTGCCCCCGTCGCCACGAGTCATTCGTCGCATTACCGAGCACATGCGCGCCGCCGAGCGCGATCCGACAGTCGACGCGAAGCTGGATGCGCTGGCAGCGGCGGCAGGGCTGAGTCCCTTCGCATACCTGCGCGCCTTCCAGCATCTGACCGGCGCTACGCCGCACCAGTTCCTGCTTCGTGCCCGGTTGCGTCGCGCGGCGGTTCGTCTGGCGACCTCGCCGGCGAGTGTCATCGACGTCGGGCTGTCGTCAGGCTTTGGAGATGTCTCAAACTTCAACAAAGCTTTTCGCGCCGAGTTCGGTCGGACACCGACCGCTTACCGGCGCAAAGCGACGTCGGCGTAGTTGCCGACGCGTGGCCCGCGACGTACGATAGTCGCGGCCCCGAACCCCCCCCCCCGCGCCCCCGTCCCCCGCTCCGGTGAGCTCGCTGTTTCTTGGCTGTTTCACGTTCGGATTGCTGTTCACCGTCGCCAGCGGGCTTCTCGGCGCATTCAACGTCGGACACGATTTCCATATTCCCGGGCTTCATGGTCACGGCGCGCATAGTCATGGTCAGGCGTCGCCGTTCAACGGCAGTACGATCGCGGCGTTCCTTACGTGGTTCGGAGGCGCCGGCTATCTCCTGACGCGCTACTCAGGTTTCGCGGCGCTGTCCATCATGGCGATCGCCGTCGCCGCCGGTCTTCTCGGCGGAGCGATGGTCTTCGCGTTTCTGGCAAAATTCATCAACCCGCGTCTCACCGTGCTCGCGCCGGAAGACTTCCAGCTCCAGGGCATCGTCGGCAAAATCACGAGCACGATTCGCCCCGGTGGGACCGGTGAGATCGTGTACACGCTCGGCGGCACGCGTCACGCCGACGGTGCGCGCGCCGAGACCGGCGAGCAACTGGAACGAGGCACCGAAGTCGTGATTCTCAGAGTCGAAAAAGGAATCGCATACGTAGACCGCTGGTCGAAGTTCGCCGCGGCCAATCAACTGCCGTCCGACGACGGCGTAGTGAAGTAGTCGTACCCCAAAGGAGCAACCCGTGGACAAGATTCTTCAGCAGCCTGTCATCATCATAAGTGGCCTTGCCGTGGCGGTGGTCATCATGCTCTTTGCCACCTTCGCCCGCATGCTTCGGAAAGTCGGCCCGAACCAGGCGCTGATCCGTTATGGCCTCGGTGGAACGCACATCGTGCATGGTGGAGCGCAGATCGTGCTGCCGCTCATTCACAGCGCACAAGAGCTCTCGCTCGAGCTGATGTCGTTCGACGTTGCCCCGCAGCAGGATCTCTACACGAATCAAGGTGTCGCCGTCACCGTCGAAGCGGTGGCACAGCTCAAGATCAAGAACGATCCCGAATCGATCCGCACGGCTGCCGAGCAGTTCCTCACCAAAGCCCCGCCGCAGCGCGAGTCGCTCATTCGTCTGGTGATGGAAGGGCACCTGCGGGGCATCATTGGCCAGCTCACCGTCGAGCAGATCGTGAAGCAGCCGGAGATGGTTGCCGATCGCATGCGCGGCAACGTCGCCGAGGACGTGGCGAAGATGGGACTCGAGGTCGTGTCGTTCACGATCAAAGAAGTGCGCGACAAGAATCAGTACATCGAGAACATGGGTCGCCCGGATGTTGCACGCATCAAGTCCGAGGCGGACATCGCGGCGGCGCAAGCCGAGCGTGACACGGCGATGAAGCAGGCAGGCTACATGCGCGAGGCCGCCGTCGCGCGGGCGGAGGCGGACCAAGAGCGCGTGCTTGCCGAGACGCAATCGCTGGCGAAGCAGGCGGAGGCGCAGAAGGATCTCGCCGTGAAGAAAGCGTTGTTCGAGGCCGAGTCCAAGAAGCAACAGGCGCAGGCCGACAAGGCATACGAAATCCAGGCAAACATCATGCAACAGCAAGTCGTCACCGAAGCGGTGAACGTCGATCGCGTTCGCAAGGAAGGGGAAATCAAGGTTCAGGAAGCGGAAATTCAACGAAAGGAACGCGAGCTCGCCGCGACCATTCTCAAGCAGGCCGAAGCCGAGAAAAAACGAATCGAAACGCTCGCCGAAGCCGAAAAGCTGCGCCTCTCGCTCGAGGCGGCGGGCCGCGCCGACGCGCAGAAGACGGAGGGCGCCGCGGCCGCCGAGGTCATTCGACTGAAGGGAACCGCCGAGGCGGAGATCATTCGCTCGAAAGGTCAGAGCGAAGCGGCGGCGATGCAGCTCAAGGCGAGCGCCTACCTCGAGTACAACGAAGCGGCCGTGCTCGACAAGTTGCTCGCTGGCCTGCCCGACGTCGTTCGCGCGCTCGCCGAACCGCTCTCCAAGGTCGACAAGATCACGGTGGTGTCGACAGGCGGCGACGGCGGCGCCGGCGTGAACAAGATTACCGCCGACATGGCGACGATGGTGGCACAGGTCCCCGCGCTCATCGAATCCCTGACGGGCAAGAAAATCTCTGAGCTCATGCGCCAAGTGCGCCCGCTCGCGCCTGGAGAAATTCCGGCGACGACCGATAATCCGGTGAAGGCTCCGCCCTCGGGAACCCCTGGCGCGCCGGCGTCACCCGTCGCCAAAAAGGGCTGAGCGTCTCACGTGGAACGCCGTCGCTTCCTCCAGACCTTCGGCGCCGGCGCGGGTGCTCTCGCGCTCGCGCCGCACCTCCGCGAAATCGGCGAAGGGAACAAGCTCGCGCGCGTTGGGCTCGAGCTCTATGCGGTGCGCAAGGCGATGAAGGCCGATCCGGAACGCACGCTCGCCGCGGTGCGCGCGCTCGGGTATACGGACGTCGAGCTGCTCTGGTCGTTCGGAAACTTCGGCCGTACGCCGCAGCAAGTTCGCGCGACGCTCGACAAAGAAGGACTGCGCGCGCCATCCGCGCATATCGCGCCCGAGACCATCGTCGACTCATGGAGCAAGAGCCTCGATGACGCGCGGCTACTCGGCCATCGCTACTTGATAGTCCCGAGCTTGCCGAACGAAACGAAGCTGTCGATCGACGAGTGGAAAGCGTGGGCGGACAAGTTCAACTCGGCCGGTGCTGTCGCGAAGACTGCCGGCGTTGCGCTCGCATTCCACAACGAGCCCGATCACATGAAGGCGATCGGCGGCGTCGTGCCGTACGATGCGTTCGTCGACCGGCTCGATCCCAACCTCGTTCGATTGCAGCTCGACGTCGGCAACATGCTGCTCGGTGGCGGAAACCCGACATGGTATTTCGAGCGCTACCGCGATCGAATCGTGAGCTTCCACCTGAAGGACGTGGTTGCCGACCGTTCGCGCGACACGGAGCTCGGAACGGGCGCCTTCGATTTCAAGCATTTCCTCGGCGGAATCTCCGACATCGACGACAAGCCATGCTATGTCGAGCAGGAAACACCGGCCGACGAAATGGAAAGCGCGCGGAAAAACATCGCGTTTTTGCGCGCGCTCACGTTCTAACCCAGCGACTTACTGCTTGGGCGGACGGCTGCTCTGTGTCACGGCGTCGACGGCGGCGCCGAGTCGTGCGACGACCTTGAGGTCCTTGTCGACGATGACACCCGTTCCCTTTCGCTGGTCGGGCTCGCGCACGTAGTACAGCGGGCCGACGCTCAGCACCACCACCGCCGATCCCGCCGGCAGCGGATGATCGATTCGCGTCGCGGCGCGTGAGCAAAACGCTCGGTCCTTCACGAGCGACATCTTCGCGAGCTCGCTGGTGCTGGCGATGTGCTGTTCCTGACGAATCTCGCGAGCGAGTTGGCTGTCGTTCGCGAGAACGGACATCACTTCGTCGCGTGCGCTATCGATCTGCGCCGGACCGGTGGCGCAGAATACCTGCGCGGACACCGTGTTGTGCGCACCGAGCGCGAAGAGCGCCGCGGTGGCAGCTACGATTGCCTTCATAACGCCTCTCATCGAGGTGATCGGCGCCAACCAAGGCAAGTGTGAGGCCTAGCCTTCGCGGTTCAGTCCGTCTATCCCGCAAAGAAAAGCCCCGAGTGGGGGGGGACCCCGTTTTAAATTAAATTTAAAAAGGTCGTGACCCCACAGGTCCAAGTAAAAGGCCACCCG
>JAICJQ010000215.1 GCA_025928335.1 Gemmatimonadaceae bacterium
AAAGCCTGACAAAGGATCTTGGGGATCTCGAGGATCAGTGGGATAGGCGTTTCAAACTGCCTATCGGCAGGATCCTTGAGATCGCCAAGATCATTTTCTAGAAAGCAATGTTCCCGTGCGCCACATGGATCGCCGGAGCGACGCGAAGCTCTGTGTCTTCTGAAAACACTGATTTTACTGATCTGACTGATTTTCTCGCCTCGGCGCATTGATGCGTCGCGCCGAGTTGGGCAATCGATTCAATCAGTAAGTCAGTGTGGCAAAGAAGACGCGGAGCCGTCGCAACATCGGAGGCCGGATTCGCGACACCGGAGCCAGACCCGCGTCGCGAACAATGCCCCCGTATCTTGAGCCCTTCGCGCTCGCCCCGTACCGTTCGCGATCCATTCACTCACCGCATGCATTCTCTTCGCGCTCCGCACCGCGTGCTCGCCGCGACGATCGTCGCCGCCGCGCTCACAACGTCTCCGCTTGACGCCCAGCGCTCGACGCCACCTCCCGCGGACCTCATCTTCACCAACGCGCTGATCTACACCGTCGACGACTCGCATCCGTTCGTCAGCGCGCTCGCGGTGCGCGATGGCCGCGTGCAGTTCGTCGGGTCGGTGCGAGAAGCCCTGCTGTATCGCGGGACGTCGACAAAAGTCCTCGACCTCACGGGACGAACTGTCATTCCCGGCATGGTCGACGCGCACGCCCACCTTTTCGGCCTCGGCGATTTCCTTCGCAACATCGATCTCACCGACACCCGATCGTTCGACGAGATCGTGTCGCGCGTCGGCGCCCGCGTCGGGCAGTCGCCGAGCGGCCGGTGGATCCAAGGACGGGGCTGGGACCAGAATAAGTGGGGAGACACGCGATTCCCGACGCACGAAGCGCTGTCGCGCGTTTCACCGAACAACCCAGTGGTGCTGACGCGCATCGACGGCCACGCGATCCTTGCCAACGCCGCGGCGATGCGCGCGGCGGGCGTGACGGCAGCGACGAAAGATCCCGCCGGCGGCCGGATTGAACGCGGCGCCGACGGCGAACCGACCGGAGTGTTCGTCGACAACGCCATGGGCATCGTCGAACGTGTCGTGCCGAACATGTCGCACGACGAGATGAAAAGCGCCACGCTCGCGGCGATCACCGAGGCGAACCGCTGGGGCCTCACCGCCCTCCATGACGCCGGCGAGCCGCGCGATGTCCTCGACCTCTTCGAGGAGCTTGCCAAGGCGGGCACGTTCAATCTCCGCGTTTACGCCATGATCGGCGACGACAGCGCCGCCATCGCCCACTACTTCCAACGCGGCCCGCAGATCGGGCTATACGACAACAAGCTCTGGATCCGCACCATCAAGCTCTACGCCGATGGCGCACTCGGCTCACGCGGCGCGGCGCTCCTCGACCCGTATGCTGACGATCCCAAGAATGTCGGCCTGCTTCGGTCGACGCCGGAGCACCTGCGCGATGTGGCGACGCGGGCCCTTCGCAACGGGTTTCAGGTCGCCACCCATGCGATTGGCGATCGCGGCAATCGCGTCACGCTCGACGCCTACGAAGCCGCACTCAAGGCCGTGCCGGTTGCCGATCACAGATTCCGCATCGAACACGTCCAGGTCCTCGATCACGCGGACGTCCCGCGCTTCGCGCAATTGGGCGTGATTCCATCGATGCAGGCGGTGCATCAAACCAGCGACATGTATTGGGCGTCGACGCGATTGGGATACGCGCATACCCTTGGCGCGTATGCCTGGCGGTCCTTACTCAACACCGGCGTCATCATCCCCAACGGAAGCGACTTCCCCGTCGAGCGGGTGAACCCACTCTACTCGTTCCACTCCGCCGTGTCGCGGCAGGATGAGCATGACTGGCCGCCGGGCGGGTGGTTTCCCGAGCAACGCATGACTCGCGACGAAGCGCTCAAAGGAATGACCATCTGGCCCGCATTCGCTGCTTTCCAGGAGCAGATGATGGGCTCGCTGACCCCCGGAAAGCTTGCCGATTTCGTGGTGCTCGACCGGGATATTATGGTCGTGCCGGAGTCGGAAATACTCGGCACTGCCGTGCTCGCGACGTATATTGGGGGACGGGCCGTTTACGAGCGCAGCCGATAAGCGCCCGGGTCACCTTCAGGCGGTTTTTTATGGTTCCCCCGATCGCGGGGCTCGGCCCGTCGGCTCGAGCCGCCGATCAGCGACTCACGTGGCTCTCTCCGGACCGGCTCACCCGCGTTCGGGCGATCATCCTTGGCGTGTCGCTGTTCCTCGGTCTCGCGGTCTACGTGTTCCACACGCTGGGAGCCTCGCATCTTGCGCAACCGATCCTCGTGAAAAAGCTGCGGGGCGTGGGCGTCCTCACCTGGATCTATGCCCTCGTTCAAATGATCGACCTGCGCTTCTACAACAGCCGGTGGGCGCAGCGCCGACGATCGGCAATCGGGATCCCCGACAGCTTGCACGGCTGGCTCTTCGGACAGATGCTGACCTGGTTTGGCATTCTATACTACGGGCTGACCGAGGACCTTCGGTGGTACGTGGCAGGCCTCGTCATTCAGCTCTTGAGCTTTCTGGCATTTCCGATCCGGAAAGACGCCGCGTAACGTCGCGGCACGATCGTTCGTCACCGCAACATGCTTAGTGAGTCTTCCATTGCGTTTCTAAAACGGCTCCTCGACACGCCCGCGCCATCAGGGTTCGAGGGGCCGGCCGCCAAGGTCTGGCGGGACGAAGCTTCCAAATTCGCGCACAGAGTCACGACCGACGTCGCCGGCAACTCGATGGCCGAGATCAATCCCGGCGGGTCGCCGACGATCATGCTCGACGGCCACATCGACGAGATCGGCCTCATCGTCCAGTACATCGATGACGAGGGGTACGTCTACCCGTCGCCGATCGGCGGCTGGGACCCGCAGGTGCTCGTCGGTCAGCGTATTCGCTTTCAAGGACGCGGCGGCGAAGTCGTGGGGGTGGTCGGCAAGAAGCCGATCCACCTCATGAAATCGGCCGATCGCGAGCAGGCGTCCAAGATGACCGATCTGTGGGTCGACATTGGCGCCGCGAACAAAGCCGAGGCCGAGGCGAGAATCAGCGTCGGCGACCCGGGCGTGATCGATTCAAAGACGATGGATTTCCCGAACGGCCGCATCGTTTCGCGCTCGATCGACGACCGGATCGGGGCGTTCGTCGTACTCGAGGCGCTTCGTCGCTACGCGGCAAAGCCGGGAGCAGCACGCGTCGTCGCGGCGGCGACGACCCAGGAGGAGATCGCCTGGCACGGGGGCGGCGCCCTCGTCTGCACGAACTGCATCAATCCGCAAATGGCGCTCGTCATCGACGTCACCTTCGCCACGGACCATCCGAACATCGAGAAGAAGGAGATCGGCGATCACAAGATCGGTGGCGGACCCGTATTGAGCCGCGGCGCCATCATATCGCCGGTCGTCTTCGATCTGCTTCGCGCCGTAGCTGAGCGCCATAGCATTCCCTATTCGGTGCACGCCGCGGGTCGTGACACCTCCACGAACGCCGACGCGATTCACATTGCCCGCGAAGGCGTGGCGACCGGTCTGGTCTCGATTCCCAACCGTTACATGCACTCCCCGAACGAGCTCGTGAGCCTCGAGGACGTGGACCACACGGCGACGCTGCTCGCCGAGGCCTGTCGCGAGGTGAGTGACAAGACGGATTTTCGCGCTCGCTGATTTGGAATCATTTAGAGAATACTGATGTCGGTTCTTCGGCTGCCCGGCGACTCGGCCGCTCGGCGTATTACGAACGCCATTCTCGGCGCGCTCACCATCGCGGGTTGTGCTTCGACAACCCGAATCGCGCCTTCCTCCACGCCCGCGTCGGACTCGGCGGCCGTCGTCGCCGACATCAACTATCTCGCGAGCCCCGCGCTTGCAGGCCGTTTGATCGGCACCCCGGGCAACGCCGAAGCTGCGGCCTACATCGCGCGGCGGTACGAGTCGCTCGGCCTCAGACCGCTTGCGACCGGCTACCGACAGCCATTCGTGGCGCACCCACCGGTGCGCGAAGGGCCGAGGCCTTCCATACCCACCCAGAACGTCTTTGCCTTGATCCCGGGGCGTGACGACGCGTTGCGCGGCGAGTACCTCGTCATCGGGGCGCATTTCGACCACCTCGGCACCTCGACCGACGACGCGCTCGATCCTGAGAATCATGGCGTTCGCCGCGGCGCCGACGACAATGCGTCGGGGACGGCCGCCGTCCTCGCGCTCGCCGCGCATTTTGCGCGACAACCGGCGCGACGGTCGATCATCGTCGCGAATTTTTCGGGCGAGGAACAAGGGCTCCTTGGCTCGGCGTATTTCGTCGACCACATGCCCGTGCCGATCGACAGCGTCGACGCGATGCTCAACTTCGACATGGTCGGCCGACTGCGAAACGACAAGCTTCTCGTGTTCGGTGTCGCGACCGCGAACGAATGGCCGTCCATCGTCGACGGCGCGAACACGCAACCGAAGCTGGCCATCGCGGCGCAGGGTGACGGGTTCGGTCCATCAGACCACAGCTCCTTCTACGCGAAGAACATCCCCGTGCTCCATTTCTTCACGGATCAGCACGAGGACTATCACAGAGTCAGCGATGTGCCGGAGCGCATCAATGCCGGGGGTGAGGCGCGGATCATCGCCCTCGCCGAGCGCGTCGCCCGCGACGTGGCGGATCGCCCGGCACGTCTCACCTTCGTTCGGTCGACGGTGTCGCAAGCGTCCAGCCCGCGCACCGGCTCCGGCGTCTATCTCGGCTCGATCCCCGACATGGCGGGCGGCGACGTGCCCGGGCTTCGGCTGACCGGCGTCACCGCGGGAAGCCCCGCCGACGTCGGTGGCCTCAAGGCCGGCGACCTTATCGTCGAGCTGGACGGCAAGAGCATTAAAGATCTCTACAGTTACTCCGACGCGCTGTACGCGCACAAACCGGGCGACCAGGTGACCATCGTCCTCGTGCGCGACGGCCAGCGCCTGACGCGCCGCGTCACGCTCGGCAAGCGCGGCGGCTGACGCAAGCTCGCGCCGTGGCCTTCCACGCCTGGTCGAGCGCGAAATACTCCTTCCCGCTTCCCGACGGGCATCGCTTTCCGATTGCGAAGTACGCCTTGCTGCGCGACCGAGTCGTTGCCGAACGAATCGTTGATCCTGAGCGGTTGCATGATCCAGCGCCGGTGAGCCGCGAAGACCTGCTGCTCGTTCACACGCCGGACTACATCGACCGTTTCACGGTCGGCCGGCTCACCGCGGACGAGGAACGGCGGCTCGGCTTCCCGTGGTCGTCGGCGCTCGTCGAGCGGTCGTACCGCACCGCCGGTGGCACGCTCGAGGCGGCCGCGTTCGCGGTGGACCATGGCATCGCGATGAATCTCGCCGGCGGTACGCACCACGCCTTCCCTTCACATGGCGAGGGCTTCTGCGTGTTCAACGACACCGCAATCGCCATCCGTGCGCTGCAACGTGACGGCAGAATTCGACGCGCGCTGGTGGTGGATCTCGACGTGCATCAGGGGAACGGCACGCACGCCATTTTTGCCGGCGATGACAGCGTCTTCACCTTCAGCATGCACGGCGGAAAGAACTACCCGTTCCATAAAGTCGCCGGGTGCCTCGATGTCGAGCTGAACGACGGCACCGGCGACGACGAATACCTCGAGTTGCTCTTCCGGAAGCTGCCAGCTGCTATCGCGGAGTCTCGCGCCGATCTGGTGGTCTACCTCGCGGGAGCCGACCCCCACGAAAAGGACCGCCTTGGTCGTCTCGCGCTGACCTTCGACGGGCTTGCCCGCCGAGACGCCTTCGTGCTCCAACAGCTTCGCGAGGTCGGCCTGGCAGTCGCCGTGACTATCGCCGGTGGCTACGGCAGAGACATCGAGGACACCGTTCGCGTGCACGCGGCAACAGCGCGGATAGCGAGCGATTACCGCGGCTGATACCCGTGCACCCATGCTTCGCAGATTGCCCCCTGGTCATGCAAATGACCGGCGAATGGGCCTCCGAATGTTGGTCGCCAAACTAGATATCACCTTACAAGACAAGAAGTTACATCGGTGAACAGATGAGGCCCCCTCCTTGCCAATGTGGTGCTCCGAATTCGACCCCCACCTTCCAGCCGCGTCGCGGCGAAGGGTCGACGCCGACCCACCACTCAGGGAGTAGACATGCAGCGCAATCGTAAGGGCTTCACGCTTATCGAACTTCTCATCGTCGTTGTCATCATTGGCATCCTGGCCGCGATCGCGATCCCGAAGTTCGCCAACACGAAGCAGAAGGCGTACATCACGGCCATGAAGTCTGACCTTCGCAACCTCGTGACGGCCGAAGAGGCGTACTTCTCCGACAGCTCG
>JAICJQ010000222.1 GCA_025928335.1 Gemmatimonadaceae bacterium
CGATGAGGTGCAACGCGAGATCGGCACTCTCAGCGGGGGCGAACGAGCCCGTGTCGCGCTCGCACTCATGACGCTGGCGCGCGCCAATCTGCTCATCCTCGATGAGCCGACCAATCATCTCGACGTCGAGAACATCGAGGCGCTCGAGGACGCGCTCGAGGAGTATGACGGCTCGGTGCTGCTGGTGAGTCACGACCGCGCCTTTCTCCGCGAGGTTGCGACACGTGTTTGGGCGTTCGACGGCACGCGCCTCACGGACTTCGATGGTCCGTTCGTCGAGTGGGAAGAGGATCGGGCGCGTCGCGTGGCGAAGGTCTAGCGGTCTGGAGGTCTCGAGTTCCGTTTCCGACCGGCGCCACGGCAGTTTCCCTTTTCGCCGCGATGCGCGAATTTGGAGCGAACGACCCACCGCCCTTGCCGACGACGAAACCGAATGACTACTCAGGCCATCATCCACTGGTTTGGTCCACCCGAGTTCGCGCGCCTTGACCTGAGAAACCGTGCACGCGCGCTGTGGATTGTGTCGTGGCCCTTCTTCATCGTGGTTGCCGTGGTGCTGGGCCTCGCGGCGATCGTCGAACCTGAAACGCTGGTTCGTCGGGCAACCACGATCGCGGCAGTCGGTGGCCTCGTCGCGATTCTTCATGTCACGAGCCGCGCTGGTCGCCCCGACCTCGCAAGTTGGATCCTTGTTACCGGGCTCTCTGTCATCGTCACACAGCGCGCGTGGATCACCGGCGGGATTCACGCGCCCGTTGGCCTTTTTTACGTCGTCTTCATCGTGATCGCGGGGGCTCTGCTCGGCGCTCGCGGCGCTGTGGCGACGGCGCTGGTCTGTCTCCTCGGCGCCCTTGCGCTCACGCTCGGCAACACGCTCGGCTGGATCGCGCCGCGACCGGGCGCCGGGTCGGCCCTGGGCGGATTCCTGTTCGTTGTTCTCGCTATCGCCATCGCGCTGCTGGTCGATGTCTTGGTGAGATCACGAGCTCCGCGGGAAGGATTGGACGCGGATGCCGTGCATCTGATTGTCGGCGACCTGCGATCTCCGATGCAGGTTTTGGTGTCGAACCTGGAAGTGCTCCGGCGTGAGCTCGACGGAGCAAGCGTCGAAGATGCAGAAGCGGCGCTCGCGGGAGCCAAGGTTCTACGCCGCATGACCAACAGCTTGCATGACGTCAGTCGGCTTCAGACCGGCCGCATGCCGATCCGCCGGTGCATCACGGATCTGTCCGGGCTGGCGCACGCGGTGGTCACCACGACCCGCGGGGTGCAGCCGACGTGCGACATCGCCGTCGAGACGCGCGGGGATTCCCTGTGCAATTGCGATCCGGCGCTCACGCGCCGCACCATCGAGAATCTCGTGTGCAACGCCATGCAGGTCACGACGATCGATGGACGGATACGCGTCGTTATCGGCGGCTCCTCGGACCGGGCATCCATCGCGGTGACCGACGAAGGACCCTCCATCCCACGAGCGTATCGAGCTCAGGTTTTCGAGCCGTACCGCTGTGACCGGCCACAGCGGGCGGCCGCCGGTGAATCGTCTGGTCTGGGTCTGGCGTTCTGCCGGCTCGCGGTCGAGGCGCAGGGTGGATCGATCCGCGTCGAGGAGGGCACGCCGCGAGGAAACGTCTTCGTGGTCGAGCTTCCGCGCTGAGTTCCCGTCGTCGGAGGTATGGTATACCGAACTTGTATTCCGCCCGGACCGCGTTGTACTATCTCAGCGACGCATCCGCAGTCCGACGTCATCCAACCTTAGGCCGCCCGCCATGCCCTTCCGCACTACGCGTCGCAACCGAAGCCGACTCACGGTCACCCTTTCGGGAACCGCGTTCTTCGCCGGCATCGTCTTCCTCGCCACACCCGCGCACGCTCAGACGCCGTCGTTCACGATCGACGCCGCGCTCAGCGCGCCGTTTCCGAGCGAGCTCACGGCGGCGCCGACCGGCGGGAGAATCGCCTGGATCTTCGATGCGCAGGGAAGCCGCAACATCTGGGTCGGCGAACCCTCGGCGAATGGCTCGCTCGTCGCCAGGCAACTGACGCGATTCCCCGGCGACATCGGGGTGGAAATCGGAACACTCGCCTGGGCGGCCGACGGGCAGACGCTCGTCTTCGAGCGTGGCGGCGAGCCCAATCCCCGCGATCTTCCGCTCGGATCCACGCCCCCGCAGCTGTGGGCGATCTCGCTCAGCGACACGATGCCGCGATTGATTGGCGACGGCGGCTCGCCGGCGATGGCACCAAGAGCGAACATGATCGCTTACGTCGCCCGCAATTCCATCGTCGTCCTTCCCCTGGACGGCAGCGGCAAGCCGCAGACGGTCGTGCGCGATGCGGGGAGAGACGGCGCGCTCGCCTGGTCGCCCGATGGAGGCCGCATCGCATTCTCGAGCGGCCGCGCCGATCACAGCCTCGTCGGTGTCTACGATCTCGCGCGCAAGTCGATCACCTGGCTCTCGCCGAGTGTCGATCGCGACAGCCGTCCCATCTGGTCGCCCGACGGCAGCAAGGTCGCGTTCATCCGCATTCCTCCCGGCGCTCCCGGGCCCTTCTCGTCGACCCGTACCGCCGACCCGTGGTCGATCTGGGTCGCTGATCCCGCCACGGGAAAGGGACGTCAGATCTTCCATGCCGATGCCGGGACGGGGAGCCGGTTCTATCCGCTGGAAGGCAACTCGGCGTTCGCGTGGGGCGCCGACGACAGAATCGTATTCCCGTGGGAGAAGACCGGCTGGGTGCACCTCTACAGCGTCGCCTCTACTGGTGGAACGGCAACGCTTCTCACGCCCGGCGACTTCGAGATCTTCAGTGCGGATATGAGTCCCGATCGCCGCCGCGTCGTGTATTCATCGAATCAGGGAGATTCGGATCATCGCCACATCTGGCAGGTGCCGGTTGCGGGCGGAGCGCCGACTCCGGTGACGACCGGGCCAACGATCGCGGACCTTCCGGTGTTCACGAGCGACAGCCACCAGATCGCATTCTTGACCGCCGATGCGAAGAACCCGATGCGGCCGGCCGTCGTCGCGCAGTCGGGCGATCGTTTCGGTGCTCCGCAGGACGTTGGGTCGCAAACGATTCCCCAGGAGTATCCTGGTGCGAGCTTTGTCGTACCGCAGCCGGTGACGTTCCGTTCGCCCGATGGGATGATGATTCACGGCCAGCTCTTTCTTCCGCCGGCCGAGGCGCGCGGCACACGCCACCCTGCCCTGCTGTTCTTTCACGGCGGTCCGTACCGACAAATGCTCCTCGGCGCGAATCCGATGGGCGCGTACTCGTACATGTACGCGATGAATCAGTATTTCGCGAGCCGCGGTTACGTCGTGCTATCGGTCAACTATCGAGGGGGGACGGGATATGGCCTAAACTTCCGCGTGCCGCCGAAGTTTGGACCGTCTGGCGCGAGCGAATACAACGACATCGTCGGCGCCGCTGCGTTCTTGAATGCCAGATCGGACGTTGACTCGAAACGGCTCGGCGTGTGGGGCGGAAGCTACGGCGGCTACATGACCGCGCTCGCGCTCGCACGCGCGTCCGACACCTTCGCCGCCGGCGTCGACTACGCCGGTGTCCACGACTGGCGTAGCCTGCTCAAGCTGTACGCCGCCGCGGGCGCGCCGGCCACCGCGGACAGCCTCGCATGGGCATCGTCGCCGCTGTCATCGATCAAGAAGTGGCGGTCCCCCGTCCTCGTGATTCAGGCCGATGACGATCACAACGTGCCGTTCGCGCAGAGCGTTCAGCTGGTGAGCGCCTTGCGAGAGCAGAAGGTGCCGCACGAATTGATCGTCATTCCCAATGAAATCCACGATTTGCTGCTGCATCAATCGTGGATCACGTACTTCCAGGCGCAATCAGTTTTCTTGGATAAGTACTTGCGTCCGGGACCTTGACCGGAGTCCCTGAAGCACTCGTCGCCCGTCCAGACGAATCGCGCTCCTCGCGTGCCAAGTCCGGCGCGAGCGCGACAACGTATGAGTCGCGGGCCGCACCAGCCTCGCGCATCTACGCACGTCGTGGCGCTACGCGCGGTCGCCGTCATTACTCCACGCGAATCGGCACGCGAATGATCAAGCGGTGCGCCGGGCCGTTCTGGCGGAACTCGAGGTGCAGCATGCCCCGAGCCGGCGGCATGTACATGAAGTCGTACGTCTCGCCGTCGGCGACAGCCTGGCGCGCCGGAACGAGGCCCTGCGCCGCGACCGGCACATCGAAGCCGTCCTTCGCGATCGGCCGCCATCGTACGATCATCGTGTCCCGCGGGCTCGTGACCGCGCTGTCCGGATTCGCCGTGAGGTCGGCGGTCGGATCGACGTTGACTGTCGCCAGATTCATGAGGCGGAATCGTGCCGCCCGGCCGGCATGGAGCACGACGGTATCCGGGACCGCTTGGCCGTCGACTTCCAGAGGATGCTCGCGGCTGTTCGGCACTCCCTTCAGGAAGAAAACATGATCGTCGACCGGCAACGAATCACTCGAGTCGCGCACGATCAGCGCGCCTTCCATTCCTGCCCCTTGTTGAAGCAGCTCGTCGACGTGCGCGTGGTACATGAATGTGCCCGCGCGCGGCGGCGTGAAGCGCGCGACGAATGAATCGCCCGGTGCGATCGCGGGGGACAATCGCTGGCCATTGCCGCTGAAGCCCGGTACGCCGTCCATGTAGCTGTCCTCGATTTCGATGCCGTGCCAGTGGACGCTCGTCGGCTCGCCGAGGTGGTTGACGATGGTGATCGCGACGGGCTCGCCTCGCACCAGATCCAGCTCGGGGCTGAAATCGCGCCCGCCGGCGACCGTGCGCTGACCGTCCTGGAGCACGAACCGCATCGCGGGCACTGAATCCGGCACGAGTAGACCGGGTTTTGCGCGACCACCTTCCGCGACGAGACGGAGCCGTCGCAGTGGACCGGAAGTCGCCGTTCCGGCCATCGTCACTCCTGCGCGGCCGCCAACTTCGACGCCAAGCACGAGCCCCGTCATGTCGCGCATGTCCGGATCGTCCGGTGCAGCCGACAGCGAGTCGGGCGCCAAATGAATCGCGATGTGGCAGTGAAAAAGCCAGTTCCCCGGGCGGTTCGGCGACCAGCTCATCGACATCGTGGCGAAGGGCCACAGGAGCTGCGTCACGACCATTCGGGCCGCCGTCGCCCCGCCAAAGGGCGCGGCCTGCGGCGCAGCGAAGGCCTCCACCCGATAGTAGAAGCCGTGCAGATGCATTGGGTGCGGCTCGCGCGAGGCGTTGATGACGCGCCAGTGCAGCGAGTCGCCGACGCTCGCGTGAAGCCGTTCGGTCCCCGGCCAGGACTCGCCATTGATCGTCCAGACGAGGCGCCCTACCGGAAGGCCATTGCGTGCCGCCAAGCTGGGCGGGGCGGTATCGGCGAACGCCACCCAGGTAGAGTCGGGAGTGCCCATGATGACGAACACGCGATCGCGCGGCTTCGCCGGCGCGTTGGCCGAATCGACGACGAGCGCGCCGGAGAGGATCCCGGCGAACTGCATCGCCCGGCTCGCGCCATTCGGCGTCGCGCCGCGATAGATGTAGTTGCCCGGGACTGAGAGCCGAGCTGTCATCTGCCCGACAGCGCCGGGCGCGACGACGACCGAATCCATCGCCGGATCGCCGGCGGCCCTCACCCCGGCGGGGATGTACATCGTGAGCGGCACGCCGAGCGAGTTCCGAATCGCCAGACGAAGCTCGGTGCCCTGCGGCGCACGGATGAGCGCCCCGGGCATGCGCGGCGCTTTCCCGGATTCGGCGAACGCCTCGATGGTCATCGGCGGGCGATGCGGCCCGTTCATCGACCAGAGCGCTCGCTTCGCGTCGAGGGTGACGGTCAGCACCCCCTTCTCGAGGACGCCGGCGCGCTCGGTGTTCGGATTGGCGCGCACCGTAGGAAGGCTGAGCGGCGTGAACGCCGCCACCGACGCGACCATGCCGGCGAGCAACGCGAGGCCGGGTGCGCGCCGGCGGACCGATCGACGTTCCGGCATCGTGAATCTCATTGAGCGTTCGCTCGGCGAATACTGGTCATTTCGTATTGGAACGCGAACGAGCAAA
>JAICJQ010000055.1 GCA_025928335.1 Gemmatimonadaceae bacterium
CGCGCGCCGCCATCGACGCCGCGCAGGCAAAGCTGCCGCGCGGAAACGGCGCTCGCGACTAGTCGCGCAGCGCCGGCAGATTGCGGAACAGCTCGAGCGCCTGCGGATTGGCGAGCGCGTCGACGTTCTTTACCGGGCGACCGTGGATCACGTCTCGCACCGCGAGCTCGGTGATCTTGCCGCTGATCGTCCGCGGGATGTCGGTCACCTGGATGATTTTCTTCGGCACGTGGTGAGGACTGGTGTTCGCGCGAACCTGCGCGCGAATTCGCTCCCTCAGGGCATCATCGAGCTCGACGCCCGGTGCAAGGCGAACGAACAGCACGATCCGAACGTCTTCGCCGCCGGCGGTTGAAACGTCCTGGCCAATCACAATGCTTTCCACGATCTCCGGGAGCTGCTCGACCTGGCGGTAAATCTCGGCCGTACCGATGCGAACGCCGCCGGGATTGAGCGTCGCGTCGCTTCGCCCGTAAATGATCATTCCGCCGTGCGCCGTGATCTGGGCCCAATCGCCGTGACGCCAGACGTTGGGATACTTCTCGAAGTACGCCGCGCGATACTTGGCGCCCTCGGGATCGTTCCAGAAGGCGACGGGCATGCTCGGGAATGGCGCGGTGCACACCAACTCTCCCGGCGCTTCGACGAGCGATTTGCCGTTCTCGTCGAACACCTCCACGCGCATTCCGAGCGCCAACCCCTGAAGCTCGCCCCGCCACACCGGACCGATCGGATTGCCGCCGGCAAAACACGAAATGATGTCCGTGCCGCCGCTGATGCTGCTCAGTCGCACATCGCGCTTCACGTGTGTGTAGACGTAGTCAAAGCTGTGCGGAGCCAGTGGGCTTCCCGTCGAAAGAATCGTCCGCAGCGCGCCGAGATCGTGCGTCTCGATCGGCCGAAGGCCTTCCTTCTCGGCCAGCGCCAACCACTTCGCGCTCGTACCGAACACGGTCAGACGCTCCTCGGCGGCCATGTCCCAGAGAATCGGCCGGTGGCGGACGAGCGGTGCGCCATCGTACAGCACGATCGTCGAACCGAGTGACAGGCACGACACGAGCCAGTTCCACATCATCCAGCCGCAGGTCGTGAAGTAGAACACTCGATCGGCGCGCGTGAGATCCGTATGCAGCGCCAGCTCCTTCAGGTGCTGGATGAGCGTGCCGCCGGCGCCGTGCACCATGCACTTTGGCAGGCCTGTCGTCCCCGACGAGTACATGATGTAGAGCGGATGATCGAACGGCAGATGGGCAAACGTCAGCTCTTGAGCCGCCGGCGCGTCGCCCATGAACTCGTCCCACGTCATCGCCCCACGAATGCCCGACAGGTCGGGCAATTCGTTGAGGTATGGAACGACGATCACGCGTTCGATCTCCGGAATTTGTCGCGTGATCTCGCGGATGCGGTCGAGACAATCAATCTCGCGCCCGGCGTAGAGGTAGCTCTCGGCACAAAACAAAACGCGCGGTTGGATCTGCCCGAATCGGTCCAGCACGCCCGCCGCGCCGAAGTCCGGCGAACACGACGACCAGATCGCCCCAAGGCTCGTCGCGCCGAGCATCGCGATCACCGTTTCCGGCAGGTTCGGCATGAACCCGGTGACGCGATCGCCGGGCTTGATGCCCATACGACGAAGCGCCGACGCGACGCGCGCCACTTCACTTCGCAGCTCGCGGAAGGTGAGGCGGCGGCGCGGACCGTGTTCGTTCCACGCCACGATCGCCTCGCGATCGTCATCGTACCGGAGAAGATTCTCGGCGAAATTCAACGTCGTGCCGACAAACCATCGAGGGCCCAGCTCCGGGTCGGGAGGCGCGACACGATTCCGTCCGACGAGCACTCGCTCGCACGCGATGGCGGGATCGGAGGGGCCGGCCACGATTCCGGAAAAGCGCCGCACCTCCGACCAGAACCGCTCAGGATTTCTGATCGACCAGTCGTACAGGGATGCAAAATCGGCGACGGATTCCGTCCCTTCGCCGAGCGCGCGAACCTGCGCGATGAAGCGGGTGAGGTTGGCGCGCTCGAGGTCCGCCGGCGTGGGCGTCCAGAGAGGCGCGGCTTGCGCGCTGGTCGATGCGCTCATGGCGGTAAGCTATCGCTTTCGCGCCACGAACGACGACTACGGGATTTGATCCAGCTTGATGTCGAACACCAGCGTGGAATTCGGCGGAATCTCGGGGATGTTGTTGCTGTTTCCGTAGGCGAGTCCCGACGGAATGACGAGCCAGCGTTCACCGCCCTCCTTCATGCCGAGCATCCCGTCGCCAAAGCCGGTGATCGCCGTCGTCAGGTCGATCGGCGCGCTCGTTCCGAAATCGATTCGCGCACCGTTACGCAGATAGGCGTTGTAGTCGATGATCACCGGACGCTTCGTTGTGAGGACGTTGCCGGTACCGACCGTGACATCCTTGTAGTAGACGCCCGATGCGGTCTTCTGCATGGAGGCGATATCGATATTGAGGCCGGTAGCGAACGCCTCGGTCGTCGGGTCGCTCGGATTGTTCTCGGGCGCGGGAACATCGAGATTCAGGCAGCCGGCGAGAAGCAACGAGCAAATGGCGAGAATGGAACGGCGCATGGAGATGTAAGGAGGAGAGGCGGATGAGGAGAGACCATGAGGAATCGTCCGCTAACGAATCCTCACGACCGACAGCTTCACGCTGGACGGCAACGTTTGTCCGCCCGACGTGGTGGTCAACAGCGCATCTTGTCCATTCGGCACCGAAAACCGCAAGAACGCGACGCCGTTTCCGACGAGGCTCGTCGAGAGCAGCGAACCATCCGCGTTGAGCAGCCGGGTGACGAGCGGGAACGGCGTCGAGGTGCCCGCGCCCGTAAGAATGCTACGCGCGTTCCAGCTCGGCTGCTGAAAGCGCGGATCGACCGAAAGGGCGTTGTCGTCGATGAAGACCGATGTGGCCCAGTCACGAAGCAGCGTGTTGGGCGCCACGCCGAGCGCGTTCGTGAGGTTCGTCATTCCGCTCGTCTTCGAGTTCACGAGCTTGAACCAGAAATTGTTTTCGTTCGTCGCCGCGGCGTGATCCGCGGCGAAACGAAGGAAGTCCCAAATCGCGCCGCGAGTCGGAAGGTCGTCGTCGAATGCGTCGAAGCCCACCGGGCCTTGCGTTTCGGTGCGCGCCAGATATTGCCCGTAGCGACGGAAATTGTTGATGCTGAAGGTGGAATACGCGGCGCTGACGGCGGGATCATTGAAGATCGTCGCGTCCAGGTTGCTGCGCGGAGCACGACCCGCGGCGCGGAAGAAGTTCAGCTCCTCGGCGATATGGGCCAACCCTTCATCGAGCCACCGCTCCTCGAAAACCGGTCCCACCGCATTCACATACATTCGGCGCGACGCGTTGATCAGATGCTGGTACTCGTGCGCCACCGTGCCGTTCGTCAGCGTCGTGACGAGCGACTTCGATCGCTTGTTTCCGTTGACGACTCCGGCAGTATCGGGAACGAGCAAATAAAACACTTCGCCGACGTTGCTCCCGACGCACGGGCCGGGCGCCGCCGTTTTCGGATACAGATCACGCGCGAAGAAAAATCCGAGCGTGACGGTCGAGGACTGCGCCGGCGTCAGCTCGTTCACGGCCTGGGTGAAGAACATGATCACGTGGCCGTTGTTGTCGATGTCGCTCGGCGTGCCGAAGGCGGCGCGATCGATCGGATCGACAAGCGTGTCGAACGTCACGCCGATCGAGCGATACTCGTCGGGCGTGAATCCACCCACGGGATTCTCGGTGTCAGCGACGACGATCGCCTTGTCGGTCACCGCCATGACGCGACCGGTTCGGACGCTCGGATTGTCGCAGAAGTCGATCGCGTTCGCGTTCAACTTGATCAAATCGCCGACGGCGGGAACGGCGGCCGAGGTCGCGGCGACGGCATCGCGCAACGCCCGCAAGCCCGCGGCGGAGTTGCCGAACCGGCGCGCTGCTTCCGTTCTCTCGCGCGCTCGTAGGTCTGCCTCGAACGCATCATTGGGAACGATCGGCGGGCCGGCAGGAAAAAGACTCGGCCGCGGGATGAGACTCGGCGACGGCAGCGGGACTGCCGTGAGGCCCAGCCCTCGTACCTCGACACTCGTCGTCGCACTCGGAACGCCCGAATCATAGAAGGGGATCAGCGCGTATTCGCCGTTCGCCGTGGCTGCGTGAACGCAGAAGCCCTGACCGGATACGTCCGTAATCACCTGCCCGACGCTCAACTCGACGGGATTCGCCGCGGCCGTACAGATCGATTGTCCGGTGGCGAGCACGGTGACCAGCACACTGTCCGTCTTTCCGCCGGCGCTGGCGACGATGTAGGTCCCCGAACCGCGGCGTACGACACGCACAAGCCCTGACGCGTCAACCGTCACAAGGCTCGGATCGCGAGACACCAGCGTTGGCGCCGGCGCAGCCGAATTGCCGAACAAGTCCAAACTCTTCGCGGACACGCGAACCGTATCGACGTTGACGAGCAGTCGTGGGTTCTGTGGAGTGATCGAGATGTTCGTGACGGGTCCGGCCACGCCCATGGCGGTGAAGCTGATCGTCGACGCCACACCGTCCACGCTGGCCGTCACTTGGTTCTGCCCGACGATCGTTCCGAGCGTCCAGGTCGCCGTGGCTTGGCCCTTCGAATCAGTGACGGCAACACGGGGCATCGTCACTCCGTTGCCCAAGGTGACCGCGAGGGCAACGCTGGCGCCGACGACAGGACGACCCGACGCGTCGCTCACTTTCACGACGATGCCGCCAGGCACGGTTGCGCCGACCTGAGCCGAGCGATTCTCGTCGGCTACGGCGTCGATCCGCGCGGCGGGGCCGTTGCTCGGACTCGTCGAATCACTGCCGCACGCAGAAACCGCGGCTACGGCCGCGATCGGCAGCCACCTTCGAACGGGAAAAAAGCGATTCACGACCGTGGGAGAGTGTTCGAGTACGGCGTGGCTACCGTTACCCCGCCGAGCGTAGCTGTTCCGCTATCAATCCACGTGAAAACAAGACGTTCCCTACACGCCCCCGCAACGGTCCGGCTTGCCCCGTCAGCGACCAACCGCTAGCTCGCGGCTGGCTACTCGGGCGCATTCGGCGAGCACGGCAGCGCCGACGAAGAGACTTTCCTCCGCCGGATAGAAAACCGGCGAGTGCGCCGGAATGACCGGCCCACCCGCTTCGCGCGCACCGATGCGCAGAAAGCACCCCGGAATGCGCTCCATGTAGTGCGCAAAATCTTCACCCGCGAGATTGAGAAAGCCGAGCGGCACGACGTTCGATTCTCCGAGGACCTCGATCGCTGCCTCGCGCGCCCATTTCGTCGCCCGAGGAGGATTTACGATCGGCGGCGTCCCCTTGTCGATGACGACCTTTGCCTCGACGCCGAACCCGGCGGCGACGGCCTTCGTCACGCGCTCGACTTCAGAGAGCATCAGCGCACGCGACTGAGGCTCGACGGCGCGCACGGTTCCCGAAAGTCGCGCGCGGTCAGGAATAACGTTCGGCGCGGAGCCCGCCTGCACCATTCCGATGGTCACGACGCCCGGCGTCGCCGGGTTCAGTCGTCGCGCGACGATTGTTTGAAGCGCCGAGACGACCGCGGCGAGCGCGACGATCGGATCCCGCGCCTCATGAGGCCGCGCCGCATGCGCGCCAACGCCGACGAGCTCGATCTCGAACATGTCGGCCGATGCGGCGAGCGGACCGTCATCGGCGACAACTTGTCCGACGTCGAAGCGCCGATCGACGTGGCCGCCGAAAATCGCCGCGACGCCATCAAGAGCGCCGCTCTCGAGAATCGCGAGCGCGCCCTTCCCCACTTCTTCCGCCGGTTGAAGGACGACGAGCACGTCACCTTCCGCGGGCTCGCTGACGAGGAGTGCCGCCGCGCCGACCGCCCACGACGCGTGCACGTCGTGTCCGCAGGCGTGCATCACATTCGGGATCGCCGACGCGAAGGGCAGCCCCGTCGCCTCCTGGATCGGGAGGGCGTCGATATCGCCGCGCACGGCGACGACCGGTGCGGATCGATTGCGGCCGGGGACGCGCCCGACGACACCCGTCTCGCCAACGCGACGAATGTCGTCGATCCCAAGCTCACGGAGCGCCGCTTCGAGCGAACGCGCCGTTTTCAGTTCATTGAACGCGAGCTCCGGCTGTTGATGCAGCTCGCGTCGCAGGGCCACGATGCGGGTGCGAAGCGCTTCCGGAACAAGCTCGGTGATGCCGGCGGACATGGTCATCGATCGAGCGTCAGGTGTTGGCGCGGCGTGCGCGTCATCAGGTAGTAGGCGTACGCGTCGCCATTTTCGGCCATCAGCGCGTCGATCGAGTAGCCGTGCTCCAACCCCCAGCGAATCGCTTGGCGCGCCGAGGTCCTCCATCGCAACGCGCGACTCGGATCCTCGAGAAGCAAGGCTTCGCCGTCGCGTGGCACCTGAACGCGAATGCAATGGGGAAGAATCGACGCGTCGGCGACGTCTCGAATCCAGTCGTCACTGGCGACGGGCGCCTCGCGACAATCGGACGACGACAGCGCGCGCTGGGCTTCGGCGATTCGTCCCGCCGTGTCGCCATCATCAGTGGACCAAGCAACCACGATGCGATCCGTGGGCAGCCCGCCGTGCAGCGCGCTCTCGGTCACTCCGTACATGTTTTCGGCGTACTCGGCGACGCGCACGCCGAGCCGATTGAAGTTGATGTGCGCATTCCGGGCAACGAGTGGGTCGAAGGTCCAGTAAATCACCTCGCCCCCCATCGAGCGTACCAAGTCGCGCTGATATTCCTTGAGCTTTCGTCCGAGCCCGAGGTTGCGGCCGTCCGGACGCACGGCGAGCATGTCCGACCAATGCACGATGCGACCGCGTTCGACGCCGGTGAGGCCAAATACGAAGCCGATGAGCGTCCCCGCGCGATCGAACGCGCCGGCAGTCACTCCACCGACGCGTTGGGCGATTTTGAGGATGCTGGCCGGCACGAGGTCGGTGAACGATTCACCCCAGATATCGATCTGGAGGTCGACACAGGCGCGCAATTCCTCGTGGCTCGAGATCGATCGGATTTCGATCGTTCCCGGCTGCATTGGCGCCGCTATGGGGCGATTCGGAGTTTGTGGGATGCTCGGGCTACCAGGGGTTGGTGGCGGCGCTCAAGCCGACATACCAGAGTCGGCCGGCTCCGGGCTCATAAAACTTGGTCGCGGCAACGCTGGCGCCGGCGGCGTTCACGGCGACGGAGCTGATGTACTTTCGATCGAACGCGTTCTGAACTCCGACGACCGGAGAGAGCCAGGGTTTGCCGAACGACGCGACTCCGCCGACCCGCGCGTTGACGATGGCGAATGCGGGCGCCGCGGCAGCGTTCGCGTCGTTCACGTAGACGCGGCTCTTCTCGACAAGCTCCACCGACGCGTAGGCTTTCGGAAGATGCCACGTGGCAATGCCCTGGAACTGATTCACCGGAATTCCCGGGATAATCTTCCCGGCGTATTGAACGCCGGCGTTCAAGAAATCGCGGAAGTGGAAGTCCGACCGCGTGTAGACCGCGGTCGTGGTAACGGGACCGATGTCGGCTCCGATCGACAACTCGGCGCCGCGGCGTCGCGTGCGGCCCGCGTTGCGATAGTATGTGCGCCCCGCGCCGCCGGGAATCCCGAAGGGAATGAGCTCGTCGCGCACTTCGATGTCGAACAACGACACATCGTACTGGAAGCGACTCATCGCCAGACCCTTCGCGCCGACCTCGTACGTCGTCGAAAATTGCGGCTTGAGATCCGGGTTGATGCCGGCCGTTCCGTCGGCGTGGTTCCCTAGCTCGGTCGTGGTTGGCGTCTCGAACGCCGAGCCCACGTTGCCGTAGATCGAGTGTAGCGGCGATAAACGCGCCGCGACGCCGAGCATCGGACTGACGGCGTGCATCGTGCGCTCGCCCGAATCGTTCCGCCCGTCGGCGAGATAGTGATCCTTCAACTCGAAGCGAACCTGATCGGCGCGAACCCCGGCGGTCGCGCGGAGACGGCCGATCTGGACTTCGTCACGCACATACGGGCCGAGATTCGACACGAGCTCCGACTGATCGAGCGAAAGCACTCCCTTCTCGCTCACCAGCGACGGACAGCTCGCATTCGCCGTGGCGACGGCGTTGCAGTTCGCCCAATTCTTTCGCGCGTCGTCGAGCCACTGCGCGTCGGCGCCGACGCTGAAGCGGTTGGTCGCTGAGCCGATCGACCAGGGCAGCGTCAACCGGACCGCGCCGCCACTTTGACGGCGATCGATGCCGACCACCGCGAAAGTGAGTGGGTTGTAAAGTGTTCGCGTTCCGCCGTATCCCTGCACGAAGAGCTCGCCGTCGCCCATGAAGTGCTGCGTCGCCGACAATCCAAGCTGGACTTGATGGACCGTCTTGCGCGCCTTCTTCTGAACGGAAAGCGCGTCGGCCTGCCAAGGGGCAGTGTCGGCTTGAGCCTTCGTGATCGCACCAGGGTTCTCGGCGAGCGGCATGTCGAGGCCCATCCCGATGAAAGCGATGTCCGTCTTGCCGAGCGTTCGCGTCGCGCGCACGAACGCATTCGTCAGTTGTTGGTGCGAGTAATCGCGATACCCCGTGCTCTTCGTGCGGCCGATGTTGCCTTCCACACCGAAGCCGGCCGGAGAGCCGCCGATCAATGCGGTGTACCGCTGAAGGCCGGCTCCCCCGTTGAAGGACCGCGCCTGAACGGCGAACGGTTCAGCCGGTGGATCGATCGACCGAAAGTCGATTACCCCGCCGGAGGCGTTGCCATAGAGCGCCGCCGACGCACCACGGATCACCTCGACGCGCCCGACGGACTCGAGATCGAGATAGTCGATCGGCGTTTGACCATCGGGAAGTGTCAGGGGCATGCCGTCACGGAGGATCCGAATGCTCCGCGCGCCGAATTGCGACCGCGCACCAAAGCCGCGCACCGAGACACGCGTATCCTGCGACGGATTCGTGCGATTGGCGACGGTGACACCAGGCAACAGCGCCAACGACTGTTCGACCAGCGTGTGCGTGAGGCCAGGGACGAGAGAATCCGGACGCGTGGTGCTGATGGCGAATGGCAAGTCGAGCGGCGACCGCCGAACGTCGCGCGTCACCGTCACGACGGGCGGCAGCCGGCGCGGCAAAGTATCCTGCGCGGCGAGCGGGAGCGCAGCCGCTGCGACAGCGGCGAGCCCCGCAAGCCTCGAAAAAGGCACAATCACAGAATCGATCCCGGTATGAACCGCCTGAATGTATCCCGCGGTCCACGGCGTTACGAGGATTGACGCCGAAAAGAACCGATAGCGCCAACCACCCGGTGCACCCATCGTTGACATAGGTATCGCGCGATTGTATACCTACGTCAACAAGGGATACGAGGTCTCCGTGGCTGGCTCCGATCTGTTCACCGGTACGCTCGACCTACTCGTGCTGAAGGCCGTAAGCTGGGGGCCCCGTCACGGCTACGCGATTGGACGCTGGATTCGCGAGACGACGTCCGAGGACGTCATCGTCAACGAAGGTGTCCTCTACCCCGCGTTGCACCGCCTCGAGCGCCGCGGATGGCTCGCCGAGCAGTGGGGCGTCACCGACACCGGGCGCGAAGCGAAGTACTACTCGCTGACGAGCGACGGTCGCGCCCAGCTCCGCGCCGAGACCAAGCGCTGGTCGCGCTTTTCATCGGCCGTGAGCAAGGCGCTCACCTCATCTCCGGCGTAGGGGCCGCACCGATGCGACGAATCTTCCGACGGTCGGACATCCGCGACGACAGCGCGCGCGACGTGAACGACGAGCTCCGCTTCCACCTGGACATGCGCGAGCAGGAGTTCCGCGAGCACGGCTTGTCGCCCGACGACGCCCGCCGTGCCGCCGCACGCGCGTTCGGGGACGTGAGCGCGATCGACGCCGAGCTACGCCTAGGTCGCACATCGCGACACCGCTCGGTCGCGCGTCGCGATCGGCTGCAGGAGCTGAGCACCGACCTTCGCTTCGCCTTCCGCACGCTCCGCAAGAACATCGGATTCACCGCAGCGACGCTCGCCACCCTCGCGCTGGGCATCGGCGCGGCGACGGCGGTGTTCACGGTCGTGAACGGCGTGCTCCTCCGACCCCTGCCCTATCCCGACCCGTCGCGGCTCGTGATGATCTGGATGTCGTCGAAGCAGTACGGCGAAGAACTACCCCTCTCCTCCGGCTTCTACTCGGATCTCGCGGCCGGCACGGACAAGATCGCGCAGACCGCGGCCTTTCGCGCCTGGCGCTACAGCATCACGTCGACCACGGCAACCGAAGGCGAGCAGCTCGAGGGCGCGCGCGTGACGCCGAGCTTCTTCGACCTCGTCGGAATTCGTCCCGCGCTCGGCCGCGCGTTCGCTCCCGCGGACGCGGAGGCCGGGGCCACGCCGGTGGTCATTCTCAGCGACGCCCTCTGGCGCCGCGATATGGGCGGCGATCGCGCGATCCTCGGCCGACAGATCGAGATGAGCGGACAGCGTTTTACGGTCGTCGGTGTGATGCCGCCGACGTTCGCGTTTCCGCGCGGCGCCGAGCTGCCGGCCGGTTTGCAATTCGGCGCGCGGACGCAGCTCTGGACGCCGATGGGCTTCACCGAGAAGGAGCGGCAGGCATACGCGACGCAGAACATGGCCGCGATCGCCCGCCTCAAGCCGGGCGCCACGACGCCGCAATTCCAGTCGGCGATCACGGCGATTCTCGAGCGCTGGCGTTTGGCCGTGGCTCCGAAGCTCGACCTGCACTACGCGACGACGACGCTGCGCGACCAGGCGGCCGAACATGTTCGACGCGGCTTGCTCTTCTTGCTCGCGGCGGTCGGACTGCTGCTCTGCATCGCGTGGGCGAATGTCACGAGTCTGCTCGTCGCGCGCACGGCCCGTCGGCAGCGCGAGTTCGCCGTGCGCGCCGCGCTCGGCGCGGGGCGCGGTCGCATCGCCGGCCAGCTCGTTACGGAGAACATCATTCTCGCGGTCGGCGGATCGCTCATCGGCCTCGCCGTCTCGATCTGGGCCACACGTGCGATGCTCGCGTTGGTGCCGGGCTCGATGCCACGCGCCGACGACATCGGCATCGATTGGCGCGTCATTGGCGCCGTTTCCGTGACGGCGATCGTCGCCGGGATAGCGTTTGGATTTGCGGCGGCCACGCAGGCGGGCTTCGATCGCCTGGCGTCGACGCTGCGCGATGGAACACGCTCCTCGACCGGCCGACATGGCACCGTCGGACGGCGCGCACTCGTCGCGGCGGAGGTCGCGCTCTCGCTCATGTTGCTCATCGGCGCCGCGTTGCTGACGGCGAGCTTCGCGCGGCTCCAGCGCGTCGAGCCTGGCTTCGAGCCGTCACACGTATTGACGGCGAGCGTCGTCCTTCCTGTCCCGGGCGAGTTCAATCCCGCGCGGGATGGCGCGGGATGGGCGCAATATTTTCGTCAGCTCCAGGGGCGTCTCGCACACGGCGCTGGGATCGAGGCGGCCGGCGCCGTCAGCGCGCTCCCGCTCGCCGACGCGATGGAGACCGGCAGCACGGCGACGATCGGCGAGCCGCCGCCGATTCCGGGAAAGGCGCACCCGACCGAGTATTTGGTCGTTGAGGGGGACTATTTCCGCGCCATGCGGATCGCGGTCCTCGGCGGGCGCGCTTTCGCCGCGACCGACGTTGCCGACAGTCCGCCGGTCGTCATCGTGAACCGCGAGTACGCTCGGAAGTTTCTCGGTGGGCCACCGTCGGCGCTCACTCACCAGATCCGCACCTTCTTCGACTTCTCGGGCGGTCGCGCCGTTCGACAGGTCGTGGGCGTCGTCGAGAACGTTCAGAACGGATCACTCGACGCCCCGGTGCAGCCGCAGGTCTATCTGCCAGAGCAGCAGATGAATTATCCCGGTCTGGAGGTCGTCCTGCGAACCCGCGACGATCCGATGGCGGCGCTCCCCTTGCTCAGGCGCGAGATGAAGGCGGCCGACTCGCGCGCGGCGATCGCGCATCCTCGGACGATGCAGCGTGTCTTCGACGACTCGCTCGCCCGCCAACGGTTCAGCATGACGCTGATTACGGTCTTCGCCGCCGCCGCTCTCGCGCTGGCGATGATCGGTCTGTACGGCGTCATCTCGCTCATGGTGAGCAATCGTCGGCGCGAGATCGGCGTGCGCATGGCCCTCGGCGCACGCGCCGCCGACGTGCTTCGAATGATTCTCGCCGAGGGCGCCACGATCGCGATCGTCGGTGTCGCCGTGGGCCTGCTTGGCGCGTTCGCCCTCAATCGCTTCGTCGCGACGCTCCTCTACGGCGTCAGCCCGACGAGCGTCGTCATCTACGCTGCCGCCGCCTTGATCACGATTCTCGTAACAACCGCCGCCACGCTCGCCCCCGCGCGCCGAGCCACCCGCGTGGACCCCACCGTTGCCCTCCGTAGCGATTAACCCGAACGGAAACCCCGAACGGGGTCAGACTCCGTTCGTACAACGGGGTCAGACTCCAGTTCACAATTCAGGGCAGAGTCGAGTTAACCGCGGCTCCCGACGGTTGGCGAGCGAAAACAGACACCAACGGGTTTTCGTCCCTAGGTGCAGGGGCTTAGGGACCGTGATGGCGACGTCATGGCGAGTCGCTTCATAGATCGGTCTCGCCGGCGCGCATGCCGCTGCCGACGGAGTTCGTCTTGGTGAAAATGCGCCCGGTCTCGCGATCGAGCACGCCGATCTGCCAGCCGAGGGCCGTCTGGTTGTATCCGCCGCCCGTGCTGCTCCGCATCGCGGTGAAGATGTACCGGCCGTCGCGGCTCGGGGCGGCGCCGAGGAAGACGTTGGGTGTAGCGCCATCGCGACCTCCACCCGGCGCCGCGCCGCGGCCGCCGGCGGCCGCCGTGTCGCCCGTTAGGCGAATGCCCGGGCTCGTGCCGCCGTTCGCGTAATACATGTAGAGATCGTTGCCGGGCGAGGCGATGACAAACTTTCCGTCCGGGGTGTACGTCGGCGACTGGAACGCCTGATCGTTCTCGCGCGTGAGCGCGCGGGGACTCGACCCATCGGCGTTGACGATCCAAAGATTGTCGGACTGTGATCGGTCGCTGACGAACACGATCGACTTTCCGTCGGGCGACACGTCGAGCGAGAGCCATGTGCCCTCGTCCGTTGTGAACTTGAGCGGTTTGCTCGGATTGAGCGGAAGTCCGCCGCCGCGGCCGGTGGAGTCGTTGCCCCGGCCACCGCGTTGCACGACGGCGAGGTTGAATGGTGCCGCGACGCTGAGCAGCGCGGCCGGAATGAGAGCGCGGGAAAGAAACCGGCGCGTGACTCGCCTCGAGCGTGGAGTTGGTGGGACTGAAACCACACCTACATACGCCTCCAGTTCGCTTCACATCAAGACCGCGGTAACCCGAACTCACGAATGGCAAGCCGAGCGACGAATCCCGATATCAAACGCAGTGCAAATTCGAGGGCCTCGATGGGCACGCGTTCGTCATGGCCATGCATGCGGGTTTCGTCGTCCATCGTCAGCGGAAAGGGCAGAATGCCGTACGTGGGCACACCCCACCGTCGGAGGAAAGCACTTTCCGTCGCCCCTGTGCTCAGGTACGGAACGGCGGCGATGGATGGATCGATCTCGTGCAGCGAATCGCGAATCGCGGCGAAGGCCGCGGAGCCCGCGTCGGACGGCGGCGCGTCGTGGCCGCGATGCGTGACTTCGAAATGCACGGCCGGATCGTTGACGACGTCGCGCAGGCGGCCGACGACGCTGTCGATCGATTCGCCAGGCAATGTTCGTACGCTCAACACGGCGCTCGCTTCCGTTGGAATCACGTTGTGGCGAACGCCGGCGTCGAGCATGGTCGCCGAGATACCGGTACGCAGAATCGCGTCGAACAGCGGCGTCGCGGACAGCGTTCGCGCGCCACGATCGCGACGGGCTGCGTCGTCGGACGCGAGATCCGACATCGCCGTGCGCTCGGCAGCGTGCGGCCACACCTCGGCCAAGCCGGCAAGAAAGCCGCGAGTCGTCGGAAGAAGGACAACGGGCTCGCGATGATCGCTGATCACACTCACCGCGCGCGCGAGCCGGGCAACGGGATTTCCGGGGAGTGGAACGGAGGCGTGCCCGCCGGGACCAGTCGCCGTCACCCTCACGACGTTCGACACTTTTTCCGCGCATTGAATGGCCGCATACAGTGGCCGGCCGTCCACAACCCGGATCCGTCCGCCTTCGTTCAAGGCGAATTCGGCGCGCATCAGCTCGGGGTGGTTCTCGATCAACCACTCGGTTCCGATCGTGCCGCCCGCCTCTTCGTCCGAGGTCGCGACGAGCACGACATCGCGCGTGAGCTCGTGGCGGCCGCCCGTCAACAGTCGCCGGAGCAGCAACAGGGTCATCATGTTGACGGTAAGCATTCCCTTGTCGTCGATCGCTCCGCGACCGTAGACGTAGCCATCGACGACGTCGCCACCGAAGGGATTGGTCGTCCACGCCTCGCGCGCCACGCCCACGACGTCCATGTGGGCGAGCAAGAGCACCGGCGCGGACGTGGGATGCGGAGCGCGCAAGCGGGCGACCAGCGCGGCGCGGTCGGCGACCGGCTCGAACAGATGAGTTTCGATGCCGGCGGCGCGGAGCGTTTGCTCGAGATCCCGGGCGAGCACCATCTCGTTCCCCGGCGGGTTTGTCGTATCGATTCGGATCAGGCGGCTGAGATGCTCCACAGTCTCGCCGCGGAGGCCGTTCCAGTCGGACTGGGGTAATAGCATGTCCGGAAGTTATCGAGCCTTAGATTGGTGACGAGCCCGTCGCCATCGTTTCCTCTACTTCGAACGCGTATGCGATTCTCGAGACTGATTCTCGTCACACTTGTCGTCCTGGCGCCGTCGATCGGTGCGCAACAAAAGCAGCGTTACTCGTCGCTCAACGAAGCACTCCAGAGTAGCGGCGCGATGTCCGGGCGCGGCGCGCCACGCAACGTGATCTGGCTCGACGGCGGCAAACGGTTTTCGTTCATCGCGACCAACACGCAGACGCGTCAGTCCGAGATTCGCGCGTACGATCCGGCCACTGGGCGCGACACCCTGCTCTTCTCCGGCCAAGGCCTCACCTTCCCGGCGACAACGAATCCGTTCCTGTATGAAGGGTTCCAGTGGGCGCGCGATTTCAAGAACATTGTTTTCCAGGCGAACTTCCAGCAGCTGTATCGCCGCTCCGGCATTTCGGATTTTTACGTCTACTCGCTCGCGTCCAGATCATTGCAGCTCGCCGGGCGCGGCGCGCGAACCGGGGAGTTGTCGCCGGACGGCACCATGCTCGGCGAAGAGCGAAACGGCGACATGTACGTCGTCGACCTCGCGACGAAGAACGAACGACGGCTGACGAGCGACGGAACAGAGCACGTCTTCAACGGCCACTTTGATTGGGTCTACGAGGAGGAGTTCGGCCTCGCGCAGGCGTGGAACTGGTCGCCGGACAGCCGTCACATCGCCTTCTGGCAGATCGACGAGACGAAAGAACCGGAAATCCAGATCACCGATTTCAGCGGCCGTCATCCGACGTGGGACCGCATTCGGATTCCACAGCCGGGTGACACGAATCCCACCGCGCGCGTCGGCGTGCTCGATGTAAAGAGTGGCAAGAAGGTCTGGCTCGATCCGCACCAGAGCGGGGAGTTTTACATCCCGCGGGTGTACTGGACGAGCCGTGCCGACACCCTGGCGATGATCGTGCTCAATCGGAAGCAGAACGACATGAAATTGTTCTTCTTCGACGTGAACACGGGCGGCTCGCGCCAGGTGATGGACGAGACGTCGGCGACGTGGATCGACGTCTACGACTTTTACGCCGGCGTGCAGGACCTCATGTCCTTCCCGGAGAAGTCACACGAGTTTTTCTGGGTCTCCGACCGCGACGGCTTTCAGCACATCTATCGCTACGACTATTCGGGTAAGCTCGTCCAGCAGGTGACAAAAGGCCCGTGGAGCGTCACGCGCATCGAAGGCGTCGATCCGGCCAGGCAGATCATCTATTTCACCGGAACCAACCCGTCGCCGCTCGAGCGGCAGCTCTGGCGGATCAAATTCGACGGCACTGGTCTCGAGCGTATGACCAAGACTCCCGGTCGCCACGCGATCGACATGTCGCCGAATGCGGAGTACTTCATCGATAGCTACTCCTCCACCTCGCAGCCTCGGCAGGTCGAGCTCTGGTCGACGGCAACTGGCAAGCTGCGTTCGATGGAAGAGAATGCCGGCACGAAGCAGTGGCTCGCGACGCACGAGTACAGCCCGCTCGAGCTTTTCTCGTTCACGACATCGGACGGCGTCAAGCTCGACGCGTCGATGGTCAAACCGATTCCCTTCGATTCGTCGAAGAAGTATCCGGTCGTCTTCACCATTTACGGCGGGCCCGGATCGCAGGACGTCTACAACCAGTTCGACGCGTCCGGCTGGAAGCAGTGGCTGGCGCAGAAAGGCTTCATAGTTGTCGACGTCAACAACCGCGGCACGAACAACTACGGCCGCGACTTCATGAAGGTCGTCTACAAACAGCTCGGCAAGTACGAAGCGCACGACTTCGCTGAAGCCGCGAAGTATCTGAAGACTCTCCCCTACGTCGACGGCTCACACATCGCGATCATGGGCACGAGCTACGGCGGCTACAGCACGATGATCTCGATGGAGCTGTATCCGGATGTCTTCGGGCTCGGCATGGCCAACTCCGGCGTCGCCGACTGGCGCCTGTACGACACGATCTACACGGAACGCTACATGTCGACGCTCGCCGACAACGTCGGCGGCTACACGCAAAGCTCCGTCGTCGAGAACGCGCCCAAGCTCCAGGGGAAACTGCTCATGATTCATTCGATGATGGACGACAACGTCCATCCGCAGAACACGATGCAGCTCCTCACGGCTTTCACGAACGCCGGCAAGGACATCGAGACGCGGATCTACCCACCCGGCCATCACGGCGCGGCCTACAACGCGGAGAGCTTCCAGCTGATCTCGGAGGTGGAGTACGGCTACTTGAGTCGCTGGCTCGGACGGTCGAGTGGAGCCGAATCAGTAAAGCCCTAACTCGGCCGCTACGGAGATCGCACGTTGACATTCGCCGAATCAGTGTGCACCCTGTCGGTTCATCATCCGTTTCCCTCAACCCCCACCGAGGACCTATGTACCGACCGTCTCACCGACCGATTGCACTAGCCGTTGCTTCAATCGCGCTCTGCGCGTGCAGCCAGAAGGAAGCAGCCAAGCCGGACAGTGCGGCCGTTTCTCAAGCGGCCAAGCCAGGAAGCGCAAGTGGGTTCGACCCCGCAACGCACACCGCCACCGTTCACGCCAGAGACTTCTCATTCGACGCCCCGGACTCCATTTCCGCGGGCTGGACCACCTTTCACCTCGTCAACGACGGTCCGAACCTCCATCATGTCCAGATCGTCCGTCTCGATAGCGGCAAGACGGTGAATGATCTCGAGGCGGCAATGAAGAACCCGGGTCCGCCGCCGCGGTGGGCGGTGTTCCTCGGCGGACCGAACGCGCCAAATCCCAATTCCTCGAGCGACGCCACCGTCAACCTTCAGCCCGGCAGCTATGTGATGCTCTGCCTCGTCGACATTCCGGGCAAGGTGCCGCACTTCGCCAAGGGCATGGTTCGACCGTTCACCGTTACGGCCGCCAGCGGAGCACCCGCTGCCGAACCTAGCGCCGACGTCACGTTGTCGCTCAGCGATTACAAATTCGACGCGAGCGGCGCCCCCGTGACGAACGCCGACGGCAAGACCACCATCGCCGCGGGTAACCACACCGTCAAGTTCGTGAACAGCGGACCGCAGCCACACGAGGTCGAGATCGTGCGCCTCGCTCCCGGTAAGACCATGAAGGACTTCGCCGACTTCATGCAGAAGGCCTACGCATCAGATAAGATGGATGGCCCACCGCCGGGCGACGCGATCGGCGGCATCGCCGCGGCGATCCCGGGAACGACCGAGTACTTCACCGCGAATCTGACGCCGGGCAACTACTTCATGATCTGTTTCATTCCCGATGCGAAAGACGGGAAGCCGCACAGCGATCACGGCATGGTGAAAGAGTTCACCGTCAAGTAAACCGGAGTCATCCCATGACGCGTTTCACTCGCGTCGTCGCAGCGGGCCTGCAGCTTCTGGTTGCGGGCCCGCTGTTCGCTCAACAGGCGACATCGTTCACCGTCGGCAGTGCCGTCGCCGAGCCGGGAAAAACAGCGTACGGCGCGATCGCCATCGCGGCGGGCTCCGACTCCGCGACCAACATTCCTGTGGCGGTCATTCGCGGCGTGCGGCCCGGCCCAGTCGTCGCGTTCGTCGCCGGCAGCCACGGCACGGAGTACTCGTCGATCGTCGCGATGCAGCGGCTCATCGGACGCATCGACGCGAGGAAGCTTGCGGGAACTGTCATCGTCGCGCCGTTGCTGAACGTCGCGTCGTTCGAGCAAATGACGCCGCACGTCAATCCGATCGACCGCAAAGGAATGAATGGCGGCTATCCCGGCGACGCCAACGGCACCCAGACGCCACGTGTCCTCGCCGCCGTCACGGAACAGATCATCACGCCGGCAACGGTGGTCGTCGATCTCCACGGGGGAGACATCGACGAAGATCTCCGGCCGTACAGCTACTGGTTCCGCGGCGGCCGCGCCGCGCAGGATTCGGCAGGGCTCAAACTCGCCCTCGCGTTCGGACTCGACCACATCATCGTCACCGACGTCGATCCGTCGTCACCAACCGCGGGCCGATCTCTTTCCGGAATTGCACTCGTGCGCGGCAAAACAGTGCTCGTCGCCGAAGCCGGCCGTAGTGGCGTCGTCGCGCCGAGTGATCTTACGGCGCTTGTCGAAGGCTCGCTCAACGTCTTGGGTGAGCTCAAGATGCTTGACCGTCGCGTTACGCACGTGGCGAAGCCTGTCTGGCTCGCCGGCGCCGGCGCGCGCGTCGCCGCCGACAGCGCCGGCGTCTTTACCGCTGTCGTCGCGCGCGACACTCGCGTGACGAAAGGTCAGATTGTCGGCCACACGACCGACTTCCTCGGTCGCCCCACGGGCGACATCCGCGCTCCGATCGACGGCCTCGTAACATTCATTCGCGGCGTCCCCTCGATGTGGCCGAAAGCGACGCTGGTGAACGTTGCTCCGATACTGCCCGGCCCCGGCGAATGGCGAGCGCCGCGACCGTAGAACAGCAGATCCTAGCTAGATCCTGGATCCTAGATGACTTCAACTCGCCGTTTCAATCTAGGATCTAGGATCTAAGATCTAGGATCTAAGATCTAGGATCTAGAGTGTCCGTCGCCCGAACACCCCCACTACCGCCAAGAAGACTGCAGCCCACTCATCGAACCCTGACCTCCTGCGTCGATCTCACAGTCATGGTCGTTCCCGCCGGGATCACAGCTTGACCAGTTCCCGTTCCAAGTGAAATCGCGGTGCCGGCGGCCGCGCCGAGCAGGCCCGCGGTGATCATTTTGCTCAAGTCGCCACCACTGATGATTCCGCCGAGGATCGCCCCAGCGGCAGCGCCCGCCGCGGCATCACGCACGGTGGTGTTCGTGCTCGGATTTCCCGACTCGTTGCGAACCGCGACGTTGGAGATGCTCGCATCGAACGGAAAGGTCCGACCGTTGAAGCCGATGCTGTCAAACGCGAGACGAATGACCGCCTGATCCGTCGGCAATGTCGCCGTGTGGAGGCCTGTGACATGTCCGTACAGCATCGCGCCGGATGGGACTGCCGTTGTTCCGTTTTGCGCGACGACCGCGTTCGTTACAGTCGCGGTGAACTGATCGCCGTCCTTACTCGCCGATGTACCAAGCGACTGGTTGAGACGGGCCGTCATTGAGGTGCCGGCGGGCAGCACCGAACGATTGACCGGTGTCGCCGCCGCGACTTCCCCGCTCGACTCGACTTGCGCGTTGCGAGCACAGCCCGCGAGGGCGCCGAGCGCTCCGACCGTAAGTGCGAATTGGCGTTTCATTGAACCTCCTGAGATGCGTCAGCAAGCCACCGACTCGCGGCAAATCGTGCGCCGACGGCGCTCCGCTTCGCGGACGAAATGGCCGAGAGCGCCGCAACCTCTTCCAATGGAGTTGCCGGACTCCACGGAATGCCGCACAATTGAGGCGTCACCGCGCCGGCCTCGCCTCCATTTCCCGTCTGCCCGAATGACCTTCAGTCGTCGAGCCTTTCTCCAGCAGAGCGGCTCGTGCGCCGCGCACCTCGCGCTCGCCGCGCCGTTCATGCCTCAGATTGCCCGCCGGTTGTGGGCGAGCAGTACGGGCAGTGTCGTCGCGCGGGAACCGTTTGGAAATCTCGAAAAGGTTGCCGACGGGGTGTGGGCACTCGTCTCCACCCCCTTCAACAACGATCGCACGACGGTCTCGAACGGCGGCATCATCGTCGGACGCAATGCCGTCCTCGCCATTGAAGGATTCAATCAACCCGAAGGCGCCCTCTGGCTGGCGGACAAATCGCGTGAGCTCACCGGCCGCTGGCCGACCCACGTCATTCTCACGCATTACCACGCCGATCACGCCAACGGAATCGCAGGGTATTTCGCCAAAGACGCCCATCCCGCGGTGCACGCGACCGATCGCACCAAGACCCTCGTGCTCGAGCGCAACCAACCTGCGAACGCCGACCGGACCGCGGCGTTACGCGATGCGCTCACCATCGGCGCCGGCGGTCCAACCTCGCTCGATCTTGGCGGTCGTTCCGTACGCGTCGTTCCTCGGCTCGGACATACAGACAGCGATCTCGCGCTCGAGCTGGACGATCCGTCGATCACCTTTTGCGGTGACCTCGTTTGGAACGCCATGTTCCCGAACTTCGTCGATGCGATTCCGACCAAGCTCGCGACATCGGTCCGCGCGTTGCGGCGCGCCAAAGGAACGATCTATGTCCCGGGTCACGGGCCAATCGCCCATGACTCGGAGCTCGACCGCTACGTCGCGATGCTCGACGAGGTGGAGCGGGCCGCCCGGAAAGCGCACGCCGACGGCGTCACGCCGGCAATGGCGGGCGGGAACTTTTCGCTGCCGTCGTCGTTCGGGGAGTGGGCGCTCTTCAACAAAGTCTTCTATCAACGCGCCTTCGAAGCCTGGGATCGGGAGCTGCGCGCCGCCGCCGGCACGCCCCCCGGGTCTCTGCACATAGAGTCGTAACGCTCTGCACCTTGCCGTCCCAACCCACCCCCCTGACGAGCGCGCGCAGTCGCGCTTGGAGGCAGACGATGGAATCGCATTCGGACGAGCCGAAAGCAGGACGACGCGCTTTTCTCGGCCAACTCGCTGTTGCGGGCGCCGCGGGTCTCGCGCTGGCAAATGGCAGTCTCGATGGCGTGTCGACGCTGAACGCCGCAACCCTGGTCAGTCCGCCCGCTGATCCGGAGCACTGGCTGGACAAATTGACCGGGAAAAACAAACAGCTCGTGGACGCCTATGAGCCGAACGACGGCTGGCCCCTCGGCTTCACCCACACCTTTCTCGCCACGACGACGCCGACGGGAGGCACAAATGGCGCCGTGCTCGTGTTGCGTCACATGGCGATGCCCATCGCGCTCGACCACGCGATGTGGGCGAAGTACAAGATTGGTGAATCGTTCAAGGTGATGGACCCCGCGACGAAAAAACCCGCCGTGAAGAATCCGTTCCTCAAGCCGGCTCCGGGAACGCTGCTCGCCGACGACATGAGTATCGATCGCTTGGTCGCACGCGGCGTGTTCGTCGGCGCCTGCAACGTCGCGCTGACCGTGTTGAGCGGGATGCTCGCCGCTAATGCCGGAGTCACCAAGGAAGCGGCGGCGAAAGAATGGACCGCCGCCGTCATCCCGGGCATCACAGTCATTCCGTCCGGCACGTGGGGCGTGAACCGCGCGCAGCAACACGGCTGCTCCTACTGCTCCGGTGGCGGTTGAGACCTGGCACTCGGTACTCGGCGGCTAGTCGATCAGCCGCCGAGTCACCAAGTGTTCAGCTTCGTCGCGTTGGAGCCCGAGGCGTCCAATACACGACAAGCATGCAGCGCCCCGTCGCCATGCCCGTGTTGGGCCAGATATAACGCTCGTACTCCTTCGGCACGCTGTCCGGCTGCTGATAGACCTCGAGGGCAATCACGTCGATCGGCGAGCTCGGAATAGGATTCGCCGGGGAGGCCGGACGGCCGTCGACCAGCGAAACGAGGCAATGGAAGTTCGACGGAACCGCGACGCGCACCGGCCCATTCCGCGTCGAGCGCACGTCAACCCGGAAGCCCTGAATGTCGCGAAAGATGTCGGCGGCGTAGACCGGCTCCTTTTCATCGATGTCCGTATAGTCCAGGTAAGTGCCTTTCCCAAACTTCCGGTGACAGGCGAAAGCGTCGAGCGTGCGATCCGGACAGGACCCGTCGGCCCGGACGATCACGGTGTCGAGCATCGGCATTCGTTGATCGAGCGTCAGCACGACGTTGAGACGGCCATTGCCGGAGATATCCACGGTCGTTTCGGTCGGCGCAAAACCGAGCTTGCGCGCGCGCACGGTGTAACTCCCGCCATCTATTCCGGCGATCGTGAATTTTCCGGCTGAATCCGTACGTGCCCGGTGGGCTCCCGGAAGCGCGACGACGTCGGCATTCACCACGGGACGCGACGCGGAATCCCGCACCGTCCCTGTGATGGTCGCGCCCTGCTGGGCGCCCGCGGTCGCCGCCAGAATCAAGCCGAAGAGAGCCGCCGAGGTCGCGCGCATCATGCCGAAAGATACCCGCAATGCCGCAGCGGGTGCCCTTCGGGGGACGCGCCGTCATTCCGCCGTGGCGACCCGTGCAATACGCGCCGTCATTCGATAGGATCAATGCGATGCCAGATCACATTTCGGGCGCTGAACCCACCGTGCCCCTTCGAGAACACCACCTGAACTACATCACGGATCTGCGGCTGGGTGAGGAAGTTCTCACTCCGAGATTCGCTCGCGGCTGTGACCCGAATAACTGCAGCGGCGCATGTTGCGGCGGGGGCGTGCTGGTGGATATCGCGCATCGCGACCGCGTATTGGCCGAGGCGCCGCTCGTCGTGCGCTACATGGAGCCCGGGCAGGAACACGATCCCACCCGCTGGTTCGAGGACGAGGTATTCGAAGATCCTGACTATCCCTCCGGGAGGGCGGTCTGCACGACCGTGGTGAACGACACGTGCGTTTTCCTCGACAGCAGGCGTCGCTGTGTGCTGCACATGGCCGAGGCGGAGTCGCCCGCTCTCAAGCCGTTCTATTGCCGCGCATACCCCGTAGCGATCGTGCAGGGACGCATCACATTGGACACGGAGTGGTGCCCGGACGAGACGCAGTGCTGCGCCACAGTCGCCGAGGGAGAGCGGAGCGGTCTCGATGTGTACGCCGGTGAGCTGCTCCACCTGCTCGGCGCAACCGGCGACCGCGAATTGCGGCACTTAATCGCGCAACGGGAGACCACGCGATGACCTTTGGGGCGCATACGGGCACACGAGTTGCGACCTGAGCCGTCGAGCTCGTGGGCCGTTCTCCCAATCCTTCCTTCCTTTCGAAGCTGGATATCCTGAGGTATTGCCCTGTCGCTCCTGTAGTTTCCTCGCTCACGGCCACGATGGTTCCTCAGCGCGACGATCGAACACGCTCACAGCAGTCCGCCGCGACGGCCGAGCGCTCCGACACGACACCGGAGGTTGCACCCGACCTCTTCCGGCGGCTCGTCGCGAGCGTGCGCGATTACGCCATTTTCGCCCTCGACCCGACTGGTCACATCATGACCTGGAACGAGGGTGCGCAGCGCATCAAGGGCTACGCCCCACGCGAGATCATCGGCAAGCATTTCTCGGTGTTCTATCCTCCCGAGCGTGTCGCCGAGGGGTTTCCTGATTACGAGCTTCGCTCGGCGGCCGCGACCGGGAGTTTCGAGGACGAGGGCTGGCGCGTTCGAAAGGATGGATCGCGCTTCTGGGCAAGCGTCGTTATCACGGCGCTGCACGACGATGATGGAAAACTCATCGGGTTCGCGAAGGTCACTCGTGACCTCACCGAGCGACGGGCCGCGGAAGAGGCACTGCGCCAGAGCGAAGAGCGATTTCGCCTGATCGTTCAAACGGTTCGCGACTACGCCATCTTCATGCTCGACCCGTCTGGGCACATCGCCACCTGGAACGCCGGCGCCGAGCGCATCAAGGGCTATCGCGCCGAGGAGATTATCGGGAAGCACTTCTCGATATTCTACCCGTCCGAAGACCGCGAATGGGATAAGCCGGCGTGGGAGCTCCGCGAGGCACTCCGCGATGGACGCTTCGAGGACGAAGGATGGCGGGTGCGGAAGGACGGGTCTCGCTTTTGGGCGAATGTCGTCATCACGGCGTTGCGCGATACCGACGGGCGGCTCGTCGGCTTCGCCAAGGTCACCCGCGACTTGACCGAGCGACGGGCCGCCGAGCAGCGGTCCGTCGATGACGCGCGGCGTATCGCGGCCGCCGAAGCGTCCAATCGCGTGAAGTCCGAGTTCCTGACGGTGATGAGCCATGAGCTTCGCACTCCGCTCAACGCCATCGGCGGCTACAGCGATCTCCTCGAGATGGGCGTCGCCGGCCCGGTCACCGAACAGCAGCACGAGTATCTCGAGCGGATTCGCAGCAGTAAACAGCACCTCCTCGGGCTCATCAACGATGTGCTCAACTACAGCCGCATCGAAGCCGGCCAAACGCAATACCATATGGACGGCGTTTCGCTCAGGGAAGTCGTTCGGGACACCGTGCTCATGATCACACCCCAGGC